>NZ_VBVX01000765.1 GCF_005981925.1 Streptomyces albidochromogenes
AACTTCACTACGCATATTAATTCATTTCCACTTATAGCTCAACATCCTTATAGACTATTACTAAGTGGTATTAATCTTTCAATAGCAACTTAGCTAATCATTACCTTAAATTCAACAAACATTCAATTATCGTTTAGGTCTTCCGTTTAACAAGCTTCAGCTACGGTTTCAAAACTAATTAATATTATTTCAATCATATATGATATCATTTTAACTTTGCACCCAATCAATATAAGCATGTTCCACAATAAGACAGACATATCCTTTAACAACATACGAGGAGCCCGAATCAAATTATTCGGGACTTTCAAATGGTATTCAGGCGTATCTGTAATAATAGTCAATCCTCTGACATCAAGAGGAAAGTCTTACATCGCATATCAACCAATGAATTATCAGTATCTAAAGCTAGAACTACCTCCTATAGAT
>NZ_VBVX01000766.1 GCF_005981925.1 Streptomyces albidochromogenes
GATTTGATGGAGGGGTTTTGAGGGAATGGTTAAGGGGAGTTTGAAAGGGAATTAGAATTTGAAAGGGGAATGATAATTAATGAAGAATTAAAAGGATGAGAATATGAATGGAGGTAGTAAATATCGATTTGTAAAAAAGATAAGGGAATGATATAGGTGTGATATTTATGGGAGGAGGTTTAAGGGAAAATTATATGGGAATTTAGATAGAGGGGTTGTTATGTAGTAGAAATATTAGATAAAGAGAGATATTTTGAATTGGGGAAGTAAATGAGAAGAAATATATGGAAGGGATATGAATGGAATAAAGAAGTATGATGATATATCTGATAAAATAGATAAGGTTGTGGTTATGAGATAAGAAAGATTATTTATAAGATTATATGAAGGAGATTATGAGATATTTAGAGGAGGTGTTTATAATTAGGA
>NZ_VBVX01000100.1 GCF_005981925.1 Streptomyces albidochromogenes
GCCCCCCGCCGCCCTGGCGACCTGGGTGTCCGTACCCGTGATCAGCCAGTCGCGGCTCGGCTCGACGAGGGCCGAGGCGGCCACCGTCGAGCCCGACAGGAAGTCGCGGCGCCCCACGTCGCTGCGCCACAGCTCGCAGACCTGCTCGATCGCGCCCGGCACGGTCGGCGAGAACTGGAGGCCGATCCCGGAGGCCAGGTTCTTGCCGTTGGCCATGCCGATCTCGTCGATCGTGACCGTCCGGCCGAGTTTGCGCCCGATCGCTTCCGCGATGATGCCGGGCGCCCGGCCGCGCGGCTGCTGGCCGCGCAGCCAGCGGGCCACCGATGTCTTGTCGTAGCGCAGGTCGAGACCGTGTTCGGCGCCGCACATGTTCACACGGCGGGCGAGCCCGGCGTTGGAGCACCCGGCTTCCTGAATGAGCGCCTGCAACCGTTCGTTCGGCTGGCGGGCGACGAGAGGCCTGGCTGCCATTGACTACCCCCTGGTGCCGCAGTGGTCGGTGATGGTCCGTGAGTCCTGGTCCATGGGTCGTGGTCCGTGATTCGTGAACTGATCACGCCGGTCACGCTGATCACTGCCCGGCAGATATACAGAGAATGCGGAACATGCCGGAAGAGACGGTATTGGCGGTCTTTTGACGGCCATTCCCGGGCTTCCACACATGTGGCTACCCACCCCCGCGCCGAGGTCCCGTGCGCGCCCCCGCCCATGCACCGGTGCGCCCCGCGTGCAGGATCGATGTTCCTCCGCAAGCGGACCGCACGCCCGTAACCCAAGGTGACGGCGAGAGTTGTGTTCATCGTGGAAGAGACCATCGGAGTCACGGATGCCGGCCAGATCCCCAAGCAGCGCGGCGATCAACTGCTGGACTGCGCCGTGCGGTACGCGGAAGAACGCCACTGGGACGTGTTCCCGGGCACCTGGCTGGAGGCGGACGAGGGCGTCGAGCGCTGCTCGTGCGGCGTCCCCTCCTGCGCCTCGCCCGGCGCGCACCCCGCCACCGCCGACTGGGCGACGCAGGCGACGGGCAGCGCCACCGCCGCGCGCCGCATGTGGTCGAAACAGCCGAGGGCCTCGATCCTGCTGCCGACGGGCCGTTCCTTCGACGCTCTGGACGTTCCCGAGTCCGCCGGTTTCCTGGCGCTGGCCCGGATGGAGCGCATGGAGCTGACGCTCGGCCCGGTGACCTGCACTCCGGACCGCCGCATGCTGTTCTTCGTGCTGCCGGGCGCCGGCGCCAAGGTCCCGGACCTGGTACGCAAGTTGGGCTGGACGCCGACCGCCATCGACCTGGTCACGCGCGGCGAGGGCGACTGGGTCGCGGGGCCGCCGACCCGGCTCGGCGGCATGGGCGCGGTCCAGTGGGCCCGCCGCCCCACTCCGGCGAACCGGTGGCTCCCCGACGTGGAGGAACTGATCAGCCCGCTCGCCTACTCCTGCGGGCGGGAGGCAGCGGCGGCCCGCACACGCCGACCGTAGGGTGGTCCCCCTATGCGGGACGGGGACACCAGGAGGCCGTGCGACATGCCCGAGGAGACAGCGGGACCAGAACAGGCGGGCGGAGCGCGGAATGCGCCGCCCGCCGCCGTACGTATCGAGGGCCTGTGGAAGCGCTTCGGCGAGCAGATCGCCGTCGCGGGCATCGATCTGGAGCTGCCGGCCGGAAAGTTCGTCGGCCTCGTCGGGCCGAACGGCGCCGGCAAGACCACCACCCTGTCGATGGTCACGGGGCTGCTGCGCCCCGACGCGGGAACGGTCCACATCGGCGGGCACGACGTGTGGCGCGACCCGGTGGCGGTCAAGGCCAGGATCGGCGTACTGCCGGAGGGGCTGCGGCTCTTCGAGCGGCTCTCGGGGCGTGAGCTCCTGGCGTACTCCGGCCGGCTGCGGGGGCTGCCCGGCGACGAGGTCGACAAGCGGGCGACGCAGCTGCTCGACGTGCTGGATCTGGCGGGCGCCCAGCACAAACTGGTCGTCGACTACTCCACCGGCATGCGGAAGAAGATCGGGCTCGCCGCCGCCCTGCTGCACAACCCGCAGGTGCTCTTCCTGGACGAGCCTTTCGAGGGCGTCGATCCCGTGTCGGCGCAGACGATCCGCGGTGTCCTGGAGCGGTACACGCTGTCGGGCGCGACCGTCGTGTTCTCCAGTCATGTGATGGAGCTCGTCGAGTCGCTGTGCGACTGGGTCGCCGTGATGGCCGGGGGCCGTATCCGCGCGCAGGGCACGCTCGCGGAGGTGCGCGGCGACGCGCCCTCCCTGCAGAACGCGTTCCTCGAACTGGTCGGCGCGAACGGCCGGGACACCGGGGAGAGCCTGGACTGGCTGGGCGGCGGCGCCGGATGAGCGCGGACGAAACGACCGTTCCCGGGAACGGCGTACCGGGCGTTCCCGGGAACGGCACAACGGGCGTTCCCGGGAACGGCACAACGGGCGTTCCGGAGAACGGCACTGCGAACGTTCCGGGGAACGGCTCGCCGGACGTTCCCGGGATCACGCCCGTCTTCGTACGGCTCAAGCTTTCGCTGCTGCGCAACGGGCTGCGCCAGTCGTCCGGTCGCAGGACGGCGTTCGTGCTCTCCGGTGTGCTCGCGCTGCTCTTCGCGGCGCTTCAGCTGATCGGTCTGGTCGTGCTGCGCGGGAACGAGCACGCGACGACCGTCGTGGTGCTGCTGACGGCCCTTCTCGGGCTCGGCTGGGCGGTGATGCCGCTGTTCTTCCCCAGCGGCGACGAGACGCTCGACCCGACCCGGCTGGTCATGCTGCCGCTGCGCCCCCGGCCGCTGGTCCGGGCGCTCCTGACGGCGTCCCTGGTCGGCATCGGGCCGCTGTTCACGTTCTGCCTGGCGCTGGGATCGGTGATCAGCGTGGCGCACGGGGCGGTGGCGACGGCTGTCGGCGTCGTCGCCGTGGTGCTGACGCTGCTGCTGTGCGTGGCGCTCGCGCGGGCCGTGGCCGCCGCGAACATCCGGCTGCTGAGCAGCCGCAAGGGGCGCGACCTGGCCGTGCTGAGCGGTCTGGTGATCGCCGTCGGCATCCAGGTGGTCAACTTCGGCGCCCAGCGGCTCAGCGACGCGGGCGGCCTGGCGAGGCTCGACCCGGTCGCGGACGTACTGAGCTGGGTGCCGCCCGCGTCGGCGATGGGCGCGGTCGACGCGGTGAGCGACGGGGCGTACGGGCGGGGGGCGGCCCAGCTGCTGCTGGCCGCGGCGGCGCTGGCCGCACTGCTGTGGTCCTGGGAACGCAGCCTGGTGAAGCTGATGACGACCCCGGACGGCTCGACGCTCCAGGCCGCGGAGCCGGAGCGCAAGGAGTCCGCGCGCGGGTTCGGCGGCAGGTACCTGCCCGGCGGCCGTACGGGCACCGTGATCGAGCGCAGCCTGCGGTATGTGCGGCGCGACCCCAAGACGAAGGCCGCCTGGGTGACTTCACTGGTGATCGGGCTGATCGTGCCCGTGTTCAACGCGCTCCAGGGAACGGGCACGATCTACTTCGCGTGCTTCGCGGCAGGGATGCTCGGCATCCAGATGTACAACCAGTTCGGCCAGGACACCTCTGCCTTCTGGATGGTGGCCATGACCATCTCGACGCCGCGCGACGCCTACGAGGAACTGCGGGCGCGCGCCCTGGCACTGCTGGTGATCACCCTGCCGTACTCGGTGCTGGTCACCGTGCTCACGGCGGCGCTGGTGGGTGACTGGCAGGCCCTGCCCGAGGCGCTCGGGCTGTCCTTCGGGCTGCTCGGCGCGATGCTGGCGACGGGAGCGGTCGCGTCCGTGCGTTTCCCGTACTCGATCCCGCAGGGCAGCACGCACAAGAACGTGGCGCCGGGGCAGGCGGGCCTGGCCTGGATCTCGATCCTCGGCGGCATGATCGCGGCGGCGCTGCTGTGCGCTCCGCTGATCACGCTGGCGATCTGGCTCCATGTGACCGACGCCGACGGGTGGTTGTGGCTGGTGCTCCCGCTGGGCACGGCGTACGGCGCGCTGATCTCCTGGGCGGGCGTGCGCTGGTCCGCGCCGCAGGCTGCGGGACGGCTTCCGGAGATCCTGTCGGCGGTCAGCAAGGGCTGACCCGGGGCGTGGAGTTCGCCGGACCGGCTCCCGTGGAGGGCGCCGGTCTGGCGATCGGAACGGAGGGTTCAGGGCCGGCTCGGTGCGGCTCCGGTGCGGGTCAGGGCCGGCTCAGGGGCGGCTCGACCTGCTCCTCGGCCGTTTCCTCCATGAACGGCTCGATCGCGCTGCGCCAGCCCTCCGGCTGGTCGTAGTGCACGAGGTGGCCCGCGTCGACCACCTCGGCGTACTGACCACGGGGCAGCACCCGCACCATCTCCTGCGCCTCGGCCCGCCCCAGTTCGCCGTCGAGGCCGCGGACCACGAGCGTCGGGCACTGGACCAGCGCCAGCTCCTCCCAGTGGGCGTCGTGCACCCAGGTCGCGCGGGACGCGAGCATCTGGTGGCGGGAGAACAGCGGGCGCCAGCCGTCCGCCCGTTCGGCCATAACCTCGGCGAAGAACTCGCCGCGGGCCGGGCTCGGCCGTTCCACCCAGGGATCGTCCTCGCCGAACCACTTGCGCACGTCCGCGAGCGTGGCGAACGGGACGGGCCACGACTTGAACCAGTCGTCCCACTCGCGCTGGGACGCCGCGCCGAGCGCGCCCGCCCTCATGTCACAGATGACGACGGCACGCACGAGATCGGGGCGCTTGGCGGCGAGCTGCCAGGCCGTCAGGGCGCCCATGGAGTGGCCGATGAGCGTGACGGGCGCGAGGCCCAGTTGCTCGACCGCGGCTTCGGCGTCGGCGACGTACGCCTCGCGGGTGTACGGGCCGTCGGACGGCTTGTCGCTGCGGCCGTGTCCGCGCTGGTCGAGGGCGACCGCCCGGTATCGCTCGGAGAGCCAGCGCGCGGTGCTCGCCCAGTGCGAGGCGCGGCCCATGAGGCCGTGGAGCAATAAGACGCCGGGCGGCCGGTCGGTTTCCCCGCTTCCCTTGGGAGGGTCGGCGAACTCCCAGGCCGCCAGGCGTACGCCGTCGGCTCCGGTCACGTCGATGCGCCGCACCATATGTCCTGGCACCCCCTTCGTCCCCCGGTGGTCCGTCCAGTGAGTGGTCGAGTCCAGCCAGACTATCGAACCCGCATTCGAAAACTCGGTTTCCGTGAGCAACACCCCTCGTTCGAGTGACCCCGCTCAAGGATTGACTCGCGTCGCCGAGGGGAGATCTTCAGCGGGAGGCGGGCCGCTCGGGGAAAACGGTCCGCGGGGGCCGACCCTGGGAGCTCGGGGCTCCGGGTCGGCACAGGGGAGGACAGGCTCCGGCGCCTCAGGGCGCCGGAGCCATCCCTTTCAGAACGAACAGAACCGAACTCCGGGCGATACGAGCGCGACGGGCGCATTTCTTGCCCCTCCCCGACGATCGTCGGACCGGTCGGCGGCCCTCACGTCATGTGCCTCGGTCACAGACTGGCACGCGATTCGTCCGGTCGCTGGGATTCCGGAGGATCGCCGGACCGGCCCCACCACCGTGGGACCGGCGAACCGTGCCGCCCGGGGCGCCGCGGTCAGCGCTTGGCGACGAAAACGTGCGAGGCCACCTCGGCACCGAGCTCCGCGGCCTCGCCACTGCTGCCGACAAGTACCCCGCCGGGCGACTCCGTCACGCTCACGACCGATCCGGGCTGCACGCCCGCGCGGCGCAGCGTGTACATCAGCTGGGCGTCCGTCTGGATCGGCTCCCCGATCCGGCGTACGACGACGGTCTTGCCCTCCGGGCCGGGCGCCAGGTCGTTCAGACTGACCATGTTGCCGTCCAGGAACGACTCCGCCTCGGCCTTCTCGCCAAGCTCCTCCAGGCCGGGGATCGGGTTCCCGTACGGAGACTCCGTCGGGTGTCGCAGCAGTTCGAGGACGCGCCTCTCCACCGCCTCGCTCATCACGTGCTCCCAGCGGCACGCCTCCGCGTGGACCTGCTCCCACTCCAGGCCGATCACGTCGACGAGCAGACACTCGGCGAGCCGGTGCTTGCGCATCACGCGGGTGGCGAGCTTGCGGCCCTCGTCGGTCAGCTCCAGGTGGCGGTCGCCCGCCACTGTCACCAGTCCGTCCCGCTCCATGCGCGCCACTGTCTGGCTCACCGTCGGCCCGCTCTGGTCGAGCCGCTCGGCGATCCGGGCGCGCATGGGGACCACGCCTTCTTCCTCGAGCTCGAGGATGGTGCGGAGATACATCTCCGTGGTGTCGATCAGTCCGGACATACGTGCCCCTCGATTACTCGTGCGCTGGCCCTGCCCCAATTCTGACGCATAGCGCCGACAACCGTGTCGCGCCGACGGGAAGGCGTATTGACACGGCACTGGTCCAGACCGCAACGTGATCCGCGCCACCGTCGCACGACGTTCGCACGCCGTACCGCTTGAAGGGGCCCTGCGCGATGAGCGAGAGCAAACTGGCCGGTCAGTTCTTCGACGCCGCGATCGGGCTGCTGCACCGGGTCCGCGACGAGGAAGCCGGGAACGTCGCGGCCGCCGGGGCCGCCGTCGCCGACGCGGTGGCCTCCGGGGGGCGGCTGTTCGCCTTCGGCGCGGGTCACTCCTCGCTCGCCGCCCAGGACGTCGTCTACCGGGCCGGCGGCCTCGCGCTGATGAACCTGCTCGCCGTTCCCGGGACCGTCGGTGTGGACGTCATGCCGGCCACCCTGGGCTCCGCCCTGGAACGCGTCGACGGACTCGCGGCGGCCGTCCTGGACAGCAGCCCCGCCAGGCCCGGCGACGTACTGGTGATCATCTCGTTGTCCGGGCGCAACGCGCTGCCGGTGGAGATGGCGATGAACGCGCGGGCGCTGGGTCTCAAGGTCATCGGGGTGACCTCGGTGGCGTACACGCACGAGACGAAGTCCCGGCACGCCTCGGGCACGTACCTCAAGGACCACTGCGACATCGTCCTCGACAGCAAGATCGCGGTCGGCGACGCGGAGCTGACGGCGGAGGGAATCGAGGCTCCCTTCGCGCCCGCCTCGACGGTGGTCACCAGCGCGCTCATGCAGGCCGTCATGGCGAGCGCGGCAGGGGAGCTCGCGGAGCGCGGCATCGAACCGCCGCTGCTGCGTTCGGGCAACGTCGACGGCGGCCACGAGTGGAACGGCCGCGTAATGGCGGAGTACCGGGACCGCATCTTCTACCGGCACTGACCTCCCCGCCGGGCGCACGTTCCCGGGAACGCACGCCTTCCGCTCCCGGGAACGCCTTCTCGCCGTTCCCGGGAAGGCTCTTTCGCCGTTCCCGGGAACGCTCTCTCTCGGTTCCCGGGAACGCTCTTTCGCCGCTCCCGGGAACGCTCTCTCTCGGTTCCGGGAACGCTCTTTCGCCGCTCCCGGGAACGCCCCGTTCGCACGCCGCGGGAACGCTCACCGCCGTCCTGACGAGGTGGCCGGGCATACGGTTCGCCCGCCGCCCCTGCGCGGCGCCGTCACGGCTTGAGCGTCTGCGCCAGGTCGATCGCCGCCGCCACCCGCACCGCGATGTTCTCCGCGTACGTCGCGTCCGGCCGCTCGAAGGCGGCGCGGCTCGGGCCGCGCAGGAAGGTGGCCACGCCCAGCGTCCTGCCGCGGCTGCGCAGCACCGTGCACAGGGCGTGCACGGTGTCCTGCGGCCACTGCCGCCGCGTCGCCCAGTCCTGCGGGCCGCCGCTCGCCCGTACCGAGCCGAGGCGGTCCATGCATTGGAACGCCGGATGGCCGGCCGGGTACGGCACCGGGATGCCGGCCCCGCCGGTCACCGGCAGGCACGGCCCGTACCCGCCCGACGGCGTGGCCGCGGCCCGCACCAGACGCGCGGGGTGGTCCCCCACCGTCAGGTCGACCAGCGCGTGGTCGGCGAAGCCCGCGAGGGCGAAGTCGAGGTACGACAACGCCGCCTCCATCGGGTCCTCGCACTCGGCGGCCGCGCGCCCGGCACGGTGCAGCTGGTTGCCGCGGAACCGTAACTGCGCGGCTTCCTGTTCCGCGGTCTTCGCCTCGGTGATGTCCTGGAAGAGCCAGCCGACCCCCAGCGGAACCGGCTCCTCGGCGAGCGGTGAAGCCAGTCGCAGGAAGCCGCTGCGCCAGCACCGTCGACGCTCCCCCTTCCCGCCCGGCTCCGCCTTGCGCAGCGTCACCCACAGCTCGGCGGGGGCCGGGGGCGCCCCTTCCGCCAGTACATGCTGCAAGGAGCCCTCCAGCTCCTCCACGCCCTGGACGATCAGCTCCCCCAGGGGGCGCCCCAGCAGCGTCGTACGCCCCACGCCGAGCGCCCGCGCCGCGTGCGTGTTGACGACGGTCGGCCGCAGGTCCACGTCCACCAGTACGACGCCCCAGGACGCGTCGTCGAACAGCGCCTCGCTCAGTGCGATCGCCCGCTCCAGGTCGATCTGGGCGTGCACCTCGCTGAACGCGCAGTACACCCCCGCGGGTTTGCCCTCCGCATCGGGGACGCCCGCCGACTGCGTCCGTACGAGAACGCGTCCGCCGTCCTTCCGCAGAAGCGCGAATTCGTGCACCTGCCGGCCCGGGGCGTGCATCGCCGACATCAGGCGGCCCTGCACGTCGTCCGCGTCCTCCGGTCGCGCCGCCCATCCCGCGAGGCCGGTCCGCCCGACCGCCTCGTCGGCGGTCCACCCGAGGATCCGTTCGGCCTCGCGGTTCCAGTGGGTGACCACCCCGTCCGCGTCGAAGGCGCAGAGCGCCGCGTCCATGCCGTCGAGAAGCGCGGCGAGAAGATCGTCGGACCCTGGTCCTGGCTCGTCGGGACCGAACGCGTCGGTGGTCTCGCCGATCCGGGAAGCACTCACCTGGCACCCCCTGCAGGTGTTCGCCTTTGCTGCACTGCTGAACCCGGGATCATTCAACTGGAACGTGATGCAGCCCACACCTGGTTCGGAGAAAAAATGCTCCCCCTTAATTCGGTTGTGGTGTGCGGGAGGGGTTCCTAGGCTTGCAGTACACGTGAAGGGAGGTGGTTCGGAAGTGATGTCATTTCGGACTCGTGAGGTGACTGCGGGCTGACGGCCCGTCGTCGCACCCAGTGCGGGCCGGCAGGTCGTCGGCCGAAATCCCAGCAGTCACTGACCCGCGGGCTCGCCGGTAAGTCCGGCCGGCTCCTCTTCGGAGGGACCAGAGCCCGCGGGTTCCTGCGTTCGGGGGCAGGGGCGCGCGCCGCCCCTACGGGCAGAGGCGCTCGACGCGCCATGCGCCGCCGGCCTCGGCGACGTACCGCAGGCGGTCGTGCAGGCGGTTCGCGTGTCCCTGCCAGAACTCGACCGTCTCGGGAAGGACCCGGTAGCCGCCCCAGTCCGGCGGCACCGGTACGCGTTCGGTCTGCGGGTAGCGCGCCGCCAGTTCGTCGTAGCGCGCGAGCAGCTCCTCGCGGGACGCGATCACGGACGACTGGGCGCTCGCCCAGGCACCCAGCTGTGAGCCGTGCGGGCGGGTCCGGAAGTACGCCGCCGTCTCGTCGCGGCCGATCCGCGCGGCCGTGCCGGTGACTATGACCTGACGCGCGACCTGGTGCCACGGGAAGAGCAGCGAGACGTACGGATTGGACGCGATCTCCGCAGCCTTGCGGGAGGCCTGGTTCGTGAAGAACACGAAGCCCTGGGCGTCGAACTTCTTCAGCAGGACCGTGCGGGACGAGGGGCGGCCGTCCGATGTGGCCGTCGAGAGGATCATGGCGTTCGGCTCGTGGAGGCCGCCGGTGGCCACCTCGCGGAACCAGTGGTCGAACTGGCCCATGGGCTCGGCTGCGAGGTCCGCCTCCGTGAAGGCTTCGCTGCGATAGTGCTCGCGCATGGCGGCGGGATCGAAATCTCGGTTCGGCACGGTGCCATCCTGCCGCAGGGGGCCAGTCTGCCCGGCACCCGGTGCCATCAATCCTCGGCCGGGAAATGGGGCAGTGTGCCGGTAATCACGCTTCCCCGCATCGGCGGAACCCGCCAAAATATGGGCGCCGGGCACTGTGACCTCCATACAGCAGGGGATATCGTGCCTGCTTCCGGAGCGGTGGGGTGACCACCCGCCGTGCGGGGAATCACCGGGGTGACCGATGACCCCTGGAACCTGACCGGAATTGACCGGATCTGACCGCTGGTCATGAGCCGCTTGCCGCTTGTCGACGCCTGTCGAACACATCATGAGGAGCCGCCTGATGTCCGACTTCGTACCCGGACTCGAAGGAGTCGTCGCGTTCGAAACGGAGATCGCAGAACCGGACAAGGAGGGCGGTGCGCTCCGTTACCGGGGTGTCGACATCGAAGACCTCGTCGGGCACGTGTCCTTCGGGAACGTGTGGGGCCTGCTGGTCGACGGCGCGTTCAACCCCGGTCTGCCGGCCGCCGAACCGTTCCCGATCCCCGTCCACTCCGGTGACATCCGTGTGGACGTGCAGTCCGCGCTCGCGATGCTCGCGCCCGTGTGGGGCCTGAAACCGCTGCTGGACATCGACGAGCAGACCGCGCGCGACGACCTCGCGCGGGCCGCCGTCATGGCGCTGTCGTACGTCGCCCAGTCGGCGCGCGGGCAGGGTCTGCCGATGGTCCCGCAGCGGGAGATCGACAAGGCGGAGACCGTGGTGGAGCGCTTCATGAAGCGCTGGCGCGGCGAGCCCGACCCCAAGCACGTCAAGGCCGTCGACGCCTACTGGACGTCGGCCGCCGAGCACGGAATGAACGCCTCCACCTTCACGGCGCGCGTCATCGCGTCGACCGGCGCCGACGTGGCCGCGGCCCTCTCGGGCGCGGTCGGCGCGATGTCCGGACCGCTCCACGGCGGCGCGCCCTCGCGCGTCCTCGGCATGATCGAGGAGATCGAGCGCACCGGTGACGCGACGGCGTACGTGAAGCAGGCCCTCGACAAGGGCGAGCGCCTGATGGGCTTCGGTCACCGGGTGTACCGCGCGGAGGACCCGCGTGCGCGCGTTCTGCGGCGTACGGCGAAGGAGCTCGCGGCGCCGCGCTTCGAGGTCGCCGAGGCGCTGGAGAAGGCCGCTCTGGAGGAGCTGCACGCGCGGCGCCCCGACCGGGTGCTCGCGACGAACGTCGAGTTCTGGGCGGCGATCGTGCTGGACTTCGCGGAGGTACCGGCGCACATGTTCACGTCGATGTTCACGTGTGCGCGTACGGCCGGCTGGTCGGCGCACATCCTGGAGCAGAAGCGCACGGGACGCCTGGTGCGGCCTTCGGCGCGGTACGTGGGCCCTCCCTCGCGCAACCCGCACGACGTCACGGGCTTCGACGACATCGCGCGCTGAGCGTCGCGGACCCGTACGTCCCGTTGACGTCGGTTGAGGGGTCGGCCCGTGTCCGGCCCCTCAGTCCTGTTCGCCGCCCAGCGCGCCGTCGAGGAGCGCCGCCCACTGGTTCACCACGCGGTCGCGCCGCGCCGCGTCGTCGGTGAGCAGGTTGGCCAGGCCCAGGCCGCGTGCCATGTCGAGCAGCCCCTGGACGCTCTCGCGTACGCCGGGCACCGACTCGTCGGCGCCCAGCAGTTCCACGGCGATGCGGTGGGTCTCGCGGCCCACGCGTGCCTCGAGCTCGGTGACGCGGGCGCCGAGCTGGTCCTCGTTGGAGGCGGCGACCCACAGGTGGAGGGCGGCGCGGAAGAGCGGTCCCGTGTAGAGGTCGACCAGGGCGCCGACGACGGCCGCGCGGTGGGTGGCGCCGTGCGGGAACAGCGCGCGCAGCGCCGTGGAACGCTCCTCGGCGACGTATTCGACGGCCGCCGTGAAGAGGTCCTCCCGGGTCGGGAAGTGGTGCTGGGCGGCGCCCCGTGAGACGCCCGCCCGTTCCGCGACGACCGACACCGTGGAACCCGCCCAGCCGCGCTCGGCCAGGCAGGACACGGCGGCTTCCAGCAGGCGCTGCCGGGTGGCCCGGGAGCGGTCCTGCTTGGGGGCCTTGCCGGTGGCCGCCGACGGGCCGGGTGCCGGGGCCGGCGTCTGGCTCGGTGTCGGGGTCTGGCTCGGTGTCGGGGTCACAGCACCCATGCGGGGTCCCGTCGTTCGAGGAATGCCGTCACGCCCTCGGCCGCCTCCCGTGAGGCGAACAGGCGCGCGGACCGCTCGACGAGCGTGTCCGTGTCCCGGTCGAAGGCTGCCAGCACTGTAGCCGTGACCAGGCGCTTGGACTCGGCCAGCCCCTGCGGGGAGGCCCTGCGCAGTCCGTCCAGGACGGGTGCGAGGGCCTCGTCCACGTTCTCGGACGCGACGGTGATCAGTCCCGTACGGGCCGCCTCGGCCGCGTCGAACCGCTCCCCGGTCAGGTAGTAGCGGCCGGCCGCGCGCGGGTCCAGGCGGGGCAGCAGCGGCATCGAGATCACGGCGGGGGCGAGCCCGAGCCGGGACTCCGTGAACGCGAAGCTCGCGCCCGGCCCCGCCGCCGAGATGTCGCAGGCGCCCAGCAGCCCGAGGCCGCCGGCCCGCACGTGTCCGCTCACCCGTGCCACGACCGGCTTGAGCAGGGCGACGACGCTCCGCAGGAGGGCGACGAAGGCCGCCGGGTCGGGCGGCGACCTGAGGTCGGCGCCCGCGCAGAACGTGCCCCCGGTGTGGCTGAGCAGCACCGCCCGTACGGAGGGGTCCTTCGCGCACGCCGACAGGGCGTCACCGAGCTCGGCGACGAGCCGGGCGGACAGCGCGTTGCGGTTCGCCGGGGAATCGAGGGTCAGGGTGGTGATCCCGCGGTCGTGCGCGGCCGTTACCAGGGTCATGCGCCCTCCCTTTCGCGCGCCTCGCGCTCGCCGCGCCGGTCCCTCAGCTCGCGCCTGAGGATCTTTCCGGAGGCCGCCCTCGGGACGCTTCCGAGGAACGCCACGCGGCGCACTTTCTTGTACGGTGCGACGCGCTCGGCCACGTACGCCATCACCTCGTCCTCGGTGAGGCGGGCGGACGGCTGCGGCACGACGTACGCCATGGGCACCTCGTTGCCGTCCGCGTCGGGGACGCCGATGACGGCCGCGTCCGCGATCGCCTCGTGGGTGAGCAGGAGTGCTTCCAGTTCGGCCGGCGCCACCTGGAAGCCCTTGTACTTGATGAGTTCCTTGACGCGGTCGACGACGAACAGCCAGCCGTCCGCGTCGACCCTCCCGACGTCGCCGGTGTGCACCCACCCGTCGGCGTCGATCATCGCGGCGGTGGCGTCGGGGCGGCCGAGGTAGCCCTTCATCACCTGGGGGCCCCGGATCGCGATCTCGCCCTCCTCACCGATGGCCACGTCCGTGCCGGGGTCGTCGAGGGAGAGGATGCGCATCTCCGTTCCCGGGAGCAGCTTCCCGACCGTTCCCGGGGGCGGCTGGGGAGCGTTCCGGGGAACGACGTGGGTACCGGGCGACAGTTCCGTCATGCCGTACGCCTGCAGGACGGGCGGCAGCCCCAGACGGCTGGAGCAGGCCCGCGCGAGTGCCGCGTCGAGCGGGGCGGCGGCGCTGACGATGTACTCCAGGCAGGACAGGTCGTACTTGGCGACGGCGGGGTGCTTGGCGAGGGCCAGGACGATCGGCGGTGCGACGTACAGGCCGTTGATGCGGTGCTCCTGTATCGCGCCGAGGAACTGGTCGAGTTCGAAGCGCGGAAGTACGACGACCGTCGCACCATTGCGCAGCGGTGCGTTCATGAGAGCGGTGAGACCGTATATGTGGAAGAAGGGCAGTACGGCGAGGATGCGGTCACCGGGGCCCATCGGGATGAACGGGTCGAGCTGCGCCAGGTTGGTGGCGATGCTCCGGTGCGTCAGCATCACGCCCTTCGGAACACCCGTGGTGCCCGACGAGTACGGGAGCGCCGCGATGTCCTCGGCCGGGTCGATGGTGAGCACCGGTTCCGGTGCGGTCGAGGCGAGCATGTCGAGGACCGAACGGTGCCCCTCCGCGCTGTCGCAGACGAAGATCTCCTTGATCCCGCCGACGAGTTCGGCGGCCCTGCGGGCGACGCCGAGGAGCGGTGAGACGGTGACGATCCAGCGGGCGGAGGAATCGGCGAGCTGCTTGGCGAACTCCTCCGCCGTGGACAGCGGGTGGATGGTGGTGACGGAGGCCCCGGCGCGGGTGGCGGCGTAGAAGACCACCGGGTACGCGATGGTGTTGGGGCTGTGCAGGGCCAGTACGTCGCCCTGGCGCAGGCCGGCCTCCGCCAGCGCGGCGGCGATCCGCCGGTGGAAGACGTCCAGCTGGCCGTACGTGATCGTGTCGCCGTTCGTCCCGTCGATCAGGGCGGGCGTTTCGCCGTACTCGGCGGCCCTTCCCAGCACCGCCTCGTGGATGGGCAGCTCGACGGGCTCTACGGACGCGTACTCGCTCTGGAACGCCATGACGGTCCCCTCCGCGGTATGGGTGGTGGCCAGAATCGCGCGTACTAGTACGACTTGGGGAGACCCAGGGACTGGTGGGAGACGAAGTTCAGGATCATTTCCCTGCTGACGGGCGCGATACGGGCCACCCGGGCGGCGGTGATGAGCGAGGCGAGGCCGTACTCGCGGGTGAGCCCGTTGCCGCCCAGGGTGTGGACGGCCTGGTCGACCGCCTTCACACACGCCTCGGCGGCGGCGTACTTCGCCATGTTGGCCGCCTCGCCCGCGCCGAGGTCGTCCCCGTCGTCGTAGAGGCGGGCCGCCTTCTGCATCATCAGGCGGGCCAGTTCGAGTTCGATGTGGGCCTGCGCGAGGGGGTGGGCGACGGCCTGGTGGGCGCCGACGGGGGTCTTCCAGACGGTGCGTTCCTTGGCGTACTCCACGGCCCTGTTCACGGCGTAGCGCCCCATGCCGACGGCGAAGGCGGCGGTCATGACGCGCTCGGGGTTGAGGCCGGCGAAGAGTTGCAGGAGACCCGCGTCCTCGTCTCCGACGAGGGCTTCGGAGGGCAGTCGCACGTCGTCGAGGACCAGCTCGAACTGCTTCTCCGGCGCCTGGAGTTCCATGTCGATCTGTGCGCGCCGGAAGCCCGGGGTGTCGCGGGGGACGATGAACAGGCACGGCTTGAGGCGGCCCGTCCTCGCGTCCTCGGTGCGGCCGACGACGAGGGTGGCGTCCGCGATGTCGACGCCGGAGATGAACACCTTGCGGCCGGTGAGCAGCCAGTCGTCGCCGTCGCGGCGGGCGGTGGTGGTGATGCGGTGGGAGTTCGACCCGGCGTCGGGTTCGGTGATGCCGAAGGCCATGGTGAGGCTTCCGTCGGCGAGGCCCGGCAGCCAGGCGGCCTTCTGCGTGTCCGTTCCGAAGCGGGCGATGACGGTGCCGCAGATGGCCGGCGAGACGACCATCATCAGGAGCGGGCAGCCGGCCGCGCCCAGTTCCTCCAGGACGATGGACAGCTCCGCTATGCCGCCGCCTCCTCCGCCGTACTCCTCGGGAAGGTTCACACCGAGGTAACCGAGTTTGGCGGCCTCGGCCCAGAGCGTGTCGGGGTGCCGTCCTTCGCGTACGACGGTGGTCATGTAGTCGCGTCCGTAGCGCTTCCCGAGAGCGGCGACGGCCGAGCGGAGCGCGGTGTGTTCTTCGGTCTCTACGACGGCGGTGCTCATGACGGCTGTTCCTCCTGGGACTCTTCGCCAGACCCTTCGGCCTGTACGACGGCGAGCAGGGCGCCGACCTCGACCTGGCGGCCGGGAACGGCGTGGAGCGCGGTGAGCGTGCCAGAGGCGGGAGCGCTGACGCGGTGCTCCATCTTCATGGCCTCCAGCCAGAGCAGGGGCTGCCCGGCGGTGACGTGCGCGCCTTCGCGGAGCCCTTCGGCGACGCGGACGACGGTTCCGGGCATGGGCGCGAGCAGGGAGCCGGGCTCGGTGCGGACCGTGGGGTCGGGGAAGCGGGGCAGGGCGGTGAGGGTGTGCGAACCGCCGGTGGAGACGTCGACGTACACCTGCCCTCCCGGGTGGGCGCGCACCTGGAAGTGCTGGAGCACGCCGTCCGTTTCGAGCGTCACGTGATCGCTCCGCACGTCGTGCACGCGAACGCCCGGGAAGCCTTCCGGGGTGCGGCCGGCACGGGTGGTCCGGTAGCGGACCTCGTGTTCGGCGCCGTCGGGCTCGGTGCGGTAGCGCTTGACCTGCGCCTGGGACGGTACGTTGCGCCAGCCGCCGAGCCGGGCGCCGGGCGTCTTGGACGCGCCCCGTTCGGCGGCGTCGGCCAGGGCGGCGGCGAGCGCGGCGAGCGCGCTCCGCGGAGCGTGCGCGGACGGCTCGGTGAGCGCGTCCAGGTTCCGGTCGTAGAAGCCGGTGTCGAGCCGCCCCGCGGTGAAGTCGGGGTGCCGCAGGGAGCGCACGAGCAGGTCCCTGTTGGTCACCGGGCCGTGGACGCGGGACCGCTCCAGGGCGTGGGCCAGTCTGCGTACGGCCTCGGCGCGGGTCGGGGCGTGGGCGATCACCTTGGCCAGCATCGGGTCGTAGTGCACCCCGACGACGTCTCCGCCCTCGTACCCGCTGTCGAGCCGCAGGCCGGGCGCCTCGGGCACGTGCAGGGCGTGCAGGGGGCCCGTCTGGGGCTGCCAGGCGCGGGAGGGATCCTCCGCGTAGAGGCGGGCCTCCACGGCGTGGCCCGAGCAGGCGGGCGGTTCGGCGGGAAGGGGCTCGCCCTCGGCGACGCGCACCTGGAGGGCCACCAGGTCGACGCCGAACACCGCCTCCGTCACGGGGTGCTCGACCTGCAGTCGCGTGTTCATCTCCAGGAAGTACGGGCGGCCCTCGGCGGAGACCAGGAACTCGACCGTTCCCGCGCCCCGGTAGTCCACCGCCCTCGCCGCCGCCACGGCGGCGTCGTGCAGCGTGGTGCGCAGGGCGTCGTCCAGGCCGGGGGCGGGGGCCTCTTCGACGACTTTCTGGTGCCGGCGCTGAAGCGAACAGTCGCGGGTGCCGAGGGCCCACACCGTGCCGTGCGCGTCGGCCATCACCTGGACCTCGACGTGGCGGCCGCGTTCGACGTACGGCTCGGCGAAGACCTCGCCGTCGCCGAACGCCGAGCGCGCTTCCGCGGTGGCCGCCGTGAGCTCTCCCGGGAGCGCCGCCAGGTCGCGTACGACCCGCATGCCTCTGCCGCCGCCGCCCGCCGCGGCCTTGAGGAGGAGCGGCAGGTCCTCGTCGGTGGCCATGTCGGGGGCCACGGGGGCCAGCAGGGGCACCCCGGAGGCCGCCATGAGTTCCTTGGCGCGGGTCTTGGAGGCCATGGTGTCGATCGCGCCGGGCGGCGGACCGATCCACACCAGGCCGGCGTCCAGTACGGCGCGGGCGAACCCGGCGTTCTCGGAGAGGAAGCCGTACCCGGGATGCACCGCGTCCGCTCCGGCCGCCAGGGCGGCCTTCACGACGAGATCGCCGCGCAGGTACGTGTCGGCCGGGGACGTTCCCGGGAGGCGTACGGCAGCGTCCGCGGAACGGACGTGGAGCGCTCCCGCGTCCGCGTCGGAGTACACGGCGACCGTGGTGATGCCCAGGTGCGCGCAGGTACGGAAGATCCGGCACGCGATCTCGCCGCGGTTCGCCACCAGGACGGAGGAAATCGTCGAACTCATCGCACAGCCCTTCACATCCGGAAGACGCCGAAGCCGCCGCGCGCGCCCTCGACCGGTGCCGTGTGGATCGCGGACAGGCACAGCCCCAGCACGGTCCTGGTGTCGCGCGGATCGATGACCCCGTCGTCGTACAGGCGTCCCGAGAGGAACATCGGCAGGGACTCCGCCTCGATCTGCTGCTCCACCATGGCGCGCAGCCCCGCGTCGGCCTCGTCGTCGTACGGCAGACCCTTCGCGGCGGCCGACGCGCGCGCCACGATCGAGAGCACCCCCGCGAGCTGCTGCGGGCCCATGACGGCGGACTTGGAGCTCGGCCAGGCGAAGAGGAAACGGGGGTCGTAGGCGCGCCCGCACATGCCGTAGTGACCGGCTCCGTACGACGCGCCCATCAGGACCGACAGGTGCGGGACCTTGGAGTTGGAGACCGCGTTGATCATCATCGCGCCGTGCTTGATGATGCCGCCCTGTTCGTACTCCTTGCCGACCATGTAGCCGGTGGTGTTGTGGAGGAAGACGAGGGGCGTGTCGCGCTGGTTGGCCAACTGGATGAACTGGGCGGCCTTCTGCGACTCGGCGCTGAACAGGACGCCCTGCGCGTTGGCGAGGATGCCCACGGGGTGGCCGTGCAGGCGCGCCCAGCCGGTGACGAGGCTGGGCCCGTACAGCGGCTTGAACTCGTCGAAGTCCGAGGCGTCGACGACACGGGCGATCACTTCGCGCGGGTCGAAGGGGACCTTGAGGTCGCCCGGGACGATGCCGGCGAGTTCCTCTTCGTCGTACTTCGGCGGCTCGGCCGGGGGCGGGTCGGGGTGTGCCTTGCGCCAGTTGAGGCGGGCGACGATCCGCCGGGCCTGGCGCAGGGCGTCGTGCTCGTCCACGGCGAAGTGGTCGGCCAGGCCGGAGGTACGGGCGTGCATCTCGGCGCCGCCGAGGGACTCGTCGTCCGACTCCTCGCCGGTGGCCATCTTGACCAGGGGCGGGCCGCCGAGGAAGACCTTCGAGCGTTCCTTGATCATGACGGTGTGGTCGGACATCCCGGGGATGTACGCGCCGCCGGCCGTGGAGTTGCCGAAGACGACCGCGATGGTGGGGATCCCGGCGGCGGACAGGCGGGTGATGTCGCGGAAGAGCGCGCCGCCCGGGATGAAGATCTCCTTCTGGGACGGGAGGTCCGCGCCGCCGGACTCGACGAGGCTGATGCACGGCAGGCGGTTCGCGTACGCGATCTCGTTGGCCCGCAGGGCCTTCTTGAGGGTCCACGGGTTGGACGCGCCGCCGCGCACGGTGGGGTCGGTCGCGGTGATCAGGCACTCGACGCCCTCGACGACGCCGATGCCGGTGACCATCGACGCGCCCACGGCGTAGTCGCTGCCCCATGCGGCGAGGGGGGACAGTTCGAGGAACGGAGTGTCCGGGTCGAGGAGGAGCTCGACGCGTTCGCGGGCGAGCAGTTTGCCGCGACCGCGGTGGCGGGCGACGTACTTCTCGCCGCCGCCCGCGAGGGCCTTGGCGTGCTCGGCGTCGAGATCGGCCAGTCCGGCGAGCATGGCGGCGCGGTTGGCGGCGTACTCGGGGCTGCGCGGGTCGAGGGCGGTGGGGAGGACGGTCACAGGAGTACCTCCGGTATGTCGATGTGGCGGGAGCGCAGCCATTCGCCCAGCGCCTTCGCCTGGGGGTCGAAGCGGGCCCGGGAGGCGACTCCCTCGCCGAGCAGCCCTTCGATCACGAAGTTCACCGCCCGCAGGTTCGGCAGGACGTGCCGCGTCACGGGAAGGGCGGCCGTCTCGGGGAGCAGTTCCCGCAGGCGCTCCACCGTCAGCGCGTGCGCCAGCCACTGCCACGCCTCCTCGGAACGCACCCACACGCCGACGTTCGCGTCCCCGCCCTTGTCCCCACTGCGCGCTCCCGCGACCGTGCCGAGCGGGGCCCTGCGGGTGGGGCCGTGCATGCCGGGTGGCGGGAGAGCGATCCCACTGACCGGCTCCAGGGGACGCGTCGCGGCGGGGTGCGGCACCCGTACACGCTCGCCGTCGGGAAGCACCGCCACGTGCTCGACCTCCGACGCGTCCACGTACGCCGCCTCGAAGACCCCGTACGGCGCCCCCTTGCCCGGCGGAGCCGTCACGTGGAAGCCCGGAATGCTGCCGAGCGCCGGCTCGATCGCCGCTCCGCTGACGAGGCGGCCGACGTTCGCCGGGTCCGCGTCCCGTACGACCAGCCGCAGCAGCGCGCTCGCGCGTTCCTGGGTGTCGGCGTCCGGGCGGTCGGTGCGCGCCAGTTCCCAGCGGACCTCCGCGGGGCGGCTCTTGGCGGCCGACAGCGCGTCCTCCATCTGCTCCCGTACGAGCGCGGCCTTCGCTTCGACGTCCAGGCCCGTCAGGACGAACACGACCTCGTTGCGCCACCCGCCGACCCGGGTCACGCCGGACTTGAGGGTGGGCGGCGGGGCTTCTCCGCGCACGCCCGAGATCCGCACCCTGTCCGGGCCTTCACAGGTGAGCCGTACGGTGTCGAGCCGCGCGGTGACGTCGGGGCCGGCGTACCGGGGCGGGCCCGTTTCGTACAGCAGCTGCGCTGTGACCGTTCCCGTGTCGACACGGCCGCCCGTTCCCGGGTGCTTCGTGATGACCGCTGTCCCGTCGGCGTGCAGCTCCGCGAGGGGGAAGCCGAGGCGCGTTTTCGACCGTTCCCGGGAACGGTCGAAAACGTCGCCGAAGAACGCGTAGTTGCCGCCCGTCGCCTGCGTCCCGCACTCCAGCACATGCCCGGCGACCACCGCCCCCGCCAGACGGTCGTACTCCTGCGGGCCCCACCCGAACCACCACGCGGCCGGTCCCGTGACCAGAGCCGCGTCCGTGACGCGCCCGGTCACCACCACGTCCGCGTCCGCGCGCAGGCACCGCGCGATGCCCCCGCCGCCCAGGTAGGCGTTGGCGGTCAGCGCCCCCTCGGGCAGCGGCAGGCTGTCGCCCTCCACGTGAGCGACGCGTACGGGAACGCCGACCCGCTCGGCGAGTTCCCGTACGGCGTCGGCGAGCGCTCCAGGGTTCAGTCCCCCCGCGTTCGCCACGATCCGCACTCCGCGCTCGTGCGCCAGGCCGAGGTTCTCCTCCAGCTGCCGCAGGAAGGTCTTGGCGTATCCGAGGCGGGCGTCCTTGAGCCGGTCGCGCCCGAGGATGAGCATGGTGAGTTCGGCGAGGTAGTCCCCGGTGAGCACGTCGAGTTCGCCGCCGGTGAGCATCTCGGTCATGGCGTCGAAACGGTCGCCGTAGAAGCCCGAAGCGTTGCCGATCCGCAGGGGTCCTCGGCCGCGCTCGCCGCCCCGTCCGCCCCCGGCGCTCACGCGCCTGCCC
>NZ_VBVX01000767.1 GCF_005981925.1 Streptomyces albidochromogenes
TATAAGAGACAGGTTCGTGGGCGGGGCGGAGGTGGCCCTCGTCCTCCGTGCGGCGGATCAGTTCGGCGATGCGGGCCGTGGCCTGGTCGCGGTCGTACGCGAGGAGCAGCCGGCAGTCCTGGCCGTGGGCGGGGCGCAGGTGCGGCAGCCAGCCGAGCCAGGCCCACTCGGCGGTGCGGTCCCGCAGCGGCCTCGCCCTGTCCGTGCTGATCAGGACGATCTCGAGGTCGGCCGGGGAGTGCAGTGCGGCCAACTGGGCCACGACCGCCCTGGCGAGGCCGGCCAGGCGGGCGCGGGGACCGGCGAGGCCCAGCGAACCCACTTCGCGCAGGCCCACCGTGACGGGCACGGCGGGCAGCGGTCGGCCGCCGTCGGGCGCGGGGCGGTCGGCGGTGCCCAGGCGCAGGGCCAGTGCCTCGGGGTGGGCG
>NZ_VBVX01000768.1 GCF_005981925.1 Streptomyces albidochromogenes
ATATAAATATCAATATCCCATTAAATTAAATCACACTCAACACACTATCCTAATTTTATACATCTTCAATTAAATATCGCTTTATAATCATACTCCCGCCATCATAACCCCGTATTATTACTCCATAAAAAGGGCTTAATCGATTTTCAATCAACTTACCACATCATTCTTCTAATATTCCCCGATTATCATCAATAATCATTCATCTTCTCTTACTCATCAACAGCACGCCAACTAACCCAAATCTCAAAATTAATCATCTTTATTATCTTAACGCCTAAATATTCCAACAATTCAAACATCTCCACCACCATAACGCCCACGCGACGGCTTACCATCAACCATAATATTTCTCTTTTCAACCACAATCAATCCTCACATTAAAAAGCCCACTTCTTAAATAAGCCTAACAATACTTATCATTAACC
>NZ_VBVX01000769.1 GCF_005981925.1 Streptomyces albidochromogenes
CTTATATATG
Organism: Streptomyces albidochromogenes; assembly: GCF_005981925.1. GTDB lineage: Bacteria > Actinomycetota > Actinomycetes > Streptomycetales > Streptomycetaceae > Streptomyces > Streptomyces albidochromogenes. Next base: position 11 of record NZ_VBVX01000769.1, read on the forward strand.
CCGGAAGGACCAAGCAATGAAATCAATCATGTAGCGATGCCACAATGGTGAGATAATGAGCATTCCGATTCCAAGAAACGATACAGGCTTTGAGTACTTCAATAGATGAACTCGGAAATGTAGATGGAGGGGAACAATGTCGCGATGGATAGTAACACTTTATAAAAATAAAAATTAACTTTACTTTATACCTTGCACACTTACTCATAATTTTAAAGTATTGAGGGGATTGATCATGTATTTATATAGAAATATTCTCCAAACTATGTAATGCCGCTTACACGTAGTAGTATTTTTCAGTTGAGCCCATCGGAAATGTCGATTGAGTGGAAATATCTCTACAGATAAGCATGGTGAAAAGACACTCCAGGTATATAAGTTCATTCTTTTTATTCTTTGAAAGCTCAGTATAGAAC
>NZ_VBVX01000101.1 GCF_005981925.1 Streptomyces albidochromogenes
CCCCAAGTCCGCCGCAGGACCCGCCGGAGCGGAGTACCCGACGCCTCCGGGGCCGCGCCCCGCGCCCTGCGCCCCGCCGGACGCCCCCGGACCTCCGAGGAGCGGCTCTTCCCCGGCGGCGTCCGCCGGTCCGTGCCCCGTGCCCCCGCCCCGGTGCGGCCGGTCGCCCGCGTCCGGTCCGGCGAGCCGGGGCGGCGGAACGTTTCCGGCGAGGATCGCCGACTCCAGCTGCCGCAGCTCCGCGCCGGGCTCCAGACCCAGCTCCTCCACCAGCAGGTGCCTGCCGACCCGGTAGACGTCCAGCGCTTCGACCTGCCGGCCCGAGCGGTACAGCGCCAGCATCAGCCGGCCGCGCAGCCGCTCGCGCAGCGGATGTTCGTGCACCAGTAACTGGATCTCCCCGACCAGCTGGTGGTGCCGGCCCAGTTCCAGTTCCAGGTCGATCCGCGTCTCGGCGGCCGTCAGCCGCTCCTCGTCCAGCTGGCGCGCCTTGCTGCGCAGGGTCTCGCTGGAGAGGCCGCTCAGGCAGTCCCCCTGCCACAGTCCACCCGCCGCTCGCAGCAGTTCTACCGACTCGGCGGCACCGCCGGGCTGCTTGCCGAGCAGCCGGGCGTCGGCGATCCGACGGCCGAAGAGCGCCGCGTCCACCGAGCCGTCCTCCGTCCGCAGGACGTAACCGGGCGGCCGGGTGGTGATGGCCGCGGAGACCTCTTCCTTCCCGAACAGCTTCCGTAACCGGGACACGCAGATCTGCACCTGGGTCCGGGCCGTGTCCGGCGGCTCGTCCTCCCAGATCAGATCCACCAAGTAGTCGGTGCTCACGACCCGGTTCGCCTCCAGCAGGAGAGCGGCCAGGATCACCTCCTGGCGCCCGGGCGGAATGCGTACCTGCCCGTGCGGCCCATGGACATGGAGCGGACCGAGGATGCGGAAAACCACGGTGTCAGGGGTATGAGGGCCCCCGCCGGGCGATACGTTCACTGTCTCTCCCAGCAAGGAACACGCCCCAAACCAACCGAATTCGCAGCGAGAATGACCTGCAAGACGCGTGTGCGGACTGTAGTTTTCCCGATCATCTCCACACTTGTAAACGGTGTGGAGATTCCGTGGTGGTGATAGGCCCGAGATAGTGCCGGGTTACGACGCCGGAGCACGGTGGTGGTGCCGCCGCCGGGCCGGAGGCGGACGTACGAAAGGACTCGCCATGAACAGTCGTCAAGCAAGGCGGCTGCCGCCCAGCAGTCTCATCACCGATTCCGGAGTCGACCACGTGCGGCTCGCCTACCACTACCTGGACGCGGGCGACTTGGACGGGTTCTCGTCACTGCTCCACGAGGACGCGCGCCTGGAGAACCCGGCGCCGGGCTGCCGCCACCACATCGACCGGATCGTGGCCTCGGGCGACTGTGTGGTCGCGATCGGCCGGCTGACCCCGCAGCAGGTGGAGTTCGTCGACGTGTTCACCCTCTCCGAGGAAGGCATGCTCCGCAGCCGCCGCCGGTACGACGCCCACCCCCGGCTCTCCGCTCGCTGAGGCGGGCCCGCCGGGCGGAACCGAGACCCTCCTACGCGCTCCGCACCGCCCGCACCAGGCCGGCGACGAGGTTCGCCCGCTCGGCCATGGCGCCGATCACCAGGTACTCGTGGTCGGCGTGCGCTCCGCCGCCGACCGCTCCGAGGCCGTCGAGCGTCGGCACGCCCAGAGCGGCCGTGAAGTTGCCGTCGCTTCCGCCACCGACCGACTTGCCCTCCAGGCCGGGAAGCAGCCGCCGCGCCACCGCGAAGAGCTCGGCCGACGCCGTCTCGGGCATCGGGGGCCGGCCGATGGATCCCTGAACGGAGATCTTCGCCCCGTCGAGGTGCGGGGCGAGCGCCGCGAAGGCCGCTTCGACGCGCTCCTGCTCGTCGGCCGTCTCGACGCGGACGTCGACGGCGATGGTCGCCTCGGCGGGCACCACGTTGTTCAGCGTTCCGGCGGAGGCGACCGTCGGGGTGACGGTCGTGCCGATGCCGGGCCGCCCGAGCGCCGCGACGGCCAGTACCTGGTGCGAGGCTTCGATCAGGGCGTTCACCCCCGCCTCGGGCTCCAGGCCCGCGTGCGACGCCAGACCCGTGACGGTGATCTCGAACGTGCCGCAGCCCTTGCGGCCCGTCTTCAGGGCACCGCCCTCGGCCGCCCCCTCGCAGACGAGTACGGCACCGCAGGCGAGGGCGCGCTCCTCGATGAGGGCCCGTGAGGAACCGGAGCCGACCTCCTCGTCGCAGGTCACCACTATCTCGACGCCCGAACGGTCGTCGAGCAGCGCCACGCCGTGGACGGCCTGCACGAGACCGCCCAGCATGTCGAAGACCCCGGGGCCGGTGGCGTGCCCGTCCTCGACCGCGAAGGGGCGGCGTTCGAGCGTGCCGAGGGGGAACACCGTGTCGTGGTGCCCGAGGATCAGCACCTTGGGGTCGCCGCCGCCGGACCAGTGGACGTGCGGCCCGGCTTCGCTCTCCACGAGGACGGCGCGACCGCCGAGGCGGCTCTCGATGACGCCCGCGACAGCCTTGGCGGATGCGGTCAGGGCGTCGAAGTCGCGTGACGGGGACTCGACTTCGACAAGGGTCCTGAGATCGTCGATCATCGCGTCGACACTCACGGGACCACTCCTGCGCATCGTCATGACGCCAGGGTAGCGAGCGCGCGGCCGGCCGCCTCGCCCTCACGGTCCACGGCACATGGCGGCGCTGTCGCGGCGGCCGTCAGCGGCCCCCGATCAGCAAATCCGGCATCGGTGCACAAATGGGTCACCCTGGGGATAGGCGCACGCCGGTCGGCCGGTACGGCCGTGAAGTACGTCACACCCCGCGCCCCGCACCTGCCGACCGATCGGCGGGCCGGCCCCTCAACCGCCCGCGCGACACCACCGATCCGAGGGGCCGGGCGCCGGTGGGGCGGACGCCGCCGCCCCGGCGGCCGGCCGGGGGACCCTTTCGGCCATCGTTGCCGACTGGTACAGATGGGGAGTTCCGCCAGTGCAACGGAAGTATGGCTATGAGTCCGGACAAAAGCAGTGACCACATATCCTTCGCGATCGACCTGACCGTCGAAGAGGCCCGCCGCCGGGCCGAGGTCATGGCCGCGCTCGGCCCCGACTGGGACCCCGTGGCACTTCTGGAGGGCGAGGAACAGGCGTCGGCGCTGCTCTACTCCGGCCTGGACGACGAGCAGCAGCGCACCTACGACATGCTGGTGGCGGCCGGTGTCCTGCCGGGGAAGGGGCCGGGCCGTGCGGCTTCCCATTGACCCGCAGGCGGACATCGCCCGTCGCGCCTGGGTGGCCTGCCCCGTCTGTGACGACGCCCGCTACTGCGAGCCGTGCGCCGGGCGGCGCAACTGCCGCGAGCACTGGCGCTACCTGATCTCCAGCAAGGGCCCCGTCGTCCACCTCCAGTGCCCGAGCTGCACGCACATGTGGTCCCTGAACACCCGTCCCGGCGTGACTCTGCGCGACGACGTCACCCCCGACCACTGAGGGCGTCGCGCGCGGCCGGCGGACGGCCGTACCGCGTGTCCGGGTCCTCTGGCGTCCCGCCACGGCTCCGGCGGCGAACGGGTTCCCTCACGGCGGTGTGACGGGCAGCCGGGTGAAGCAGATCTCGCTGACCTCTGGTCAAGGGGGTTCGATGGCGCTTAACGTGCCTCAACTCACCACCCCCCGCAGTCCTGCTTCCCAATGACGTGAAAGGGACTTCCATGCCGTCACGCCGTAAAGCCGCAGCCACCGCAACCCTGGTGGCCGCGGCCATGGTTTCTCCGCTCCTGGTCGCCGGACCGGCCACCGCCGGGAACACGACGGGATCCGCTCCCCACCGGGGCGACGCGCTGGCACGCAAGTTGGTCAAGGAGTCCACGGCCAAGGACGCCTACCGGCACCTCCAGGTGCTGCAGAAGATCGCCGATCACAGCGGCGGCAACCGGGTGGCCGGTTCGCAGGGGCACGAGCGGTCCGCCCAGTACGTCGAAGCCATGATGCGGCTCGCCGGCTACAAGGTGTCCAGAGACGAGTTCGACTTCGTGTACACCGAGACGATCAAGGAAAGTCTCCAGGTCGTCTCGCCGGCGCCGCGCGAAGTGCCCGTCAAGCTCATGACCTACACGGCGAGTTCCCCCGCGGGCGGCGTCACCGCGCCGCTCGCCGCCGCCCCCGTCGACGCCGACGGTACGAACGGCTGCGAAGCCGGCGACTTCGCCTCCGGGGCCTTCACCGGGAAGATCGCCCTGATCAAGCGCGGCGGCTGCACCTTCGCGGTCAAGCAGGCCAACGCCGCCGACGCCGGCGCGGTCGGCGCGATCATCTACAACAACACCGAAGGCGCCCTCAACGGCACCATAGGCGACCCGACGCTCGGCAAGGTCCCGACCGGCGGCGTCACCCAGGCGGACGGTGAGGCGCTCGCCGCAGAGGCGGCCAAGGGCCCGGTCAAGGTCACGCTGGACATCCGTGAGCTGCGCGAGAACCGCACGACGTACAACGTGGTCGCGGAGACCCGCGGGGGAGACGCGGACAACACCGTCTTCCTCGGCGCCCACCTCGACTCGGTCGCCGCGGGCCCCGGCATCAACGACAACGGTTCGGGATCGGCCGGCATCCTTCAGGTCGCCATGGAGCTCGCCAAGACGCACACCAAGCCCAAGAACAAGGTGAAGTTCGCCTGGTGGTCGGCGGAGGAGTTCAGCCTGCTCGGTTCAGAGGCGTACGTCGCCTCACTGACGGAGGAGCAGAAGAAGCAGATCAAGCTCTACCTGAACTTCGACATGATCGCCTCACCGAACGCCGGCTACTTCGTGTACGACGGCGACGACTCCGACGGCGTCGGCGCGGGCCCCGGCCCGGAGGGCTCCGCCCAGATCGAGAAGGGCATCAACGACTTCCTCGACTCCCGGAAGATCCCGCACGAGGGCACCGACTTCACCGGCCGCTCGGACTACGGCCCGTTCATCGAGGTCGGCATCCCCTCGGGCGGCACCTTCACCGGTGCGGAGGGCGTCAAGACCGCGGCCCAGGCCGCGAAGTTCGGCGGCACGGCGGGTGTCGCGTACGACCCGAACTACCACGCCGCCGGCGACACCGTCGAGAACATCGACATGAAGGCGTTCGACATCAACATCGACGTCATCGCCGACGCCGTGGGGCACTACGCCCATGACCTCGGCCCCCTGTCCGTGCCTGTCGAGTCGGTGCCGACCGACGGTGAGGCGGGCAGCGGCGGCGGTCTGCACGACGGGCACGGCCACGAGGTGACCGAGTAGCCGTCGCGCGGGCGACCACCACGCATCGCACGAGGCCCTGGCTGCCGCAGGTGTTTCCCTGCCCGCGGCCAGGGCCGCCGTCGTGCCGCCCGCTCAGGACGGCCGCCGAACTGCCAGGTGTGGACCTCGCCGGGCTCGCCGAAGGCGAACGCGCGGGCGGTGGCGCCGTCATCCATCACGACCCGGACGCCGGCGCCCGGTGGTCCGCCGCCACCGGGGCGGACCACCAGGACGAGGAGTCCGAGGCTCTCTACGGCACCTCGGCCGAGGCCGTCGCACGGGCCACCGAGTTCCTCTCGGCGCACGCCCGGCGCACCGGCTGAGCGCTCCGCACGGCGACGCGGGGCCCCGCAGTCGCTCCGCGCGTCCGGCCGGCGCGACGCCCCCCGTGGGGCGCCTCGCATGCGGCGGCGCCGCATGCGAACAGTCGCGCGGGGTCACGCCGAAGCGGTCAGCCGGCCCGCGTCCCGGCGGCCGCGCGGGGCGCGGTGATCCGGCGTACGGACTCCACCACCGCCGCCCGGTGGCGGGCGAGCTGCTCGGCCGGCCAGTCGGTGCCCGCCTCGCCCGCCGCGGGGCCGCCCACCGCGCCGAACCACGCCTGCGAAAGGCTCATCACCAGCGTGAGTACGTCGGCGGCGTCCACCCCGGCATCAATGAGGCCCGTCTCCTGCGCCTGCCGCACCGCCGCGATCTTGTCCTGATAGGACGCCGCCTCGGTGTCCGTCGGCGTTGGGCGCTCCAGCTGCTTCCACAGCACCAGGCGCATCAGTGACGGCCGCTCGACGAGATGGTCGAAGACGGCGCCCGCGTAGCCGGGCAGGTCCTCGGCGTCGAACGGCACGGACTCGGACCCCGTCTCCAGCGCCCGCTGGAGCACGGCGTCGAACAGCTGCTCCTTGTTGCCGTAGTAGACGTAGATGAGCCGCTTGTTCGCCTGGGCGGCCCCGGCGATGCGGTCCACCCGCGCACCGGCGATGCCGTACGTGGCGAACTCGGAGAACGCCGCGTCGAGCAGGCGGGCCTTAGTCGCGCTGGAATCACGTGCCATACGTCGCACCCTAGCAAGTAACTATCTGGTTATTGACATCCGCGCCCGTCCTGCCGCATGCTCTAACTATCCGGTTAGTTATAAATGAGGGAGAGACACGATGGAGATCCGCGCACTGGGCACCCAGGGGCTGAAGGTCGGCGCCGAGGGCCTCGGCCTGATGGGCATGAGCGCCCACTACGGAGCCGCCGACGAGACCGAGTCCCTGGCCACCATCGACCGCGCGCTGGAGCTGGGCGTCACGCTCCTCGACACCGCCGAGGGTTACGGCCCCTTCCGCAACGAGCAACTGCTCGGCAGGGCGCTGGCCGGTCGCCGCGCATCCGCGGTGATCGCCACGAAGACCGGCGTCGAGTTCACCGACGACGGAGCCTTCGTCGGCCACAACGCCGGTCCCGAGTACATCCGCCGGTCCGCCGACCGTTCCCTGCGCCATCTGGGCACCGACCACATCGACCTCTACTACCTGCACCGCATCGACCCGGACGTGCCCGTCGAGGAGAGCGTGGGCGCCATGGCCGAGCTCGTCGCGGCCGGCAAGGTCGGTCACATCGGCCTGTGCGAGGCCGCGCCCTCCACCATCGCCCGGGCCCATGCCGTCCACCCGCTGGCCGCCGTACAGACCGAGTACAGCCTCTTCGAGCGCGGGATCGAGCACGACGGCGTCCTGGACACCCTGCGCGAGCTCGGCATCGGCCTCGTCGCGTACTCGCCGCTCGGCCGGGGATTCCTCTCCGGCGCCATCACCAGCCCGGACGACTTCGCGGCCGACGACTTCCGCCGTACCGACCCCCGTTTCCAGGGGGAGAACTTCCACCGCAACCTGGCCGTCGTCGACCAGGTGCGCCGCCTCGCCGCCGACAAGGGAGTCACGCCCTCGCAGCTCGCCCTGGCCTGGACCCTTCGCCAGGGCGCGGTCCCCATCCCGGGCACCAAGCGCCGCCGCTACCTGGAGGAGAACGTCGCCGCCACGGCTGTGACGATCACCGACGCGGACCTGGCCGCCATCGACGCCGTGGCCCCGCACGGGGTGGCCTCGGGCGACCGCTACGCCCCCGAGCTGATGCGGTCGCTCAACGGCTGACCGGCCCGCGGCGCCGGGTGGAAACGGCTGTCGCCGGCGGACGGCCGTTTCACCGAGGCGTACAACCCTCGACGCACTTCGGATGTCTTCCAGGCAACCGCGATACGGGCACCGCCCGCACCGCACGATCACCACCCGGGGGAGGCCGCACATGATTCCACGCCGCTGTGCCGCGTGCGCGCCGCCGTCTCCCGACGCCGCAGGCACCCCAGGCATCCCAGGCGACCAAGGAGACTCTCCGGTGCGTCCCATCAAAAGCGCGGCTCTCGCGGCCGCTGCACTCCTCACACTCGGCGGCGGCGCCGTGTTCACGGCGCCCGCCGCACAGGCCGCAGAGCCCTTTCCGTCCATCGGCTGGCAGCAGCGCAACTGCGACTTCGACGGCAACGGTTTCGACGACGTCCTGATCGGAGCGCCGGGCGCCACCGTCAGCGGTGCCTCCGGCGCCGGGCACGTCACCGTGCAGTACAGCTCGTCGAGCGGTCTCAGCACCACCAAGAAGAGCGTTCTGCACCAGAACACGCCGGGCGTCCCGGGCGGCGCCGAGGCCGGCGACGGCTTCGGCCGCGCGGTGGCCACCGGCGACCTGGACAACGACGGCTACGACGACGCGATCGTCGGCGCCCCCGGCGAGGACCTGGCCGGACTCTCCGACGCGGGCGGCGCCGTCGTCTTCTGGGGCTCGCCGACCGGGCTGCACGGGAACGACAGCACCTGGCTGGAGAACCCCGACCGGCTGCGGGCCGGCGCGAACTTCGGCCGGGCGATCGAAGCGGCCCGGTACTTCGCCCCGGACCCGGCGAACCCGGACGCCGACCTGCGCGACAGTGTCGCCGTCCTGGAGAACGACGCACTGCTGTTCTTCACCCACCCGCCGCAGGCCGCCGACCAGCAGCTGAAGCGGGTCGACAGGGGGTTCCAGGCCCTGGACGCGACACCGCTGGAGACCGGCGTCGCCCTGCGGAGCCTGAGCCACGGCAACTACAACGAGGACCCCTGGGCGGACCTGGCGATCTCCGGCGTGACCACCGGCGACCGGCCGGGCGCCGGCACCACCCAGGTCCTGCACGGCGCACCCGGCATCGAGGCGATGGAGGACGGCGGCGCCTTCGCGGGCGGCCCCGGCATCGTCTCCAGCGACTTCAACCATGACGGCCAGGACGACCTGGCCATCGGCGACACGGGCACCGGCTCGGCCGTCGGCGGTTCTGTCTCCGTCCACCTGGGCCGGGGCGACCTCTCCGGCCTCGACCGGACCGCGTCGCAGACGTGGACGCAGGACTCCCCGGGCGTCCCGGGCACGGCCGAGCCCGGTGACCGGTGGGGCGCCGAGATGTCCTCCGGCGACACGAACGGCGACGGCCTCCCGGACCTCGCCGTCGGCGCGCCCGGGGAGGACATCGGCTCCGTCGCCGACGCGGGCGCGGTCTGGGCCCTGCGCGGGGCGCCGGGCGGGTTGACGGCGACCGGGGCGCGCAGCTTCGACCAGGATCACCCCGACATTCCCGGCCGGGCGGAAGCCTCCGACCGCTGGGGCGGCCAGGTACGGCTGATCGACGCCAACAAGGACGGCCTCTTCGGGCTGCTGGCGGCGGCGCCGGGCGAGAACACCGACGACGGCTTCGTATGGGTGGTCCCCACCTCGTCGTCGGGCCTGGCCGCCAAGGGCACGTGGTCCTACGACGGGGCGCGCCTCGGGGCGCCCGTGGCCAACGCGCAGTTCGGGGCGGCGATCGACGAGTAGCGCGAGCCCGGGGAGGACGTCGTGGACGACCTGGGCCCAGTGGCAGCGGGGCCGGACCGCGGGGCTCGGGCGCGACCGGGCGCGGCACCGCCCGCTCGCCGGTGGTGCCGTGCCCGAGGGGTGCAGGCATCCCGGGCGGCAGCGCGGAGGTCGGCAGGAATGCGCGCGGGGCGGCTGTGAGTTGAGCCGGCGCGTCCACTGCGACCGCCTGGCCGCCACGCACTCACGAGCGGTGTTGTCTCGCTGTCGCACCACGGCGACCCGCACGCCGGCCGCCTGCGCGCGTACGCGTGCGCCAACGGTGGCCGGCCGCACGGGCGTCGGCCCGCCCGTCCGCGCCAGGCCGGGCAAGTCCCGGACCCGGCCGGTTCGCGGGCGGCCGAGCCGCCCGTCAGCAGCGGCGGAGGCCGTGTGCCGAGGGGTAGGCGTCGAAGGAGGACGGTGTGTGCACGGCGGAGGCGGGGACGAAGCCGGAGGCGCCGTTGTCGTCGCCGGTGGTCTTGTACCAGGTGTGGTTGCCGCCCGCGTGCAGGGAGCCCTCGGTCCAGCAGTTGAACCAGCTGTAGGTGGTGCGCAGGGTGTCCACCTGCCAGCTGTCGGTGGTGTGCGGGTAGTTCCGGACGGAGGTGGGCGCGTTGTTGTCGCACCACAGGACACCGTTGGACTTGACCCCGCATATGCGGATCACGGACGCCTCGGCGGAGGCCGGGACGGCGAGGACGGTCAGTGCCGCGAAGGCGGCCGCGGCGGCGGAGACGGCGACGGTTCGGCGCATGGACATGGCAGCTCCTGGTGATCGTTCGCGAGTGTTCCGGGGGCGAGGACGCGGCGCGGCGGCCCCCGGTTCCGCGGATCAGCGGGCGCCCCGGCGCCTGGGGATGCCCTCGCGTCCGGTCAGGAGAAGACCACGCACGCGGCGGCCGGAACCTCCACCGCGCCGGCGCGGCTCAGTTCTCCGCTCTCCGCGTCCACGTCGAACCAGGTGACGTCGCCCGACCATTCGTTGACGACGTACAGCCGGCGCCCGGAGGGATCTGTCACGAGGTCACGCGGCCAGACCCCACCGCAGTCCACGCCGCTGGTGAGCCGTGGCTTCTCGGCCCCGTCGGAGAGCGAGTACGTCAGAACCGTGTTGCCGCCGCGCACGGCGGCCCGGACGAACCGGCCGTCGGGCGAGACGCAGACCACGGAGGGGTGGACGCGCTCGTCCGCCGCAGCGCCTTCCGGATCGATCGCCACCTCCACCAGCTGATCCAGGCGTCCGGACACCGCGTCCCACCGGCAGACCGTCATCTGCGGCGCGAGCTCGTGGAGTACGTAGGCCACCTCGCCGTCCGGGTGGAAGGCGAGGTGGCGCGGTCCCGACCCGGCGCGGAGCACGGTCTCCGTGTGCACCCGGAGTTCTCCGGTTGCCGCGTCGAGCGCGCACACCCGTACCGAATCGGTGCCCAGGTCCACGCTGAGCACCCAACGCCCGCCGGGGTCGGGCAACACCTGGTGGGCGTGCGAGCCCTGCTGCCGGTCGGCGTCGGGGCCCGAGCCGTGGTGGGCCAGCACGGCCGGGGGAGCCGAGACGCTGCCGTCGGGGCCTGTGGCGAAGCTGCTGACGCTGCCCGCACCGTAGTTGGCCGTCAGCAGCCGGCGCCCGGCCAGGGCGAGGTGGGTCGGGCCTGAGCCACCCGCGTCCACCGCCGTGCCGAGAGGGGTGAGGCTGCCGTCCGTCCCGGTGCGGAAGGCCGCGACGGCGCCGGGCTCCGTGTCGCTCACCGCGTAGAGCACCCCGCCGCCCTCGGCGAGGGCGAGAGACGCCGGATTGACGACGGCGTCGAGGCTGGTGTGCGGGGTCAGGGCCCCGGTCGCCGCGTCAACGGCCGCGACCGTGATGCCCCGGCCGCCCCCCGAGGTGAACGAGCCGATGTACGCCCACTGCACAGGATGCCCTTCCGCCGTTCCATGACTGGCTGGGCACTGTACGCAGGCCTCGGCGGCGCGGTGGGCGTACACGCCGACCGTGTGCGGCGAGTGGCCCCGTCACCGCCGCGACAGGCTGCTTCGCGCCGTCCCAGGGTTCCCCACGATTCCTCTCGGAAAAAAGCCGCGTAACTTCCAAAGAACGGCAAAATGGCACATAAATGCTTGACTCGCTTCTGCGCAGCCCTTGAAGATTGAGAACAGGTCGAACCCCGTCCGGGACCTACGGCACCGAAGGGGATCCAGTGTCTGCTGTCGAATGCCGCTGGGCGTCGAAGCCCGCACCGCACCCGCTGCGGCGCGCCACCGACTGGCCCGCGGCCGCTCCCCGGGACGCGCGAGCCGAGCGCGCACGCGCGTGCCCCCGGCGGCGGGCCTCCGACCGGATCACGTCAGCTTCGCGCGGGCACCGCCCCGCCCCCCGCCGAGCCGCTGCTCTCCGCCGCCGCCGGTCCGCCTGCGCCATGACGCCGCGAGCGGGAGGGCGCCGCGGCGACGACCCGGAAGGGGAAGCGGACGGCGGCGACGCCGCCGCGCCGGCCCTCACCCCTGAGCGCCGCAGCACCGGAAGGAATTCCTTCCACCGGCTGACGGCGCTTTTCGCTGTCCGCGTTTCCGCCCGTCGCGGCCGGCTCCCACTTCTGACGGCCGATCACACCACCCATGTCATCAGCCACTTCCCCGGCGGAGGTGAGTCCACGTGATGTCCGTGCTGCCCTCGGGCCCCGCCAAGCGTGACGCGTATCCGCGCGAAGAGATTCCCTCGTGCCTCAGACGCCCCGCGGTGGAGCTCGAAGTCGTCATCCCCGCCGTCAACGAGGAACGCCGGCTTCCGCACACCATCGCGGCCGTGGTGGACTACCTCAGGGGACAGCCCTGCTCGTCCGCGGTCGTCGTGGTCGACAACGACAGTGTGGACTGCACCCACGACGTGCCGGAACGCTTCGACGACCCGGCGGTACCGGTCCATGTGATCGGCTGCAGCGAACACGGCAAGGGCGCCGCCGTCCGCCGGGGCATCGCCACATCGGCTGCACGCTTCATCGGTTTCGTCGACGCGGACAACGCCACGCCCATCGAGACGCTCGACAAGGCACTCCCGCTGCTCCGCGACGGGTACGCCGCGGTCATCGCCTCCCGCCACATCGACGGTTCCCGCCTCGAAGTGGAGGAGTCGGCACTGCGCAGGTGCGGCGGCTGGATGTTCCGGAAACTGGCCCGGTTCCCCCTGCCGGACATCGCCGACACCCAGTGCGGATTCAAGTTCTTCGACGGACCGCTCGTCCGGGACGTGGCGGCGAGCTGCCAGGTGAACGGGTTCGCCTTCGACGTGGAACTGCTGGTACGGCTCGTACGGGCCGGCGGGAAGGCCGTCGAGATCCCCGTCGCCTGGTCGGACATGCCGGGATCGACCTTCTCAGCCCGACGCGACGGCTTCCGCTCCATGGCGGACGTGCTGCGCATCTCCCTCTCGCGGTGACTCCGATGACTGCTCTAGAGCACATTGCTCGCACCAACGTCCTCTTCCTGAACTGGCGCGACCCGGCTCATCCGCAGGCCGGGGGAGCCGAGGCGTACTGCTACGAGATCGCCCGGCGGCTGACCGGCTCGGACGCCCGGGTGACCCTCTTCGCCGCGCGCTTCCCCGGCTCCCGGGCGAGCGAGTCGGCCGACGGCGTACGCGTCCTGCGGCGCGGGGGCACCTTCGGGGTGTATCTCGCCGCGGCCGCCCATCTGCTGAGGAACCGCCACACCTACGACGCGGTCGTGGACTTCCAGAACGGCATACCGTTCTTCTCCCCGCTCTTCACCCCGCGCTGGACCGCGAACATCTGCGTCATCCACCACATCCACCAGCAGCAGTTCGACCTGTTCTTCCGGTGGCCCATGAACACCGTCGGGCGGCTGCTGGAGAAGCAGATCAGCCGTCTGACCTACCACGGGCGCGCCGTCGTCGTCGTCTCCCCCTCCACCCGGCAGGGCGTGCGCGCCGAACTCGGCTTCCACAACCCGATCTACCTGGTGCCCAACGGCAGCCCCCGCCCGCACGCTTCGCCCGTCGCCCGCGCCGGGACACCGACGATCACCGTGATCAGCCGGATGACACCGCACAAGCGCGTGGATCTCCTGCTGAAGGCCCTCCCCGAACTGCGGCGCGACTGGCCACAGTTGCGGGTCGAGCTCGCCGGCGACGGCAGCGAGCTGCCGGGACTCCGCGCCCTCGCCGCCGACCTCGGTGTCGGCTCCGCCGTCACGTTCCACGGCCACGTCAGCGAGGAGAAGAAGCGGGAACTGCTCGGCAGGGCCTGGCTCACCGTGGTGCCGTCCGTCGCCGAGGGCTGGGGCCTGACCGTCATCGAGGCGAACAGCATGGGCACACCCGCGCTCGCCTTCGACGTCCCCGGTCTGCGCGACGCCGTGCGCCACGGCCACAACGGCTGGCTCGTCCCCGGCGACGTGCCGCTGCCCCGCGCGATCGCCACAGCTCTCACCGAGTTGCGCGACGCCTCCGCCCGCGACCGGACGGCGCGGCGCTGCCGCGCCTGGAGCGCGAGCTTCTCCTGGGACGACAGCGCCGAGCGGCTCGCCCAGGTGGTGCTGGAGGAGACCCGGCGCGTCCACCGGCACGTCAGGTCGCGCCGCCGGGTCAGCGATCTGGCCGTCCTGACGCGGTTCGAGGCCCGGGACGGCGACGCCGTCGAGCGCGCCCTGAACACCGTCCTGCGGGAGACCGACCGGTGGAGCCGCCGGGGCGATTCCTTCAGCCTGCTCCTGCACGGCTGCGACGAGGTGCGCGCCTTCCAGGCGCTGCGGCGGCTTGGGGTCCGCGAGGCCGTACTGCGGCTCGCGCACCGGCGCGAAGAGCTCGTACGCCCCGAGGTGGGCGACGCGGGCGCAGCCGAGCCCCTGCCCGCGCCGACCGGCCCCCGGCCCGGGGCCCGGGCCCGGAGGGACCCGGCATGACCGCCTTCCGTACGGCGACCGCGCCCCGCACCGCGCCCCGCACGGACGTGGTGAAGGCGGTGCACGGCGCCCGCTGGTTCACCGCGGCCGCCCTGATGGTGGGCGCGGTGAACTACGGCTACGCCCTGCTCCTGACCAGGCTCCTGGACGTCGGCTCGTACGCGCGGTTCGCCGCCGGCCAGGGGCTGTTGCTGAGCGCCGCGACCGTGGCGACGGTGACGGTCCCCTGGGTCCTGGCGCAGGCGCTCGCCCGGTCCCGCTCGGACGCCGAGCGAGGCGACGCCGGGCGGTTCGCGATCATCACGAGCATCGGAGGCGGACTCGTCGTCGGCAGCGTGGTGGCGGCCGTCGCCACCCAGTTCGCCGGACCCGCCACGACGATGGCGCTGGCCCTGAGCACGCTCCTGATCTACGTGACGACGGTGACCGCGGGCTGGCTCCAGGGCCAGGAGCGCATGCGGACCCTCTCGCTGCTCCACGTGGGGGAGGTCGTACTGAAGATGGCGGCCGGCGTCTTCCTGGTGGTGGCCCTCGGGCTGAGCGACACCGGGGCGCTGGCGGCGTTCGGGATCGGCGCGCTGCCGCTGCTGCTGTGGTGGCCGTCCCTGCCGCGGGGGAGCGGACGGCCCTGGCGCAGCGCGACGGCCAACCGGGACCTGTGGCGGCGCGCGGCCGGCATCGCCTGCCTCCAGGGGCTGGTGGCGCTGATGGCCGCGATCGACGTCGTCCTGGTGACCGTACTGCCCGCCGACCGGCCCGCCGCCGCGAGTTACCAGGCCAGTGTCACCCTGTCGCGGGTGCCGCTGTTCGTGGCCGGCGCGGTGTCCATGGCGTTCTTCCCGGCGCTGTCCCGGCGGAGCGCCGGCAGCGCGCTCAGCGCCAGCGCCCTGCGGATGTACGTCATCGGCTCCGTACCGCTCGCCGCGATGCTCGCCACCGTGCCCGGCCCCGTCCTGACCACCGTCTTCCCCAGCGACTACAGCATGATGAGGAGCCTGCTGATCTTCACCGCGGTCACCGGCTTCGCCATCGGCTCGATCAACCTGATCGTCACCTTCTCCCAGGCCGCCGACGACTACGCCTGCGCACGCTGGCAGGTCGTCGGCCTCGTCGTCTTCACCGCCGCGATCCTCACGGGCTGGCGGATCGACGGCGTACGCGGCATCGCCATCGGCGGGGCGCTGGGCAGTGTCGGCGCGCTGGGCCAGCTGCTCCTGCGGCTCATCCGCCGTCAGGGCACGGGCTTCCTCCGCCGGATGCCCCTGCTGGAACCGCTGCTGCTCGCAGGGGTGCTGGCACTGCTGCACCCGTTCCCGGTGGTGTGGCTGATCGCCGCCACGATCATCGGCGTACGGGCCGTGGAGCGCTTCCTGCGCCGGCCGGGAGCCCCCGATCCGGCGGAGGACCTGCCCGAGGTGACCACACCGCCCCCTCCGACGGATCCGCCCCCCGGACCCGGACCCCGGGGCGACGGCGCGCCACCGGGCCGCCCGCCCGGCCGCGCCACCGACGAACCAGCCGTTCGGGCTCCGGCCACCACCGCAGCCACGACCACCGACGAACCGGGCACAGCCATGACGTACCAGCCAGCGGACCACTCGACGGTCCGAGCCAGTGGTGTGGAAGAGCTCCCCAGCCGCCTCCTCGTGGATTCCGTCTGGCGCGGGGAAGTGCGGCCGGCCGGCGATGCCGCGTTGCGGCGTGCGCTGTCGCTCGCGCGCGACAACCAGGTCGAGGGCAGGCTCGCGCGAGCCTATCCCCGGCAGTTGGCGGATGTCGTGCGCGAGGTCGACACCGCGAACGAGTTGTTCCGGCGGAACCTGAGCGAGGTGACGGACCGCCTGCACGACACGGGCATCCCCACGGTGCTGATCAAGGCCGACCTGGCCGGTGACTACGTCTACGGCAACTTCGACCTGGTGGTCCCCGACGGGTGCTGGGAGGCCGCGTGCGACGCTCTGGAGGGCTGGTACGTCCAGCGCTCGACGTACTGGCTGGAGCGGTCCACCAAGGTGCTGCTGGAACCGCCGCGCGGCCCGGCGGCCCATCTGCACACCGCCGTCTCCTGGTTCGGCGTGCCCGTGATGTCCACCGCACGGCTCTTCGGCCGGGCCTCCCCCGACGGCGGAGCGTGGATGGTGCCGCATCCGGCCGACGAGCTGCGCATATGGCTGGCGCACGGCCTGTTCCAGAACCTCACCCTCGATCTGTCGGAACTGTTCGCGCTGCGGGAGTTGCTCGTGCCGGACATCGTGGCCGAGGCGCGCCGGGAGGCGGCCCGTGAGGGATGGCTCGGCGGCGGCGCGCGGGCCCTCGCCGTCGCGGTCGACGCGATGCGCAGCCTCGACCGGGGGACGCCGATCAGGCTCCCGGTGCCGCTCCCGGTGGCCGCGTCCCTGCGCGTCGGCGCAGAGCACGCGTTCCACCTCCTGCGTCATGGACGCACATCGGTCGCGACGCGAGAGGCCGCCCTGCGGGTGCCGCTCGTCGTCGCCAAGAAGCGCAGGATGCTCGTCTCATGAAGCCTCGCCCGCAGTTGATCTGTGTCTCCGGGCCGGACGGCGCCGGGAAGTCGTCCCTGGTCGGGCAGGTCGCGACCGGCCTGCGCGGCCGCGGGTACGCGGTGGCGACCCAGTACTGCTACGGCTGTGTCGTCTGCCGCCGCCTGCCCCGGCGCATCCGCTTCCGGTTCACCGCCTCCGTCGGCGAGTGCCGGTCGCTCGCCTCGGGTGCCCGCACCTGGGCCGGCCGGCTGCACGGCTGGGTGGACGCGGCCGAACTCGCCGCCACGCTGGCGCAGGCCGGCGCGCGGGCACGCCTCACCGCTCGCGGCCGGCCGGTCGTCGTGGTGACCGACCGAGGTCCGCTCGACGGTCTCGTCAAGTTCGACCCCGAGCCCGGCTCGGGCCTGGCGGCCGTCTTCACCCGGATGGCGGACAGGTATCAGGTCACCCTGCTCCTCGACGCGGAGCCGGAGGTGCTGGCGGACCGTGACGGCGAGTACCCGACCGATCTGCTGGCGAAGTTCCGGGACCGCTACCGGCGCTGGGCCGAACGCCTGCCGCACGTACACCTGGTGCACGCCGCCGCCCCGCCCGCTACGGTCGCGGCCGAGGCGATGGGACGGGTGCTCAGGCGGCAACGGACACCGGCCGCGACAGCGGATCCGCCTCTCGGCACGGGCGACGGCAGGACGCACGTGGTCATCTCGACCTTCGACGACACCCGCAGCCCGCACTACCACGGCGGGGGAGCGCTGCTCGTGGACAAGGTCGCCCGCCGCCTCGCCGACGAGCACCGCGTCACGGTCGTCACCGTCGCCGGGCACGGCGGCACCGAGACCCGGGACGGCGTTCTGTACCGCCGGCTCCCGCTCGGCTGGGCCGGGCCGCGCTTCGGGCAGTTGCTCTACCACCTGCTGCTGCCCCTCATGGCCCGCCGGCTGCCGCACGACCTGTGGCTGGAGAGCTTCACACCGCCGTTCTCCACCAGTTTCGTCCCGCTGTTCTCCCGGAGCCGGGTGGTGGGAGTGGCCCAGTCACTCAGCGGTGTCCCCATGGCACGCAAGTACCATCTGCCGTTCTTCCTCGTCGAGCGGTTCGGGCTGCGGTTCTACGACGACGTCATCGTCATGAACGAGGCCGACGGCGCCACCGTCCGCAGGCACGCGCCCCATGCCGTGACCCACCTGATCCACAACGGCGTCGAGCGACCGGCCGTCGCCCCGGAGCGGATCGGCGACGGCGACTACATCGCCTACTTGGGACGCGTCGACGTCTGGGCCAAGGGACTTGACCTCCTCCTCGCCGCACACGCCGGCGGCTGTACGCCGATGCCGCTGCTGCTGGCCGGTTCGGGCACGCGAACCGAGGAGGCCAAGCTCACCCGCATGCTGAGCGCGACCGCCGCCGATGTCCGCTGGCTCGGTGAGGTGACGGGCACGGCGAAGCGCCGCCTCCTGGAGGGCTGCGCCTTCACCGTCCTGCCGTCGCGCAGCGAGTCGTTCGGCATCGTGGCCCTGGAGAGCATGTCGTACGGCAAACCGGTGCTGCACTTCGACGTGCCCACCCTGCGGTGGATGGACGGCGGAGGGAACGTCGCCGTCCCCGCCTTCGACGTGGACGCCCTCGGACGCGAGTTGCGCGCTCTCGCGGCGGACGAGCACACACGCCGGCGGCTGGGGGGCCTGGCGTACACGGCCGCACAGCGGTTCTCGTGGGAGCGGACCACCGATCAGTACGTGGCACTCGTCCAGCGGCTGCTGGACTCGCCCGGCGCGCGCACCCGTACGACAAGGGAAGTGGAGCAGGAGGGAGCCGGGTCATGGCAGCCGATCCGCTGACCACCGCGATCGACGCGGGCACGCCGCTCGTCGTGCTCTCCCCGCACCTGGACGACGCCGTGCTGTCCTGCGGGGCGCTGATGGCGCACGCCGCCGGACGCACCGAGGTGCGGGTGGCGACGTTCTTCACGGAGGGCGGCTGCCCGCCGTACACCTTCTCCGGGCGGCGCTACCTCCAGCAGACCGGGCAGCCCGACGCCGAGCGGCTGTACCGGGACCGGCGCGCCGAGGACCGCGACGTACTGGAGCGGCTCGGTGTGGACTGGCTCCACCTGGGGCTGACCGACGGCCTCTTCCGCCGCAAACCCACAGCGTCCGGCGGGCACCCGGGCTGGGTCCGCCGCGTGCTGCCCGAGCCGGCGCACGTCTATCCCACCTACCGGCTGCACGTCTGCACGGGCCGGATCTCCCGGTACGACGCCGACACAATGGGCTGCGTACAGGCCCTGGTGGAGAAGCTGGCGTCCCCGCCGCACACGGTCCTGCTGGCCCCCTCGGCCGTGGGCGCGCACGTGGACCACGTCCTGGTGCGCACGGCCGCCGAGCTCAGCGGCCAACCGGTCGCCTACTACAGCGACTTCCCCTACAACCAGCGGCACTGCCCCGACCCCGCCTTCGTCGAACGCAACGCGCTCGTCGAGGTGGAATGGGCACGGGAACTCACCACCAAGGTCGCGCTGGTGCGCGCGTACCGCTCGCAGACGGACGCGCTCTTCCCCGGCGGACGCATACCCGTGGTGCCGGAGATCTACCTGCTCGCCCCTGGTGAACGGGCTGGCGACGACCCCGTCGGAGGCTCGCGATGGCTGTCATGAGCAGGGCCCTCCCGATATCGGTGGCGTGGCTGCGCAGGCAGCGCGCGGTGCCGCTCTGGATGGTGGCGGGCGGCGCCGCCGTGCTCACCGGACTGATCCGGTTGTTCGGATTCGGCCAGACCCCCGACGTGTTCGGTGACGAGGTCTACTACTGGCACATCGGCAGCTCCGTGGACTCCGGAGGCTTCCCCCGCTACCGCGGTGGACCGTTCTTCCTGCACCCGCCCGGCTTCTTCTACCTCGAAGGTGCCTGGGAGCGTCTGCTGGGCTCGCACACGGACGTCATCGCCGGTGTGTACCAGATGCGTCTGCTCAACGCCCTCCTCGCCGCCGTCACCGCCGCGGTGCTGGTCGTGCTGATCCTCCGTGTCACCCGGTCCATCCCGGCCGCCGTCGTGGTGGGCGTCGTCTACGCCGTCGACCCGTTCGTCCTGCGGCTCACCGAACGCGTCCTCATCGAGACGTCCATGATGCTCTGGGTGCTGCTGGGCTATCTGGTGCTGCTGCCCCTGGCGGCCAAGGATCCGCCGCACCGGGCGCGCCGCCGGGCCGCCGTCGGCGGGCTCCTCTTCGGCCTGGCCATCCTGACGAAGGACGTGGCGGCCCTCATCACCGTGCTGCCCCTGCTCGCCTCCCTTGTCTTCCCCTGGGCGTCCAGGCGGTCGCTGCCGCTGCTCGCCGCCGGCTTCGCCACCGTCCCGTACGCGATCTACGTCGGCGTCGTGGCCGCGGAGGGCCACTTCGAGGACATGTGGGCCGTGAAGACCCACGGCGTCAGACGACTGCTGGGCATGGTCCAGGAGACGGGCTTCAACGCCGAGGGCGCGCCACCGCTCACCCAGCGCGTCATCGACGAGCTGACGCAGTTCGGGAGCACCTATGTGCTGCTCGTCCTGGGCCCGGTGGCTCTGATACCGCTGCTGCGTCGCCGTGGCCGGCCGCAGCGCCTCCTGGCGCTCTGGTACCTGTCGGCGGGTATCGCCCTGGCGTACGCCGTCCTGGAGGGCACGCTGGAGGAACAGGCCCTGTACATGCTGCTCGTACCGACGATCGTGATCCTGGCGGTCTCGGCCGTACACCTGTGGGAGCGGCGGACCCGGCACCGGCGGCGCACCCCCGTACTGCGCTTCGGGACGGTCCTCGTGCTGATCGTGACCCTCGGACTGTCCACGCTCACCTATGCGTCGGGCAGGTCACAGCCCGACGACGGATACGAGCGGCTGCGCCAGTACCTGTCGGAGAACGTGCCCGCCGGCAGTCCGATCACGTCGGCGAGCGGCTCGACGGACCTGGTCCTGGAGGACCGCTACCGCGTCGGCCGGTGGCACACGCCGCAGGACCGGGCGTTGGCGCGGGTGGCGTACGTCGTCGTGCCGTGGCGGTTGGTCGAGCAGGGGTACTCACCGTTCACGGTGAACGAGGTGAAGGACCTCGCGGCCCAGGGCGAACTGCTCTTCTCCTTCCACGGCCGCACCTACGGCCAGGTGGCGGTGTACCAGCTGCCGGTGCCGCCGGCAGCCGTGGGAGCGGGCGGTGGCGGTGGCTAGCGGTCCGGCGCGGAGCCGGGTGCTGCTCTTCACCAGCGGCCCGTGGGAGGG
>NZ_VBVX01000102.1 GCF_005981925.1 Streptomyces albidochromogenes
CGCCTGCCCGCCCGCCCCCGCGCCGCGCTCCCCCGACGCCCCGGGCCGTTACGGACCGTCCTGCGGGGCGGCGACGGCCCGCAGGTGGCGTCCGGACGGAGGATCCGCCGCCGCGCCATGAGCCGCACCGCCGTGCGCGCTCATGGCCGCGGCGGCGTCCGCGTGCGCGGGCAGCAGCTGGCTGACGCCCGTCAGGTCCAGGAGCCGGGTCAGCCGGTCGGGGACCGCCGCGAGGGCGAGGGACCCGCCGGCCTGCTGGGTGCAGCGCAGGATGCCGATCAGCGCGTTGAGGCCCGAAGAGTCGCAGAAGGCGACCGGCGCCAGGTCGAGGATCAGGTGGAGGTTGCCCTGGCGGCTGAGTTCCAGGGCGCGGTCGCGCAGCTCGGGGGCCGTGGTGAAGTCGATCTCGCCCGTCACGGTGAGCAGGGCGAGCGCGCCGTCGAACTGCTGGACGGTGAAGCTGAGGCTGCGGGGCACCACGTCAGTCCTTCGGGCCGGCCGCGCCGGCGTCGTCTGCGGACCCGGCCCGGGCCGAGGTGTGCGCGCTCACGCTCACACCGGGCCCGCCCGCGTCCTGTGGGGGTACGGACAGGGCGAGCAGAGCGACGTCGTCGCCGGAGTCCTGCGGGAGGTCCTGGAGCAGGGCGACGGCGTCCTCGACCAGCGCGGTGGCTTCGGTGGGGCCGGCTCGCCCGGAGAGGAAGTCGGCCACGCCGCTTTCCCCGAGCATCGTTCCGTCGGCCAGGCGGGCTTCGGTGAGCCCGTCGGTGTAGAGCAGCAGCCCCTGGCCGGGTTCCAGGTGGACGGTGCGCGAGGCGAAGGCCGCCTCCTCGAACGCGCCGACCAGCATCCCTCCCCTGAGGTGCACGGGGTCGACGCGCACCGCGCCGCCCGGCCGGGTCCGCACGTGGTAGGCGGGCGGGTGCCCGCCGGACGCCATGGTGACGTCGAATCCCGCGCCGCCCGCCGGTTCGAGGAATCCGAACAGGCAGGTGCAGAACCGGCTGCCGATCGACGCGTCGAGCAGCAGGGCCGCGTTCAGCGCGGACAGTACCGCTCGCGGGTCGTCGTGGTGCTGGGCGGCCGCGCGCAGCGTGTAGCGCGTCAGGGAGGTGACGACGGCGGCCTCGGCGCCCTTGCCGCACACGTCGCCGAGGAAGAACGCCCAGCGCTCGTCGCTCAGCGGGAAGACGTCGTAGAAGTCGCCGCCGACGTCCTGCGGGGAGGCCGTCCGGTAGTGGCAGGCCAGTTCGAGCCCGGGAACCGTCGGCAGTGCCGGGGGCAGCAGGGTCCGTTGCAGCGTCGAGGCGAAGTCCGCGAGGGCTGCCTTGTCCCGCTCGGCGCGCGTGCGGGCCGCCTGTTCGACCCTGCGCCGGTCCTGTTCCGCGCGCAGCGCGCGCATCGCCGAGAGCCTCAGTTCCATCTCGTCGAGGACGATCGCGGCCAGGTCCGCCAAGGTGGCCGTGTCGTGGTCGCTGATCACCCGGGGCCGGGTGTCCAGGATGTTCACGGTGCCCAGGCGGTGGCCGTCGGGGGTGGTGATCGGGGCCGCGGCGTAGAAGCGCACCCCCATCTCGCCCGCGACGAGCGGGTTGGAGCACGCCACGGGGTCGGCGAGCGTGTCGGGGATCACCGTCGTGCCGTCCCTGAGGATCGCCGAGGCGCACAGTCCGGGGTCCCGTCCGATCTGCCGGACCCCGTCGAGTCCGCTGGCGGCCTTGAACCAGATGCGGTCGCTGTCGACGATGGTCACCGTCGCCACGGGGACGTCGAAGATCCGGGACGCCAGCGCCGCCACCCGGTCGAAGGCCCCGTCGGGCGGGGTGTCGAGGATGTCGTAGCGCCGCACCGCCTCCAGGCGGGCCGCTTCCCGCCGGGCCGCCTCCCGCTCCGGGCCGGTCGGGGACTGCCCGTGTACCGCCGCTCCCGGCGAAGGCGCCGGTACCGATGCTGGCATCCTGTGAGGCTCATCTCGTTCTGCCGGCCTCCGTACGCCCGACGACACGGAGACCCTACGCCAGGTCCCCCCGGCGCCGTCCGTTCCCCGGGTCGCCCCACGGTCCGCGAAGGTCTCCGCCTCGCGGGGTTTTGGCCGGCGCCCGGACGTACAGAAACCACTGCGGGACCGGCAGCGCACCAGAATGCTTGCCGCATAGCAACTGTGGCAGGATTAGCCTGGCCGTACATCCGGACCATTCGGCCGCGATGCGCACGACCGGCCCCATGTCGGTCGGTCCACGGGGGCTTGCAGAACGAGGGGCGGAGAAACAGGATGACTGTGGGCCAGGGGCAGGGGAAGCGCGCCGCGGTGCGGGTGCGCGACGCCGAGCGGGGCAGCGCGGCAGGGGCCGTGGGCGAACCGGAGCTGCGCCAGCTGCTCGCCGGGCTCACCGCCGTGCGCGACGGCGACTTCGGCACCCGGCTGCCCGCCGACAGCGAGGGGCTCCTCGGGGAGATCGCCACCGTCTTCAACGGCATGGTCGACCAGCTGTCGCTCTTCACCTTCGAGGTGACGCGGGTGGCCCGCGAGGTCGGCACCGACGGCCGGCTCGGCGGCCAGGCGCACGTGCCGGGCGTCGACGGCACGTGGAAGGACCTCACGGACTCCGTCAACGCCATGGCGGGGAACCTGACGACCCAGGTGCGGGACATCGCGCAGGTCGCGACCGCCGTCGCCCGGGGCGACCTGTCGCAGAAGATCACGGTGGACGCGCGCGGGGAGATCCACGCGCTGAAGAAGACCATCAACACCATGGTCGACGAGCTGTCCGCGTTCGCCGACGAGGTGACCCGGGTGGCCCGCGAGGTGGGCACCGACGGCCGGCTCGGCGGCCAGGCGCAGGTGCCCGGAGTCGGCGGAACCTGGCGCGACCTCACCGATTCGGTGAACTTCATGGCCGGGAACCTCACGGCGCAGGTACGGTCCATCGCCCAGGTCGCCACCGCGGTCGCCCAGGGCGACCTGACCCGCAAGATCGACGTCGACGCGCGCGGCGAGATCCTGGAGCTGAAGACGACCATCAACACGATGGTCGACCAGCTCTCCGCGTTCGCCGCCGAGGTCACCCGGGTGGCCCGCGAGGTCGGCACCGAGGGGCGGCTCGGCGGCCAGGCGGACGTCAAGGGCGTCTCGGGCACGTGGAAGGACCTCACCGAGTCGGTGAACGTGATGGGCGACAACCTGACCGCGCAGGTGCGGTCCATCGCCCAGGTCACCACCGCCGTCGCCCAGGGCGACCTCTCCCAGAAGATCCGGGTGGACGCGCGCGGCGAGATCCTGGAGCTGAAGGAGACCATCAACACGATGGTCGACCAGCTCTCGGCGTTCGCGGACGAGGTCACCCGGGTCGCGCGCGAGGTCGGCACCGAGGGCAACCTGGGCGGCCAGGCCACCGTGCGCGGTGTCTCGGGCACCTGGAAGGACCTCACGGACAACGTCAACGTCATGGCGTCCAACCTCACCAGCCAGGTGCGGTCCATCGCCCAGGTCGCCACCGCCGTGGCCCGCGGCGACCTCTCCCAGAAGATCACCGTCGAGGCGAAGGGCGAGGTAGCCGCGCTCGCCGGTGTGATCAACACCATGGTGACCACCCTCTCCGCGTTCGCGGACGAGGTGACCCGGGTGGCCCGCGAGGTCGGCACCGAGGGCATCCTCGGCGGCCAGGCGCAGGTGCCGAACGTGGCGGGCACCTGGAAGGACCTGACCGAGAACGTCAACTCGATGGCGAACAACCTCACCGACCAGGTCCGCAACATCGCCCAGGTGACCACCGCCGTCGCCCAGGGCGACCTCACGCGCAAGATCGACGTCGACGCGCGCGGTGAGATCCTGGAACTCAAGACCACCATCAACACGATGGTCGACCAGCTCTCGTCCTTCGCCGCCGAGGTCACGCGCGTGGCGCGCGAGGTGGGCAGTGAGGGCCGCCTCGGCGGCCAGGCCGAGGTCGAGGGCGTGTCCGGGACGTGGAAGCGCCTGACGGAGAACGTCAACGAGCTGGCCGGCAACCTGACCCGGCAGGTCCGCGCCATCGCCGAGGTCACCGGCGCCGTGGCCGAGGGCGACCTCACCCGCTCCATCACCGTGGACGCGTCCGGTGAGGTGTCCGAGCTCAAGGACAACATCAACTCCATGGTGGAGTCGCTGCGCGAGACCACCCGGGCCAACCAGGAACAGGACTGGCTCAAGACCAACCTCGCCCGCATGTCCGGGCTGATGCAGGGCCGGCGCGACCTCAAGGTCGTGGCGGAGCTCATCATGGACGAGCTGACCCCGCTCGTCGGCGCGCAGTACGGCGGCTTCTACCTCGCCCAGGAGCGGGGCGGCGTCAGCGAGCTGGAGCTCATCGGCTCGTACGGTCATCCCGGCGACGCCTCGGACGCCCCGCGTCCGGTGCGCTTCCGGTTCGGGCAGTCGCTGGTCGGGCAGGCGGCGCGCAGTCGCCGTACGATCGCGATCGACGAGCTGCCGGCCGGTTACATCACGATCTCCTCGGGTCTCGGGTCCACCGATCCCGCGAGCCTGATCGTGCTGCCCATCGTCGTCGAGGGCCAGGTCCTCGGCGTGATCGAGCTGGCCTCGGTCACCGCGTTCACCCAGGTGCACCGCGACTTCCTGGACCAGCTGATGGAGACCGTCGGGGTCAACGTCAACACCATCGTGGCGAACGCCCGTACCGACGAGCTGCTCGGCGAGTCGCAGCGCCTCGCCGCCGAACTCCAGGCCCGCTCCGGGGAACTCCAGGTGCGCCAGGAAGAGCTTCAGAACTCCAACGCGGAGCTGGAGGAGAAGGCCGCCCTCCTCGCCTCGCAGAACCGTGACATCGAGACGAAGAACCTGGAGATCGAGCAGGCGCGGCAGGAACTGGAGGAGCGCGCGCGGCAGTTGTCGCTGGCCTCCAAGTACAAGTCGGAGTTCCTGGCCAACATGAGCCACGAACTGCGCACCCCGCTCAACAGCCTGCTGATCCTCGCCCAGCTCCTGTCGCAGAACCCGACCCGCAACCTGACGCCCAAGCAGGTGGAGTACGCGGGCATCATCCACTCGGCCGGTTCGGACCTGCTCCAGCTGATCAACGACATCCTGGACCTGTCGAAGGTCGAGGCCGGGAAGATGGACATCAGTCCGGAGCGCGTCTCGCTGCGCCGGCTGCTGGACTACGTGGAGGCCACCTTCCGGCCGATGACCGCGCAGAAGGGACTCGACTTCCGGATCAGCGTCGCGCCCGGTGTCCCCACCGACCTGATCACGGACGACTCCCGGCTGCGGCAGGTCCTGCGCAACCTGCTCTCCAACGCGGTCAAGTTCACCGAGGAGGGAGCCGTCGAACTGCGGATCGCCCCGGCCGCCGAGTCGGACGTGCCGACGCAGGTGCGCGAGTTCGGTCCGGCCCTGTCCTTCCGGGTCCTGGACACCGGCATCGGCATCGCCGAGCCGCAGCTCGAAGCGATCTTCGGCGCCTTCCAGCAGGCGGACGGCACGACCAGCCGCAAGTACGGCGGTACGGGCCTCGGTCTGTCGATCAGCCGGGAGATCGCGCACCTGCTCGGCGGAGCCATCCAGGCGACCAGCGTCCTCGGCGAGGGCAGCACGTTCACCCTCCACCTCCCGGTGGCGAGGTTCGAGGAGCGCGAGCCGGCGGTCGCGGACGAGGACACGCAGCAGCCGCTGGCGGTGTCCGCGCCGCACCTCATCCCCGCCCAGCGCCGGCTGCTCGTGATAGAGGACAGGCCGCGCGGTCTGCTCTCCCTCGTCGCCGAGAGCGCCGTCGCCGAACTGGCGGAGAACCAGAGCCTCGTGGACGCCCGCGGCCCGGTGCGGCTGCGTACCGCCGTGGGCCCGGAGGAGGCCGCCGCCGCGCTCGCCGCGGAGCCGTGCCACTGCGTGGTCCTGGGACTCGACATGGCCGGCGGCGCCGCCATGCAGTTGCTGGAGGCGCTGAACGGCGACCCCGCGCTGCGTCAGGTGCCGGTCCTCGCCCACCACACGCGCCGCCTGGACCAGCAGCAGGAACGGCGGCTGCTGGAGCTGGCCCGTATGAAGCCGCTGGAGCTGCTGCCCAGCCTCGACGAGCTGCGCGAGCGCATCGCGCTGCACCTGACGGCCGAGCGGCCGTCCGACGTGCTGCCGCTGGCCAGATCGGCGGACTCCGCGGCGCTGAGCGCCTCCCCGCTGGAGCTGGGCGAGAGCCCGGACGGCCAGCTGGCGGGCCGCGTGGTCCTGGTCGTCGACGACGACGCCCGCAACGTCTACGCGCTGACGGGGATCCTGGAGATGCACGGCATGCAGGTGATGCACGCCGACAACGGCCGCAAGGGCCTGGAGACGCTCTCCCGGAACGACCAGATCGAGCTGATTCTCATGGACGTGATGATGCCCGAGATGGACGGTTACGCCGCGACGGCCGCGATCCGTTCCATGCCCGAGCACGCCGACCTGCCGATCATCGCCGTGACGGCCAAGGCCATGGAGGGCGACCGCGAGAAGAGCCTGGCCGCCGGAGCGAACGACTACATCACCAAGCCGGTCGACGCGGACGTTCTCGTGGCCTGCATGCTCCGCTGGCTGAACCGGTGACGCGGCACAACCAGCGGCTCGACGCGCTCGCCGCCACGGTGGAGCAGCTGCGCCAGGACCTCGCCCTGGCGCAGGAGTCCACCGACGCCCGCGCCCTGATCGGAATCGCCACCGGCATCCTCGTGGAGCGCGGTCACGGCGGGCCGACGGCGGCGGCTCAGCACCTGGAGACGCTGGCGGAAGCCGCCCGGCTTCCGCTGCTGGAACTCGCGGCCGACGTGGTCAACGCCGCCTCGGGGGACGCCGTCACCGACGTGCTGCCGCCGGGCCTGCGGAGTGCCGACAAGCAGGGGGCCCCTGGTGCGGTGCTGCGGCTGCGGGCCGCGGAGGCCGGATCGCTGTCGAGCGATCCGCAGTCCGCCGCGGAGTCGCTGCTCGACCAGGCGCTGGCCCCGCTCGGCGCGGACGCGCTGGCCCTGTGGGCGGCGGGGCAGGACGGCGCCCTGGTCCTGGCGGGCCACGCCGGCTTCCCGCGCGGGGAGGCCGAGCGGTGGCGGTACGTCCCGCCGGGCGTCGGAACGCTCGCGCAGCGGGTGCTCGGCGAACGCAAGCCGCAGTGGTACGGCAGCCTGCCCGCCGGCACGCTCGGCATCGGCGGGCGCACCGCCGGGGCCCGGGCCGTCCTGCCCGCCGAGAGCGCCGGCCGCATCCTCGGCGTACTGGAGATCTGCTGGCCGCACCCGCAGCCGCCGCTCACGCCCGCGACCACCCGGCAGCTGGACGCGCTGGCCGACCTGTGCGCGCACACGCTGCCCGGCGCGGACATGGACGGAAACGCCACGGACCAGCGCCCCGACGACGCCGTGTACGCGCTGGGCGAGCTCGCGGACGGGCTGCTCGACCCGGCCCTGGTGCTCCTTCCGCTGATCGACGGCCAGGACGCGGTGTCGGACTTCCGCATCGCGCACACCAACGCCCACTTCACCGACCTGGCGGGACGTCCGCGCAGCGCGGTCACCGGCATGAGCCTGCTGGAGGCGTACCCGCTGACCGCCCGTGAGGGCGGCCTGTACGAACACGTGGTGCGGGTCCACGCCACGGGGGAACCGTTTCGCTCCCAGCGGATGGCGCTGGGCACGCTGGTGGCCGACGTGCCGCTCAGCACGGTCGCCTCGGTGGGGATGGCCCGGTTCGGCGACGGCGTCCTGCTGACCTGGCGGGTCGAGAGCGAGACGACGCGGCTGGCCGAACTGCTCCAGCACGCGCAGCGGCTGGGCCGGATCGGCGGTTTCGAGGAGAACCTCGTCAACCGTCAGGTCATATGGAACAGCCAGCTGTTCTCCCTGTTCGGGCTGCCGCCGACCTCGTCCCCCGTGCCTCTGGAACGGCTGCACAAGCACGCCCACCCGGACGACTCGGTGGCCATCGGCCGCTTCCTGCGCACCCTGATGCACCACCGGCACTCCGCCTCCACGGCCTTCCGGCTGCAGCGCGCGGACGGTGTGGTGCGCCACATCCGTATCGTCGCCGAACCCGTCACGGGACCGGTCGGGCAGCTGGTCGCCGTCCGCGGGGCGTACCAGGACGTCTCGTCCCAGCACTGGACCGAGGTCGCGCTGGCCGCCACCCGCGACCGGCTCGCCGACTCGGAGCAGCAGTCCGCCGAACGCAACCGGCTCGCCCTGCAGTTGCAGCAGGCGATCATGCCGCCCTCTCCCCCGGCGGTCGACAC
The DNA here is from genome assembly GCF_005981925.1 of Streptomyces albidochromogenes. Classification (GTDB taxonomy): domain Bacteria; phylum Actinomycetota; class Actinomycetes; order Streptomycetales; family Streptomycetaceae; genus Streptomyces; species Streptomyces albidochromogenes. The sequence continues at coordinate 8,250 of NZ_VBVX01000102.1, forward strand.
GTCCGGGCTGCGGGTCGCCGTGCGCTACCGCCCGGCCGAGGAGGGCCACCTGGTGGGCGGCGACTGGTACGACGCCGTCGTACTGCCCTCCAGGATGGTGATGCTGGCGGTGGGCGACGTCGCCGGGCACGGCATCAAGGCGGCGACCGGCATGGTCGTACTGCGCAACGCACTGCGGGGCCTCGCCGCGACGGGCGCCGGGCCGGCGCAGCTGCTCGGCTGGCTGAACTCCGTGGCCCATCACCTCACCGACCAGGTGACGGCCACGGCGATCTGCGGCATCTACGACCCCGACACGCGGCAGTTGCGGTGGGCGCGCGCCGGGCATCCGCCACCCGTACTGGTGCGCGACGGCGAGGCCACCGCGCTGCCGCTGCCGGGCGGCATCCTGCTCGGGGCCATGCCGGAGGCGCCGTACGAGGAGCATCTCGTCACGCTGAAGGCGGAGGACCGGCTGCTCATGTACACCGACGGGCTGATCGAGCGGCGCGACCTGTCGGTCCAGCAGTCGCTGGAGCATCTGCTGTCCATCGCCCAGGGGCCGGCCACGGAGGCCGGGGAGCTCGACAAGTACCTGGACCAGCTGCTGACCCACAGCCGCTCGGACACCGACGACGACACGTGCCTGATCGGCGTGCACGTGCGGTGACTTGAACCTCCCGCAGGGGGAGTTCCTAACGTCGCGGTGAGCGCGGAGCGGCCCGTACGGACGGGTCCCGCGGACCACGGCGTACGAGGAGGGGCTCATGACGGCATTCGTCCTGGTGTCGGACATCTTCACCGGCGGCTGGATATGGGACGAGGTGGCCGGGCGGCTGCGGGAGGCCGGGGCGCGGGTGTGTCCCGTGACGCCGGCCGGCCTGGGGGACGGCCGCTCGCCGGTGGGGCCGGGCATCGACCTGGAGACGCATGTCCAGGACGTGGTGCGGCTGATCGACGGCCTGCGGGAGTCGCAGGTGGTCCTCGTCGGGCACGGCTACGGCATCCACCCGGTGCTCGGCGCGGCCGGCCGCCGCCCGGAGCGGGTCGCCCGGATCGTCTTCGTGGACGCGGGCATGCCGCAGGACGGCGACCCGGCCGCCAAGCTGGTGGCCGACCAGGCGGTCCGTGAACGGCTGCTCGACCCGGCCGGGCGGACCGGCGCCGACGGGCCGCTCTCCCCTCCGCCACGGGACGGGTGGCAGCGCTGGGGCAGTACCGAGGGCGTTTCCGCCGACGCGCTGGAGCGGCTCACCCGCCTCGCCGCACCGCAGCCCGCCGGCACGCTCACCCAGCCGCTGCGGCTGGCGGAGGAGGTCTCCCGGCTGCCGACGACGGGTGTCCTGTGCACCGCGAGCGGGGCGAGCATCGAGGGGGTGCAGATGCTCGTGGGGTTCGGCGACCCGCGCCTCCAGGCGCTCACCGAGCCGCGCGTGACCTTCTTCGAACTCCGCACCGGGCACTGGCCGATGCTGTCCTGCCCCGAGGAGCTGGCCGGCGTGCTGCTCCGGGCCGCGGCGGGAGAAGGGCACCGCCTGACCGCGCAGCCCGGCGAGCCGCCCGCACACCTGCGGCCGTTCCTCCTGGACGTGCCGCAGCAGCGCCGCGAGCGGGTGGGACGGGTCGACTTCCACCTGCCCGGCACCGAGGAGCCCCGCCCGGCCGTGGTGTTCGTCCACGGCGGGCCGGTTCCCGCCGACGCGCGGCCCACCCCGCGGGACTGGCCGGCCCTGGTGGGCTACGCCCAGTACGTGGCGGGCCTGGGCTCGGTCGGCGTGACGGTGGATCACCGGCTGCACGACCTCGCCGACTACCCGCGTGCGGCCGAGGACGTCGCCGACGCGGTCGAGGTGGTACGGGCCGATCCGCGGGTCGACGGCGAGCGTGTCGCGCTGTGGTTCCTCTCCGGCGGCGGGCTGCTGTCGGCGGACTGGCTCGCGGCGCCGCCGCCGTGGCTGCGGTGCCTGGCGGCGACCTACCCCGTGCTGGCGCCGCTGCCGAACTGGGGGCTCACCGATGCGCGGTTCCGGCCGGCGAAGGCGGTGCGGACGGCGGGGCGGCTGCCGATCGTGCTGACGCGGGTGGGGCTGGAGCGCCCGGAGATCGCCGCGACGGTCGAGGAGTTCCTGGGCGCCGCCGGGGACTGCGGGGCCGCTGTCGAGGTCATCGACCTGCCCACCGGCCGCCACGCGTTCGAGACGATCGACCGGAGCGAGGAGGCGCGCCGGGCGGTGCACCTCGCGGTGCGGGCCGTGCTGGGGCATGTGGAGAGCTGAGGCGATCCCTGTGCCGGCGTGCCGCCCGCAGCCGCGTCCGGTCCCGGTCCGCCGGCCGGGGCCGGCGCCGTCACAGGAAGCGGCGTATGGGCTGGACCGCGAGCTCGCGGGCCCGCTGGGTGAGGGAGCGGCGCTTCCAGCGGCCCTTGCTGATCCGATCGCTCACGGCCACGTCGTCGTCGAAGTGGGAGTCGAGCGTGGCGGTGAACTCCTCGTCCAGGACGGCGAGCATGACCTCCTCGTCGTGGTCGAGCGAGCGGCGGTTGAAGTTGGTCGAGCCGATCAGCGCCGCCGAACGGTCGACCGTGATCACCTTGGCGTGCATCATCGTCGGCTGGTATTGGTAGATCTTCACGCCGCAGGCGGTGAGCTCCTCGTAGAAGTGCTGGCCGGCCAGCTTGCACACCCGCTTGTCGGTGTGCGGGCCGGGCAGCAGGATCTCCACCTCCACCCCGCGCCGTGCGGTGGCGCAGAGGAGTTCGACGAAGAACGCGTCCGGTGAGAAGTAGGCGGTGGCCAGCCGGAAGCGTTCCTCGGCCGACTCCAGCATGACCCGCATGAGGGTCTGCATGTCCTGCCAGCCGAAACTGGCCGAGCCTCTGACGACCTGGATCACGGCGTCGCCCTGCGGGCTGTGCTCGACGAACCGGTCGTGGTCGTCGAAGAGTTCGTCGTGGCACTCCGCCCAGTTCTGCGCGAACGCGGCGGCGATGCCGTCCACCGCGGGGCCGCGGACCTGCACATGGGTGTCGCGCCACTCGCCGGGGCCGCGGGCGTCACCGCACCACTCCTCGGCGATCCCCACCCCGCCCGTGAACGCGGTCTGCTCGTCGACGACGAGGACCTTGCGGTGGCAGCGGTGGTTCTGCTTGAAGGGCGAGAGCCGCAACGGCTTGCGGAACCACATCACCTGGACCCCGGCCCGCTCCATGGTGTCCAGCTGGTCGGTCTCGATGAGCCGGCTGCCGAAGCCGTCCAGCAGCAGCCGGACCCGTACGCCCGCGCTCGCCCGCTCGGCGAGCGCCTCGGCGAACTGGCGGGCGATGTCGCCCTTCCAGTACACGAACGTCATCATGTCGACGGTGTGCCGGGCCGAGCGGATGCCCTCCAGCATCGCCGCGAAGATCTCGTCGCCGTTGCGCAACGGGAGAACGGCGTTGCCCTCGGTGGCCGCGATGCCTATCAGCCGCTCCAGACGCCGGCGTATCCGCGCGCTCCGGTCCTCACCGGAGGGGGCGGGCTGCGCTTCCAGAGTGTGAGAGGTCATCTGCGAACGGCTCCTTGGTACGGGTGGGGACGGGCGAGGCGTACGCCTCCATAGAACCCGGGGGTACGGCCGGAGCACCGCGCTCCGGCCCTTGCTGCGCGAACGCCCTAGCGGTCGTCGGTGTCCGGACGCCGGGCGGCGCGCCGCCTCAGCCACAGCGGCAGCGCGTACCAGCACAGGCCGAACCACAGCATGACCGCGCCGGCCAGCGTCCCGCCGAGGGAGTCCGGGATCGCGACCCGCAGGATGAGCAGGAGCGTGCACCCGATGGTCAGGGCGAGGAACACCATGCCGCACATCATGAGGCGGCCGGCGACCTCCACCACGTCGTCCTTCATCCGCTGCCCGGACAGGAAGCGGTGGATGGAGACGGGTGCTATCAGCGAGCCGGTGGCCGACGCGCCGAACACCACGGTGATGACGTAGACGGTCCGGTCGAAAGTGCCCAGGTCGTGGAAGAGCGGGGTGAAGGCGACGCTGAGCAGGAAGCCGAAGAGGATCTGCACACCGGTTTGCGCGACCCGGGTCTCCTGAAGGATCTCGTTCCACCGGCGGTTGACCCGCTCACGTGCGGTTTCCTGCTCCGCGTCGCGGGGTTCGGGGCGGTCGTCGGCTCTGCGTCCGTCGCGGGCGGCTTCTCCCGGGCTCGGCTCGGCCCGCTGTCCGGTCATGGTCATGGCATCCTCCAGGGCTCCAGCAGACCAGTTGCCCCGTCCGGCCGAAACCATGCGGCCCCAGTCCTGTGACGGGCCGCGTGATCGGCGCGGGGCGGCGGCCGGCCGCCGGGCCGGTTCCAGGCGCGCGAGCCCAACTGCGCCCGCTGAGGGCCGCGTTCGCCGCCGCCGTCCCGCCGCGACGGCCCGGAGCGCCGGGCGTAGCCTGGAACGAGGGGCAAAGGAGGCGCAGCATGGCCACGCCCACGGTCACCGCACACGACATCCCCCGCACTTCTCCGGGACGGGCGCGTGAGGTCAACGAGGCGGAGATACGCGCCTCGCTCGCGACCATGGCTTCCCTGGACGCCGAGGCGTGGTCGAAGCCGACCGCGTGCGCTGCGTGGACCGTACGGGACGTGGTCGCCCACGAGGTCGGCCAGTACGAGGAGCTGCCCAAGCCCTGGCTCATGATCACGCGGGTCCGGCGGGCCCGTCGTACGCATCCCGAGCTGGGCCCGCTGGACGGTCACAACGCGATCCAGGTCGAGGACCGGAGCGGCGTGCCCGGCCGGCAGCTCGTCGAGGACTTCGCCCGGATCGCCCCGAGGGGCGCGCGCTCCCTGGCCCGTATGCCGTCCCCGGTGCGCCGGCGCGTACGCACCAGCATGGTCTTCCCGGAGGGGAAGGAGCTCGCCGAGGACTCCATGGAGTACATGTACGACGTCCTGATCGCCCGCGACACGTGGATGCACCGCGTCGACATCAGCGACGCCACCGGGGCCCCGCTGGTTCTCGACGCGCACGACCGCGAGATCGCGAACCAGGTGGTGCTGGACCTGGCGCTGGGGTGGACCGGTCCGTCGTGCCTGCTGGACCTGACGGGCCCGGCCGGCGGCCGCCACCGGCTCGGGAGCGGGCCGCCCGTCGTCACGCTGCGGGCGGACGCGGTGGCGTTTGCCCGCCATCTGTCGGGCCGGCCGCCGCGCGGCGCGCTGGAGTCCGAGGGCGACGAGGAGGCCGCCGACGCTCTGCGGGCGGCCCGGGTGCCGTTCTGATTCCCGCGTCCGCCCGCGGGGTGCGGCTTCCCGCGTCCGCGGACGAGGTGCGGCCGTGAGCGGCGCACACCGGATCGAGGTGACCCGGGAGCGGGTGCTGGCCCACCGGGTGGCGGCGCACGGGTTCGCGCGCTCCTCCCCCACGCCGGACGTCCTGGTCCTGGGCGCGCGGGACACGCCGAACGGGGCGGCGCGGCAGGCGCTGGCGGCCCGGGGCTCGTCCGCCGAGGGGCTGGAGCTCGTCTGGACGTTCCGCGGCGCCCCCCATCTGCACCGCCGCGGCGATCTGCCGGCGCTCGCCGCCGCCCTGTGGCCGCTGGACGACGCCGATGCCACGGCGCGCATCGATACAGCGGTGATCAAGGAGGGGGCGCGGCTGGGCACCGAGGCGTTCCGGGTCACCGCCGAGGCGTTTCGCGATGTGGTGAGCGCGCCGATGCCCAAGAGTGAGGTCAGTACGGCGGTCAGCCGGGCGGTGCCGCGGTCGCTGACGTACTGGTGCGAGCCGTGCGGCGCCCGGCACATCTCCGGGCTGCTCTTCCAGCAGGCCGGGGTCTTCGGGGCGGTCGGGGTCCGGCCCGAAGGCGGCAGGACCGTCCTCGCCCCGCTGGAGACGCGCTACCCCGTGCCGGCCACGGCGTCCGGGACCGCCGGGCTGGTCCGCGCCTACCTGCGCTTCCTCGGTCCCGCGACACCCGCCGAGGTGGCGAAGTACCTCGGCACCAGGGCCGGCGCGGTCAAGGCGGTGTGGCCGGACGACCTTGCCGAGGTGGTGCTGGACGGCAGGAAGGCGTGGCTGCCCGCCGGTGACCTGGACGCGCTGCTGACCGCGAGGAGCCGGCGGCTGGTACGGCTGCTTCCGCCGGGCGATCCGTTCCTGCAGGCACGCGACAGGGAACTGGTCGTGCCGGACAAGCGGAGGCGGCAGGAGATCTGGCGCGCGGTCGGCGGTCCGGGTGCGCTGCTGGTCGGTACGGAGATCACCGGTACCTGGCGCGCCAAGGCGGCGGGGCGCGGGATCGAGCTGACCGTGACGCCCTTCGGGCCGCTGTCCCGCGCCGTACAGCGGGAACTGGAGGCGGAGGCCGCGACCGTGGCCTCGGCGCGCGGCGCGGCCGAGGCCCGGGTGCGCCTCGCCTAGGCAGGCGCCGGGCGGCGGACCACCGCACGGACGCGTGTACGAGCGCTGGGATAGCCTGCGGCGATCGATCAAGCTCAGGGGTGGGGTTCTTCATGGGGCACAACGTGGCGCGGGGCATCGCCCCCCTGGTGGCGGTGCTGATGCTGGCCGGCTGTTCATCCGCGCCGGACGGCGGCGCGGCCGCCCGGGACCAGCCGGCCGGGAAGGCGGGCGGGAGCGCACCGGCCGGGGCGCGGGACGGCGCCGAGGGCGCGCGCCTCGGCGGGCGCGGGACGCCGTGCGCCCTGCCCGTGACGTTCCGGACCGCCGCCGACTGGACGGCGGAGAAGGTGACGGCGGGCGACGAGGACGACGTGTTCAGCTCGCTCGCCCGGCAGGGTTCCGTCACGCTCGTCTGCGAGGTCGACGCCAAGCCGGCGGGGAACATCGGCTTTCTGCGGGTGTGGACCGGTGAGGGCGGCGGCTCGCCGCGCGAGGTCCTCGAAGGTTTCATGGCGGACGAGAAGAACGCCGGGACGATCCGCTACCGGAAGACCGAGGCCGGTGAGTTCCCCGCCGTGGAGGTCACCTACCTGATCACCAGCGAGCTCCTCGACGAGCCGAAGAAGGAGCGGGCGCTCGCCGTCGCCGCCCCCGGCGGCGCGGTGGTGCTGCACCTGGGCGGCCTGGACACCCAGGAGCACGAGCAGATGCTCCCGGCGTACGAGCTGGCCAGGAAGAGCATGGCGGCCACGGGCTGACATCGGACGGTGTCCGCCGCCCGGTGCGGACAGCGGCCGACTGACGTTCGAAGGCGCCGGCTCGCCGGGCCGCGTGCCCGGTGTCCGCCCCGGTACGGGCTGCGGGCCCGGGGCGGGGCGGTACGGGCGCCGTGCTCCGGCGGGCCCTCTCACCGGGGACGACGGTGCCGGGCGTGGCCGGTGGGCCGTGTGCGCCGGGTGCGGGCGTCGTCCGGCGCGGTCCCGGGGAACCGCGCCGCCGTCTGTCGCGGCGCGAGCGAAAGACGCCCGTGCAGGGATACTTTCGACAGAGCGGGCAGATGACCCGTAATAGAGTCTGCGAATGCGTGCGACGACAGCGTCGGCCTCCGTGAAGGAGGTGCGCGGATGTTCATGGGAGTGACGGCCGTATGGAGCGCGCGGGACCACCGGACGACGCTGCGGGCGATCTCGCCCCCCGGGTGACCGCGGCGGCCGAAGCGGTGGTGTCCACCTGGACGCAGGCCACGCGCACCGCTTCCCCACGCCTGTCCGCGCTCCAGCTCGAAGCACTGCTGATCGTCCGGCGCTGGCCGGGCATCAATCTCACCGGTCTGGCCGAAGAGGTCGGGGCCGCCCCGCCGGCGGTCAGCCGGCTGTGCGACCGGCTCGAAGCGGCCGGACTGCTGCGCCGCGAACCGGCGCCCACCAGCCGACGGGAGATCGGGCTGGTCCTGACGCTCCAGGCGAACGAGTTGATCGACGCCCTGTTCGCCCGCCGCCACGAGATGTTCGCCGCCGTCCTCGGCCGTATGCGGCCCGCCGAACGCCGTCAGCTCCTGTCGGGTCTGCTGGCCTTCGCGCGGGCGGCCCGGCCCGGTGGCGACGACGACGCCGACCGGAAACCGCCGGGCTAGCCGGTCCTGCCCCGCCAGTCCAGGCAGACGACCGCGGCGTCGTGAGGCAGGTCGTGACTGCCGTGGTACTGCATCAGCGCCTCGACGACGGCGCGTGCCGTCTCGTGCGTCGTCGAGGGTCCCGTCGCGGCGATGGTCTCGCGCAGGGCGTCCTCGCCGAAGACGCCCGGCTTCGTCCTCGACCGCGCGCTGTGCACACCGCTGCTCACCACGACGAGGCGGTCGCCGCGCTCCAGATGAAACGACTCCTCGTGGTACTCCGTCTCCTCGAACATGCCCAGCGGAGCCTGCGTGTCCAGCTCCAGCCGCTCGACGGTGTCCCGCCGCCGGCGGTACAGCCGGGGGGAGCCGGCGTCGACCGCCCGCATCTGGCCGGTGGCCAGGTCGAAGCGGAGCAGGAGCGTAGCCGAGTACCGGGCTCCGGCGTACTCGCCGTAGACGGCCTGATCGGCGAGGCATGCCTGGTCGGCCAGGGAGACCCCGGCGCGGCGCGCGTTGCGCAGAGCGCTGACGGTGAGGTTCGTCAGCAGGGCGGCCTGGATGCCCTGTCCCTTCCCGTCGGACACGGTGAGGGTCAGATGGTCGTCGGTGAGCGTCCAGTCGAAGTTGTCGCCGCCGATGGCGTAGGCCGGCTCCAGGTGGGCGCCGAGGGTGTACTCCGCCCCTTCGAACCCGCGCCCGGGCAGGAGCTGCCACTGCATCTCGGCCGCCAGGGTGAGGCGCTTGTGCCGGCGGGTCTGGAGGTAGAGGTCGGTGTCGCGTTCGGCGACGAGCAGTTCGTGGCCGACCGCCGTGGCGAAAGCGGCCAGCTCCAGGATGCCCGGCGCCCCGGCCGCCGGCTCCGGCAGGTGCACGGACAGTACGCCCAGCCGGTCTCCGCGTACGGTGACGGGCAGATGCACCGTGACCATGCCCGGTTCCGCGGTGACCTCCACGACTGCGGCCTGGGTCGAGAAGGCGCGTCCGGCCGGGTGAGCGCCGTGCACCGGGACCGATGCGCCCGTGTGGGGCAGGCGGGTCACCGGCTGGAGCACCGCGAGGCCGTAGTCGGCCAGGAGCACCGTCACGGAGCGGGCGTCCACGTGGTGGGCGAGCAACGCGTGCGCGGTGGACAGCAGAGCGGTGGGCGCCGCCGCCCGCAACGCGCTCTCGGCCGCACCGAGCCATCGACCGGGCTGGTTGGTCATGGTTTCTTCCCTCGAGGTCCGTGACGGTCCCGCACGGACGGCGACAGAGCCCCGCGGTTTTCCCACCGCGCCGTTCGCGGGTTCATCCTGCCCTGCCGAGGGCCGGACATGCCCGGTGGCCGAGGGGTCAGGCGATGTCCGCCGGGCGCCGCGCGCCGTCGGCCGCGCCGCCCGGCGCGATGCGGGCGGCGGCGGCCGAGTGGAACGCTTCGAGACCTTCGGCCAGCGCGGCCAGTTCCGCCGGCGCCATCTGGCGCAGCACCGCTTCCAGCTCGCGGAGGCGGAACGTGCGGAAGTCGTCGAGTACGGCGTGTCCGCGCCGGCTCAGCCGGACCTCGATCTCACGGCGGCTGGTCGCGCTCGGGGACCGCTCGACGAGGCCGGCGGCCTCCAGGCGGTCGCACAGGCGGCTCACGGACGAGGGACGCGATCCGAGCGCCTCGCCCAGGGCGCGGAGGTTGACGCCCTCCTGGCCTTCCAGCGCGGTCAGCGCGCGCAGTTGCGAGGGCGATACGGGGCCCGAGGGGGCGGCCTCCTGGCTCCGGCCCCACAGCAGCTGGAGCAGTTCCAATGCCGCGCACGCGTCGTGGGCCACCTGCTGATGACCGGTGGAGTGCAAAGTGCGGAGCATCGCACCACTCTCTCACTTGGGGAAGCGATTGTCAGCCGCCCCTTTCCGGCCGGGCCCCGCCGGTGCGGGGCTACCGGTCCGCGACGAGGTGGTCGGCCGGCGCCGCGACGAAGTAGTCCGCGTCCTTGGGCCGCTTGAGCGACGGGCCGTGGGGGCGGCGGGCCGGTTCGAGGTGGGGTATGTGCTTGGAACAGTGGATGTACGCCTCGACGACGGTGATGTGGACCCAGAACTCCGGCTGTCGCCCGGGAGCCGGGTCGACCGGTATGAGGGGGTTGGCCCTGCGCAGTTCCTGCTCGTCCAGCAGCCGGGCCGTCCCGTTGACGTGCAGGCCGATGTGGTGATGGGTGAAGTCGAGGAACAGCAGCCCGGCGTGCGGGTTCTCCGCCATGTTGCCGGCGCTGGCCATGACGCCGTTCCCCCGGTACTCGGGGTAGGCGAGGGTGCGGTCGTCGAGGACGGTGACGAAGCCCGGCGGCCCGGCGCGGAAGCTGGCGTCGCAGTGGCCGCGGGCGTCGGCCGTGGAGAGGAAGAGCATCGACTGGCGGCCGATGAAGTCGCGCATCGTCTCGGTGAGACGGGGGTGAACCTGACGGTCGTAGAAGGCGTCGGCTCGCTGCACGGTGCCGAGATGGTCTTGCAGCATGCGCTCCCCGCGCGAGGGCGCGGCGTCGTGGCTGTTCACAGGTATTCGCTCTCGGGCTCGTGTCTGGACGGTGCGAGGGGCGTGGTCAGGACGGGATCGCTGAGTGGGTCGTGGTGGATCCGGGCAGCCGGGACGCCTTCGTTGCGCAGGATCCGGGCAGCGGCGGTGACCATCCCCGGCGGCCCGCACAGGAAGGCCTCATGCTGCCCCCAGGGTCCGAACTCGCGCAACACCTGCGGCAGGGTCCCCTCGCGGCCGGCGATGTGCTGGTGCGACACGGCGGCCCGTACGGAGAGCCAGTGCTGACGCTGCGCCATCCTCAGCATGTCGTCCAGGCCGTAGAGCTCCTCGGCGGTGCGGGCGCCCACGAAGAGGTCGACGTACCGTCGCATGTCGCCGAGGGCGGCCTGTTCGAGGAGGGCGCGGATCGGCGCGAGGCCGGTTCCGCCGGCGACGCACACCAGGTCGCGGTCCCCGGCGGCGGCCAGCGTCATGTCGCCCTGCGGCGGCCCGAGCGTGACGATGTCGCCGGGCGCCGCGCGGTGGACCAGGGCGTTGCTGACCCGGCCGCCGGGCACGGCACGGATGTGGAAGGTGAGCGTGGAGTCGGCACGGGGCGCGTTGGCGGGTGAGTACTGGCGCCACGCCTTGCGCTGCCACGGCGTCTGCATGCTGACGTACTGACCGGCCTGGTACGGGTAGGGCGTTTCCGTGCGGACGGTGATCTCCGCGATGCCGTGGCCGCGGTGTTCGTGCCGGACGATCTGCGCCGCCCAGGTGGCGGGGCGCAGCCGGGTGTCGTCGGCGGCCGCCAGCATCATCACCCGGGCCGCCGTGGTGTACGCGCGGGTCCAGGCCGCTTCGACGTCCGGCGTCCAGGCGGCGCCGGCGTAGCGGGCGAGGGACGCCAGGAGGCATTCGCCGACCGCGGGGTAGTGAGCTTCGAGGGCGCCGAACTTGCGGTGGTCGCGCCCCAGCAGAGTGCAGAAGCGCACGAGGTTCTCCGGGTCGTCGACGAGGTCGACGATGCGCAGCAGGCCGCGCAGGAGCCGGTCGCGCTGGACGTCCATGTCGTCCGGGAAGAGCTCTCGCACCTGCGGGTAACGCGCGAAGAGAATGGTGTAGAAGTACACCGTCAGGTCGGCCGCGTAGGGTTCGACCACGGCCAACCCGGCGCGTACGAGGGCTATTTCGTGGTCGGTCAGCGGCGTGGGCGCCATGCCGGGGGCGGGGTGATCCGTGGGACTCGGCGCGCCCGCTGGGGAGCTCTCCGGTGGCATCGAGCGTGCAGGCAAGGAACGTGTCGCAATCGCAGAAGGGCCCGGCCGTGGGGGTGACCGGGCAGGGGTGGTCGTTCGGGCGCCCGCTGTGTGGGGCCGAGGTCGCTCAGGTACCGGCTCGCGCCGCGGGCACCTCCGGACGAGAGGACCCGGTGAGACGGATCGCCAGGGCGAGGGTGTCGTCGGGGTGGAGTACGACGGTGTGCATGTCGGCGGCGATGGCCGCGGGGATCTCGGTCACCGGCTTCGCCGCGTGGCGGCGCGCCGCCTCGATGAGCCGCAACTCGCCCTCGGTGGGGTCTCTGCGGCTCTCGGTGAGGCCGTCGGTGTAGAGGATGAGGAGGTCGCCCGCGTCGATGTCGGTGTGCAGGATCTCCTCGCTGCCGGGCAGGGGGTAGCCGATGCCTCTGCCGCGCATTTCCAGGTAGCGGGCGGCGCCGTCGGCCTGGAGGAGG
>NZ_VBVX01000770.1 GCF_005981925.1 Streptomyces albidochromogenes
CTGGGCGCCGACGCGGTCGTCGACTACGCGGAGGCGGGCTGGACCGAGCGGGCCCGCGAAGCGCTCGGGGGCGCGGGAGCCGACGTACTGCTCGACGGCGTGGGCGGCGAACTCGGCCTGGCCGCCTTCGCCCTGACGGTCGACGGCGGCCGCGTCTCGGCTCACGGCGCGTCCAGCGGCGGCTTCGCGCCGATCGACGCGGAGGTGGCGAAGCGGCGCGGGATCACGCTGCGGGGGATCAGCGAGGTGCAGTACGGGGCACAGGACATCGCGCGGCTGCTGTCCTCGGCCCTGGCGGAGGCGGAGGCGGGCCGGCTGCGCCCGGTGATCGCGCGGACCTTCCCGCTGGCGCGGGCGGCGGAAGCCCACACGGCGATCGAAGCCCGCGCCGTGGCGGGCAAGGCGCTGCTCACGGTGCGGGGG
>NZ_VBVX01000771.1 GCF_005981925.1 Streptomyces albidochromogenes
GACTACCACCGAGCGCCCGCCTTCGGAATGCTTGTCCCCTACTTATTCACAAAAACATCCACAGCTATTGCACAGCCCGGTGAATTCGCGTAGCTGCCAGGGGTTGACGCGGGGTAGGGTACCTCTCTAGAATTTCCGGTTCTTTCCGTCCCATTCATACGAGAGGCCCCCAATGGCCACGAAGCGCACCTACCAGCCCAGCAACCTCAAGCGTAAGCGCGACCACGGCTTCCGTGCCCGTATGAAGACCGCTGACGGCCGCAAGATCCTGTCGCGTCGCCGCGCCAAGGGCCGCAAAGTCCTGAGCGCCTGATTGCCATGCCGCACCCCGCGGCAGACGCAATCCCTTCGACAGTGAATACTGCAGACCCGCGCAAGCGATTCCCTCGCTCTGCGCGGGTTCGCACGCGTGCCGAATA
>NZ_VBVX01000772.1 GCF_005981925.1 Streptomyces albidochromogenes
GCGCTGTGCGGGGCGGGGGCGATCCCGCCGGCCTGGGCTTCGGTGATCGCCCCGGCGCGGGGCAGCTGCCTGCCGTCCATGCGCGGCCACCACGTCCTGGACGTGGCGGACCTCCTGACCCCGGACGACGAACCCCCGGACGGCGAGCCCCCGGACGGCGAACCTCCTGACGGCGCGCCCCCGCCGTTCCCCGGCGCCGACGCTCTGCGGACCGCCCCGTGACGCCCGACGCGGGCCCCGGCCCGGCCACCCGGAGCCCGGCGCCCGCACACGCGCCCGCCGGCATCGGCACCCTGGCAGCGGTGGCGGTCGCGGTCGCGACGCCTCCGGCCCACCCGGACGAGCCCGCCGGGCCGCGCCGGATCGAGGGCCTGCTCCTCGGTCTCGCCGCCGGGGACGCCGCCGGGTGGCCCGCCGCC
>NZ_VBVX01000103.1 GCF_005981925.1 Streptomyces albidochromogenes
CCGCCTGGGCCGCCTTCAGCGCGGCGGCGAGCGCCGCCCCGCTCCCCGGCGGCACCCGCAGCAGCGCGCGCTCCCACACCTCGCCGACCGGCGGATCCCCGGGCCGGCGGGGACGGCCGGGCTCCGCGACGGGCAGCGCCACCGGGCCGAGGACCTCGGCGTCGGCCGGCAGTTCGGCCGCCGCCAGGAACGCGGTGACCGCCTCCGGCCGGCCGCTCACCGCCGCCATCCGCGACACCGGCGGGAAGCCCAGCTCCGCCCGCTCCGCCAGCTCCCGCTGCGCGTGCCCCACCGGGTCCCACCGCACCAGCGCCTGCACCGGCCGCAGCGACGGCTCGGCGACCACGACCACCGTGCCGCCCTCCGCCTGCCCCCTGACCAGGGCCGACGCGCTGATCCAGCGGCGCAGCGCCTCCTCCCCCGCCCGCAGGTCGGGACGGCCGAGCATCGCCCAGCCGTCGAGCAGCAGCGCCGCCGCGTAACCGCCCTCGGCCACCGGCTCGGCCCCCGGCGTACTCACCACGAGCGCGGGCGCCCCCGGCACGCTCTCCAGCACGTGATCGCGCCCGGACGTGCGCACCGGCACGGCCGGGAACGCCCGCCCCAGCTCCTCCGCCGTGCGCCGCGCCCCCACGACCCGCGCCCGCAGCCGCACGCTCCCGCACTCGCCGCAGCGCCACCCGGCCGCGTCCCGGCCGCACCACCCGCAGTGCAGTTCCCGCTGGTCGGCCGCTTCGAGGGGTCCCGCGCAGTGGCCGCACCGCGCGGGCGTACGGCACCGCTCGCAGGCCAGGCCCGGTACGTACCCGCGCCGGGGCACCTGCACCAGCACCGGACCGGACCTCAGCCCGTCCCGCACGGTCTGCCACGCCAGGCTGGGCAGCCGGGCCGCCCGGGCGGCCCCGTCCCGGGCCACCTCCTCGTCGCCGACGGTACGGATCAGCGGTGCGGCGGCCCGCACGTGCTCGCGGTGCGCCCGCAGCGGCGCGGCCCACTGGCTCTCGACGAGCTGGGCCGCCTCCACCGTGCAGCTCGTGGCCCCCAGCAGGAATCCGCACCTGCTGTGCTGCGCCCGCAGCTCCAGCACCTCCCGTACGTGCGGGAACGGCGCGTGGTCGTCGCTGTGGCTGGAGTCCCCGTCGTCCCACACCGCCACGAGCCCCAGGTCCGTGACCGGGGCGAACATCGCGGCCCGCGTGCCGATCACCGCCCGCACCGACCCCCGCCGCGCGGCCAGCCACTGCCGGTACCGCTTCTGCGGCCCGGCGTCGGCGGTCAGCAGCGTGTGGTGGCCCTTGCCCACCAGCGCGGTGAGGGCCGCGTCCACCCGGGCCGCGCTCCGCCCGTCCGGCAGCACGACCAGCGCGCCCCGGCCGGACGCGAGCGTCGCCACCACGGCGCGGGCCAGCTCCTCGGGCCAGTGCGGCCCGGGCAGCGCGTTCCACACGGCGCGCGGCGCTCCGCCCGCCGCCAGCTCCCGCAGGAACGCGGGCCCGTGCGCGTACCGCTCCCAGGTCCCGGCCTGCGGCGCGCCGGGCGGCGGCAGCGGCTCAGGCGAGGGCTTCGCCTCGGCCGGTCCGTTCCTCGGCGGAACGGCCAGCTGGAGCACGTCGGCGAGGCTGCCCGCGTACCGGTCGGCGATCGCCCGCGCCAGGGCGAGCAGCTCGGGGCTGAGCACCGGCTCGGGAGACACCACGTAGGCGAGCGCCGCGAGCGGCCCGGCGTAGTCGGACTCGGCCCGCCGCTCGATCAGGAACCCGTCGATCATCCCGCCGCCCTCACGGCGGCCGTCGCGCACCTGGTGCGCCCCGGCGCCGAACCGGACCCGGACCCGCACCCCCGGCTGGGCGACGGCGTCCAGCTCCTGGGTCACGGCGTAGTCGAAGTACTTGTCGAGGTGCAGCACTCCCTTGTCGACCAGCACCCGCGCGACGGGCAGCTCCTTGGCCAGCGGCGCGCCGCGCCAGGTCCTCGGCTTGGCCTTCGGGACCTTCGCCTTCCGCACGGTCTCCCGGATGAGCGCAAGCTGCTCCGGCGCCCCGCCCGCGGGCTCTTCGGGCCGCTCGTCGTTCCTGCTCACAGCCAAATTCCTACCAGACACCACTGACAGTGCGACCAGCGCGAAGGCCCCGGACCAGTGCGGTCCGGGGCCTTCGCGTGCGAACAGTGGGGCGGGGTCAGAGACCCGCCGCCGCGCGCAGGGCGTCCACGCGGTCCGTGCGCTCCCAGGTGAAGTCGGGAAGCTCACGGCCGAAGTGGCCGTACGCCGCCGTCTGGGCGTAGATCGGGCGGAGCAGGTCGAGGTCGCGGATGATCGCGGCCGGGCGGAGGTCGAAGACCTCGGCGATGGCGTTCTCGATCTTCTCGGTGGCGACGGTGGCGGTGCCGAAGGTCTCGACGAACAGGCCCACCGGCTCGGCCTTGCCGATCGCGTACGCGACCTGCACCTCGCAGCGCGCGGCAAGGCCCGCGGCCACCACGTTCTTGGCGACCCAGCGCATCGCGTACGCCGCCGAGCGGTCGACCTTGGACGGGTCCTTGCCGGAGAAGGCGCCGCCGCCGTGGCGGGCCATGCCGCCGTACGTGTCGATGATGATCTTGCGGCCGGTGAGGCCGGCGTCGCCCATCGGGCCGCCGATCTCGAAACGTCCGGTCGGGTTGACCAGCAGGCGGTAGCCCTCGGTGTCCAGCTTGATGCCGTCCTCGAGCAGCCCGCTCAGCACGTGCTCGACGACGAACTCGCGGATGTCGGGAGCGAGCAGCGAGTCGAGGTCGATGTCCGACGCGTGCTGGGAGGAGACGACGACCGTGTCGAGGCGGACGGCCTTGTCGCCGTCGTACTCGATGGTGACCTGGGTCTTGCCGTCTGGGCGCAGGTACGGGATCGTCCCGTTCTTGCGGACCTCGGACAGGCGCCGCGAGAGCTGGTGCGCCAGGTGGATCGGCAGCGGCATCAGCTCGGGCGTCTCGTCGCACGCGTAACCGAACATCAGGCCCTGGTCGCCCGCGCCCTGCTTGTCAAGCTCGTCCTCATCGCCCTCGACCCGCGTCTCGTACGCCGTGTCGACACCCTGCGCGATGTCGGGGGACTGCGCGCCGATGGACACCGACACGCCGCAGGAGGCGCCGTCGAAGCCCTTCTTCGAGGAGTCGTACCCGATGTCGAGGATCTTGTTGCGTACGAGCGTGGGAATGTCGGCGTAGGCCTTGGTCGTCACCTCGCCGGCGACGTGCACCAGGCCGGTGGTGATCAAGGTCTCCACGGCGACCCGGGAAGCCGGGTCCTCCCGCAGGAGCGCGTCGAGGATCGTGTCGCTGATCTGGTCAGCGATCTTGTCGGGGTGGCCCTCGGTCACGGACTCCGAGGTGAACAGGCGGCGGGACACATCGCTCCCTGGGGTTGCAGCGGCTGCTGGCTGAGCATTGATGGAACGGACCGGGAGCTGCGCCCGGCGTCGGTCCGGCACCAGTTTATCGGTCGCTTCCGGTCGGCGGACCACGCGTCTCGCTTCTTGGGAGCCCTGTGACCAGCGGCACTGCATTGTGCAGCACGGCCGGGGCCCTCCATCAGAGGGCGAAAGACCCGATTCCCGGCCGTTCGCGACACCGGGCGTGGCGCGCCGAGTATGGCGGGATTCAGCCGAGCCGACGTGTCACCAGGTCCCACACCGTGTCGGCGAGCGCCTCCTTGGGGCCGTACGGCACCGGGGTCTCGCCGCCGTCGGCGTCGAGGACGACGGCCTCGTTCTCCTCCGAGCCGAACGTCTTGCGCTCCCCCACCTCGTTGACGACCAGCAGGTCACAGCCCTTGCGGCGGAGCTTGTCCCGGCCGTTGGCCAGGACGTCGTCGGTCTCGGCGGCGAAGCCGACGACCACCTGCCCGGGCCGCCCGCGCCGCTCGGTGGCGAGCTCGGCGAGGATGTCCGGATTACGCACCAGCTCGACGGGGGCCGGCTCCTGGCCGTCCTTCTTCTTGATCTTTCCCGAGGCGTACGTCGCCGGCCGGAAGTCGGCCACCGCGGCTGCCATCACGACCACGTCGGCGTCCGCGGCCGCCTTCAGCACCGCCTCGCGCAGCTGGGTCGCCGTGCCGGCGCGGACCACGTCGGCGCCCGCCGGGTCCGGCAGCCCGGTGTTGGCCTCGACGAGCGTGACCCGGGCGCCGCGTGCGACGGCGGTGCGGGCCAGGGCGTATCCCTGCTTGCCCGAGGAGCGGTTGCCCAGGTAGCGGACCGGGTCGAGCGGTTCGCGCGTACCACCGGCGCTGATCACCACGTGCCGCCCCGCGAGGTCGGGCTCGGCCGCGCCCCGCGCGAGGACGCGCCGGCAGACCTCGAAGATCTCGTCCGGGTCGGGCAGCCGCCCCTTGCCGGTGTCGGCGCCGGTCAGCCGGCCGACGGCGGGCTCGATGACGACCGCGCCCCGGCGGCGCAGGGTGGCGACGTTCTCCTGGGTGGCCGGGTGCTCCCACATCTCGGTGTGCATGGCGGGAGCGAAGACCACCGGACACCGGGCCGTGAGCAGCGTGTTCGTGAGGAGGTCGTCGGCCAGCCCGTGGGCCGCCTTGGCCAGCATGTCGGCGGTGGCGGGGGCCACCACGACCAGGTCGGCGGCCTGCCCGATCCGTACGTGCGGCACCTCGTGGACCGCGTCCCACACCTCGGCCGAGACGGGGTTGCCGGAGAGCGCCGACCAGGTGGCGGCGCCCACGAAGTGGAGCGAGGAGTCGGTCGGCACGACCCGTACGTCGTGGCCGGATTCCGTCAGCTGGCGCAGCAGCTCGCACGCCTTGTACGCGGCGATGCCCCCGCTGACTCCCAGCACGACCTTCGGCTTGTCCACTGCGTCTCCCGCTTGCCCGGTTGTCCGACGGTTCACGTCCTATGACACACCACAGGCCCGGCAGTCTCGCTGCCGGGCCTGTGGTGGAAAAGATTCCTGCGCCTGCTGACTACTGAGCCGGGCCCTCGATGGCCTCGGAGGTCAGCAGACCCGCGTTGATCTCGCGCAGGGCGATCGAGAGCGGCTTCTCGTGGACGTGGGTGTCCACGAGAGGGCCGACGTACTCGAGCAGGCCCTCACCGAGCTGCGAGTAGTACGCGTTGATCTGACGCGCACGCTTCGCCGCGTAGATCACGAGGCTGTACTTCGAGTCAGTGGCCTCGAGCAGCTCGTCGATCGGCGGGTTGATGATGCCCTCGGGCGTGGAAATGGAAGAGGACACGCTCTACCTTCCGATAAGTGAACAGAGATCAAGCAACTTCCATCAAGGCTAGCAGCTCGCGCGCCACGTCCTCGACGGAGGTGTTGACCAGGGTGGTGTCGAACTCCGCCTCCGCGGCGAGTTCGATCTTCGCCGCCTCCAGACGGCGCTCGATCACATCGGGCGCCTCCGTACCGCGGCCGGTCAGCCTGCGGACCAGCTCGTCCCAGCTGGGCGGGGCCAGGAAGACCAGTTGAGCCTCGGGCATCGACTCGCGGACGAGCCGTGCGCCCTGGAGATCGATCTCCAGGAGCACGGGCTCACCCGCTTCGAGCCGGTCGGCCACGGCACGCCGGGGCGTGCCGTAACGGTTGCCGGCGAACTCGGCCCACTCCAGCAGCTCACCGTTGGCGACGAGCTTGTCGAACTCCTCGTCGCTCACGAAGAAGTACTGGACGCCGTGGCGCTCGCCGGGTCGCGGCTTGCGTGTGGTGGCCGACACCGAGAGCCAAACCTCGGGGTGGACCTTGCGCATATGGGCGACGACCGTGCTCTTGCCGACACCCGAGGGGCCGGAGAGCACGGTCAGCCGCGGACGTACGTCCGGGGGTACGGGGGTCGTCCCCCGGGATGTTGCAGCCATGGATGCGATTATCCAGGTTCTCGGGGGTGCCCGAGAACGTCAGGCGGCTCCGCCGCCGAACTCGCGCTCCAAAGAGGCGATCTGGTTGGAGCCGAGACCGCGCACACGACGGCTCTCGGAGATGCCGAGCCGCTCCATGATCTGCTTGGCACGGACCTTGCCGACGCCCGGCAGAGATTCGAGAAGGGCGGAGACCTTCATCTTGCCGACGACGTCATTCTCCTGTCCCTGCTTGATGACCTCGTGGAGCGAGGCGCCGGAGTGCTTGAGTCGATTCTTGACCTCGGCCCGCTCCCGGCGAGCCGCGGCGGCCTTTTCGAGCGCGGCTGCGCGCTGTTCAGGGGTAAGGGGCGGAAGAGCCACGCCTACGTCACCTCGGATGTCGAACTGTCGGATACGGACCGGTGAGGAACCACGTCGCCCCACACCAGGCGAGCAACGAACAGCAGGTCGCGAACGACGAGCTGCGCGTTTCTCTCGACGGAGACTAGCGGCCAGGACCGCTCCAGTCAGCGAGAAGCGGCGAAAAGTCCTGGTCAGCCTCTGTCGACTCGGGCATACCAGACATAACACCCCGCTTTTCGGTCAGGATTCCGTCAACACGGATCGCCTACCCGCCGTCAGGCCGCCGAGACAGCCGCTCTGACCTCGTCCGCGAAGCGAGAAGCGGACTCGCGCAGTCCGGCTACGTCGGGGCCGAAGCGCAGTACACCGCGGCTCACGCTCGGTACGACGTTGCCGACGGCCGACCCGAAGACGCCGGGCAGATCGGCGGGCGTCGCGCCCTGCGCGCCGATGCCCGGAGCCAGCAGCGGACCGTTGACGGCGAGGTCCACCCCCGCGTCGCCGAGCGTCGCGCCGACCACGGCGCCGACCGACCCGAGCGGCTCGGCGCCCTCGTTCTCGGCCGCCATGTGATCGAGCATGAGCTGGGCGAGCGAGCGCCCGCCGGCCACGGTGGCGCGCTGGACCTCGGCGCCCTCCGGGTTGGAGGTGAGCGCGAGGACGAACACGCCGCAGCCGTTGATCACGGCCGCGTCCAGCGCCGGACGCAGCGAGCCGAAGCCGAGGTACGGCGAGACGGTGACCGCGTCCGAGAAGAGCGGCGAGCCCCGGTGGAGGTACGTCTCGGCGTAAGCGCCCATGGTGGAGCCGATGTCGCCGCGCTTGGCGTCCATCAGCACCAGCGCGCCGGCCGCCCTGGCCTCCTCGACCGCCTTCTCCAGCACGGCGATGCCGCGCGAGCCGAAACGCTCGAAGAACGCCGACTGCGGCTTGAGCACGGCCACCCGGTCGGCCAGCGCCTCCACCACGGTGCGGGTGAACGCCTCCAGGCCCTTGACGTCGTCGTTCAGGCCCCAGGCGCTCAGCAGCGACGCGTGCGGGTCGATGCCGACGCACAGCGGGCCGCGGGTGTCCATGGCACGGCGCAGCCGGGCGCCGAAGGGCTCGACGGTCGGTTCGGTCGCGGCGCTCACTTGGCGGTCTCCCTGCTCTCGGCGCCGACCGCGTCGGCGAGGGTGGCGTACGGGCTGTTGGCGAGGCGTTCCGCGAGGCCCTGGTGGATGGCGCGGGCCCAGAACGGGCCCTCGTAGACGAAGGCGCTGTAGCCCTGGACGAGCGTGGCGCCCGCCAGGATGCGCTGCCAGGCGTCGTCGGCGTTCTCGATGCCGCCGACCCCGATCAGGGTGATCCGGTCGCCCACGCGGGCGTACAGGCGGCGCAGGACCTCCAGGGAGCGGGCCTTGACGGGCGCTCCGGACAGTCCGCCGGTCTCCTTGACCAGGGCCGGGTCGGACGTCAGGCCGAGGCCCTCGCGGGCGATGGTGGTGTTGGTGGCGATGATGCCGTCGAGGCCGAGCTCCAGCGCCAGGTCCGCCACGGCGTCGACGTCCTCGTCGGCCAGGTCGGGCGCGATCTTGACCAGCAGCGGTACCCGGCGGCCGGTGACCGTGCGGTCGGCGGCCTCGCGCACGGCGGTCAGCAGCGGGCGCAGCGACTCGGTGGCCTGGAGGTTGCGCAGGCCCGGGGTGTTCGGGGACGAGACGTTGACGACCAGGTAGTCGGCGTGGGCGGCGAGCCGCTCGGTGGAGGCGACGTAGTCGGCGACGGCCGCCTCCTCCGGGACGATCTTGGTCTTGCCGATGTTGACGCCGACGACCGTCTTGAAGACGGGGTTACGGGCCGCCAGGCGGGCCGCCACGGCCTCGGAGCCCTCGTTGTTGAACCCCATGCGGTTGATGAGCGCGCGGTCCTTCACGAGGCGGAAGAGACGCTTCTTGGGGTTGCCGGGCTGCGGCTGGGCGGTGACCGTACCGATCTCGATGTGGTCGAACCCGAGCATCGACATGCCGTCGATGGCGACCGCGTTCTTGTCGAAGCCGGCGGCGAGGCCGAACGGGCCGTGCATGCGCAGGCCGAGCGCCTCGGTGCGCAGCGAGGTGTGGCGAGGCGCGAGGACGGCGGCGACGAAGGTGCGCAGGACCGGGACGCGGGCGGCGATGCGGATCCAGCGGAAGGCCAGGTAGTGGGCCCGCTCGGCGTCCATGCGCTTGAAGACGAGGGTGAAGAAGAGTTTGTACACGGTGCGTTCCTCGGGAGGCTCGGGCTGCGGGCTGGGCTCATGAAGAGGGGGACACCGCGTCCGGTGTCCCCCTCCTGTGCCGCTAGACCTCGCGGGCCGCGGTCAGGTGTCGCGCGTGTTCCTGGAGGGAACGCACGCCCACGTCGCCGTGGGTGAGCGCGTCGATGCCCTGGACGGCGGCCGCGAGGGCCTGGACCGTCGTGAGGCACGGGACGCTGCGCGCCACGGCCGCCGTGCGGATCTCGTAGCCGTCGAGGCGGCCGCCCGTGCCGTACGGCGTGTTGACGATGAGGTCGACCTGGCCGTCGTGGATGAGCCGGACGATGGTCTTCTCCCCGTTCGGGCCCTCGCCCTCGCTCTGCTTGCGCACCACGGTGGCGTTGATGCCGTTGCGCCGGAGCACCTCGGCCGTGCCGGAGG
This sequence comes from Streptomyces albidochromogenes, assembly GCF_005981925.1. GTDB lineage: Bacteria > Actinomycetota > Actinomycetes > Streptomycetales > Streptomycetaceae > Streptomyces > Streptomyces albidochromogenes. The sequence continues at coordinate 8,851 of NZ_VBVX01000103.1, forward strand.
TGGCGAGCAGCTCGAAGCCGTGGGCGACGAGCTCGCGCGCCGGGAAGATCATCGAGCGCTTGTCCCGGTTGGCGACCGAGATGAACGCCCGGCCCTTCGTCGGCAGCGGGCCGTACGCGCCGGCCTGCGACTTGGCGTACGCCGTGCCGAAGACCGAGTCGATGCCCATGACCTCACCGGTCGAGCGCATCTCCGGGCCGAGGACGGTGTCCACGCCGCGGCCCTGGATGTCGCGGAAGCGGCTCCACGGCATCACGGCCTCCTTGACGGAGATCGGCGCGTCGAGCGGCAGCGTGCCGCCGTCGCCGGTCTTCGGCAGCATGCCCTCCGCGCGGAGCTCGGCGATGGTCGCGCCCAGCGAGATGCGGGCGGCGGCCTTCGCCAGCGGCACGGCGGTCGCCTTGGAGGTGAAGGGGACGGTGCGCGAGGCGCGCGGGTTGGCTTCGAGGACGTAGAGGATGTCCCCGGCCATGGCGAACTGGATGTTGATCAGCCCGCGTACGCCGACGCCCTTGGCGATGGCCTCGGTGGAGATCCGCAGCCGCTTGATGTCGAAGCCGCCGAGGGTGATCGGGGGCAGCGCGCAGGCGGAGTCGCCGGAGTGGATGCCGGCTTCCTCGATGTGCTCCATGACGCCGCCGAGGTAGAGCTCGGTGCCGTCGTAGAGAGCGTCGACGTCGATCTCGATCGCGTCGTCGAGGAAGCGGTCGACGAGGACCGGGCGGGTGGGGCTGATCTCGGTGGACTCCGCGATGTACGAGGACAGGCGCGTCTCGTCGTACACGATCTCCATACCGCGTCCGCCGAGCACGTACGACGGGCGTACGAGGACCGGGTAGCCGATCTCGTCGGCGATGGCCTTGGCCTCGTCGAAGGTCGTCGCGGTGCCGTGCTTCGGGGCCGGGAGGCCGGCCTCGGCGAGCACGCGGCCGAACGCGCCGCGGTCCTCGGCGGCGTGGATGGCCTCGGGCGGGGTGCCGACGACCGGTACGCCGTTGTCCTTGAGCGCCTGGGCGAGGCCCAGCGGGGTCTGGCCGCCGAGCTGTACGACGACGCCCGCGATGGGGCCCGCGAGGGTCTCGGCGTGGACGATCTCCAGCACGTCCTCGAGCGTCAGCGGCTCGAAGTACAGGCGGTCGGAGGTGTCGTAGTCGGTGGAGACGGTCTCCGGATTGCAGTTGACCATCACGGTCTCGTAGCCCGCGTCGCTGAGCGCGAAGGAGGCGTGGACGCAGGAGTAGTCGAACTCGATGCCCTGGCCGATGCGGTTCGGGCCGGAGCCCAGGATGATCACGGCGGGCTTCTCACGCGGCGCGACCTCGGACTCCTGGTCGTACGAGGAGTAGAAGTACGGCGTCTTCGCGGCGAACTCGGCGGCGCAGGTGTCGACCGTCTTGTAGACCGGGCGGACGCCGAGCGCGTGCCGGACCTCGCGCACGACGTCCTCGCGCAGGCCGCGGATGCCGGCGATCTGGGCGTCGGAGAAGCCGTGGCGCTTGGCCTCGGCGAGCAGCTCGGGGTCGAGCCTCTCGGCGGCGGCGAGTTCGTCCGCGTGCTCCTTGATGAGGAACATCTGGTCGACGAACCACGGGTCGATCTTCGTGGCGTCGAAGACCTCCTCGGGGGTGGCGCCGGCCCGGATGGCCTGCATGACGGTGTTGATCCGGCCGTCCGTGGGGACCTTGGCGATCTCCAGGAGGTCGGCCTTGTCGCCCGGCTCGCCGGTGAAGGCGAACTGGCTGCCCTTCTTCTCCAGCGAGCGCAGCGCCTTCTGGAGGGCCTCGGTGAAGTTGCGGCCGATCGCCATGGCCTCGCCCACCGACTTCATGGTGGTGGTGAGGGTGGCGTCGGCGAGCGGGAACTTCTCGAACGCGAAGCGGGGCACCTTGACGACGACGTAGTCGAGCGTGGGCTCGAAGGACGCCGGGGTCTTCTCGGTGATGTCGTTCGGGATCTCGTCGAGCGTGTAGCCGACGGCGAGACGAGCGGCGATCTTCGCGATCGGGAAGCCGGTCGCCTTGGAGGCCAGCGCGGACGAACGCGAGACGCGCGGGTTCATCTCGATGACGATGATCCGGCCGTCGTCGGGGTTGACGGCGAACTGGATGTTGCAGCCGCCGGTGTCCACGCCGACCTCGCGGATGATCGCGATGCCGACGTCGCGCAGCCGCTGGTACTCGCGGTCGGTCAGCGTCATCGCCGGGGCGACGGTGATGGAGTCGCCGGTGTGCACGCCCATCGGGTCGAAGTTCTCGATGGAGCAGACGACCACGACGTTGTCGTTCTTGTCGCGCATCAGCTCCAGCTCGTACTCCTTCCAGCCGAGGATGGACTCCTCCAGGAGCACCTCGGTGGTCGGCGAGAGCGTGAGGCCCTGTCCGGCGATGCGCCGCAGCTCGTCCTCGTTGTGCGCGAAGCCGGAGCCGGCGCCGCCCATGGTGAAGGAGGGCCGTACGACGACGGGGTAGCCGCCGAGCGTCTCGACGCCCGCGAGGACGTCGTCCATGGAGTGGCAGATGACCGAGCGCGCGGACTCGCCGTAACCGATCTTGGCCTTGACTGCCTCGACGACGCCCTTGAAGAGGTCGCGGTCCTCGCCCTTGTTGATGGCCTCGACGTTGGCGCCGATGAGCTCGACGCCGTACTTCTCCAGCACTCCCTGCTCGTGCATGGAGATCGCGGTGTTGAGCGCGGTCTGGCCGCCGAGGGTCGGCAGGAGCGCGTCGGGGCGCTCCTTGGCGATGATCTTCTCGACGAACTCCGGGGTGATCGGCTCGACGTACGTGGCGTCGGCGATCTCCGGGTCGGTCATGATCGTCGCCGGGTTGGAGTTGACCAGGATGACGCGCAGGCCCTCAGCCTTGAGGACGCGGCAGGCCTGCGTTCCGGAGTAGTCGAACTCGGCGGCCTGGCCGATGACGATCGGACCGGAGCCGATGACCAGGACGGACTGGATATCGGTGCGCTTAGGCACGCTGGCCCTCCATGAGCTGTACGAAGCGGTCGAACAGGTACGCGGCGTCGTGCGGGCCCGCTGCTGCTTCGGGGTGGTACTGGACGCTGAACGCGGGCTGGTCGAGGAGCTGGAGGCCCTCGACCACGTCGTCGTTCAGGCAGACGTGGGACACCTCGGCGCGGCCGTACGGGGTCTCGGAAACCTTGTCGAGCGGGGCGTCGACGGCGAAGCCGTGGTTGTGCGCGGTGACCTCGACCTTGCCGGTCGTGCGGTCCTGCACGGGCTGATTGATGCCGCGGTGGCCGTACTTCAGCTTGTAGGTGCCGAAGCCGAGCGCCCGGCCGAGGATCTGGTTGCCGAAGCAGATGCCGAAGAGCGGCGTCCTGCGGTCCAGGACGGCCTTGACGACGGTGAGGTCGACAGTGGACGGGTCGCCGGGGCCGTTGGAGAGGAAGACTCCGTCGGGGGCGACGGCGTAGACCTGCTCGGCCGTGGCGGTGGCCGGCAGGACGTGGACCTCTATGCCGCGCTCGGCCATCCGGTGCGGGGTCATGCCCTTGATGCCGAGGTCGATCGCGGCGACGGTGAACTTCTTCTCGCCGATCGCGGGAACGACGTACGACGCGTCGGTGGAGACCTCGGCGGCGAGCGAGGCGCCCACCATCTGGGGGGCCTCCTGCACACGGGCGAGCAACGTCTGCTCGTCGGCGAGCGCCTCGCCGGAGAAGATGCCGACGCGCATCGCGCCGCGCTCGCGCAGGTGGCGGGTGAGGGCGCGGGTGTCGATGCCGCTGATGCCCACGATGCCCTGCTCGGTGAGCTGCTCGTCGAGGGAGCGGCTGGAGCGCCAGTTGGACGGGACGCGGGCGGGGTCGCGTACGACGTACCCGGCGACCCAGATCTTCTTCGACTCGTCGTCCTCGTCGTTCACGCCGGTGTTGCCGACGTGCGGGGCCGTCATGACGACGACCTGGCGGTGGTACGACGGGTCGGTGAGGGTCTCCTGGTAGCCGGTCATGCCGGTGTTGAACACCGCCTCGCCGAAGGTCTCCCCCACGGCCCCGTAGGCACGGCCGCGGAAGCTGCGGCCGTCCTCCAGGACGAGTACGGCGGGAGCCTTGGCGGCTCCCCGGGTGGAGATCGTCATCGTGCGGTGCCTTCCGTAGAAATTCGTGTCATGGAGTTGATCGCCTCGACCCAGGCCGTGTGCTCGGCCGCGCGGTCGGAGCGGAAGCCGGAGTCGATCAGCTTGTCGCCGTGCTGCCAGGTGACGACCAGCAGGCCGCCCTCGGCGAGGACCTTGCCGGCGATGCCCTTGTCGAGCCGCGCCTCGCGGAGCTGCCCGGCGGGTACGAAGAAGTCGGCCGCCCCGGGGCGTACGACGTCCAGCCCCGCGTCGGTCAGGACCAGCTCGGCGCGGCTGCGCGTGCCGAGGCCGTGGGCCACGATCCGGTCGAGCCACTGCCCGGCGGTAGTGGAGCCGTGGTACCGGCCGCTCATGCTCAGCTTCGCCTCACCCGGCGCCTCGGGCGCGGTGGGGAGTACCGGCACGTCGGACTGGAGGACGGCACGCCATTTCCAGCCCTGGCGCATCAGCCAGTACACGAGCGCGATGAAGAGCAGCAGCCCGACGACCCAGCCGATGCGGGCGGCCCAGTCGGTCACTTCGGCCGACTTGCGTTCCGCTGCGGCGGCCCCTGCGGCCAGTTGGATGAAAGGTGTCACGCCAGATTCCCGTCGACGACCGTTGCGCGGCCCCGCAGCCAGGTGTGGGTGACGCGTCCCGGCAGCTCACGGCCCTCGTAGGGGGTGTTGCGGCTGCGGGAGGCGAAGCCCGAGGGGTCCACGGCTCCACGGTATGCCGGATCGACCAGCGTGAGGTTGGCGGGCTCGCCTGCCGAGACGGGACGGCCATGGCCCTCCAGGCGTCCGATGGCCGCCGGGCGGAACGACATGCGGTCCGCGACGCCCGCCCAGTCGAGGAGGCCGCTGTCGACCATCGTCTGCTGTACGACGGACAGGGCGGTCTCCAGGCCCACCATGCCCATGGCGGCCGCGGCCCACTCGCAGTCCTTGTCCTCGTGCGGGTGCGGGGCGTGGTCGGTCGCGACGCAGTCGATGGTGCCGTCGGCGAGCGCCTCGCGCAGGGCCATGACGTCGGCCTCGGTGCGCAGCGGCGGGTTCACCTTGTAGACCGGGTTGTACGTGCGGACCAGCTCGTCGGTGAGCAGCAGGTGGTGCGGGGTGACCTCGGCGGTGACGTTCCAGCCCTTGGACTTGGCCCAGCGGACGATCTCCACCGAGCCGGCCGTGGACAGGTGGCAGATGTGCACGCGCGAGCCGACGTGGGCGGCGAGGAGGACGTCGCGGGCGATGATCGACTCCTCGGCGACGGCCGGCCAGCCGCCGAGGCCCAGCTCGGAGGAGACGACGCCCTCGTTCATCTGGGCGCCCTCGGTCAGGCGGGGCTCCTGGGCGTGCTGGGCGACGACGCCGTCGAAGGCCTTCACGTACTCCAGCGCGCGGCGCATGATCACGGCGTCGTCGACGCACTTGCCGTCGTCGGAGAAGACCTTCACTCCGGCGGCCGAGTCGTGCATGGCGCCGAGCTCGGCGAGCTTCTTGCCCTCCAGGCCGACGGTGACGGCGCCGACGGGCTGCACGTCGCAGTAGCCGGACTCCTTGCCGAGGCGCCATACCTGCTCGACGACGCCGGCGGTGTCGGCGACCGGGAAGGTGTTGGCCATGGCGTGCACGGCGGTGAAGCCGCCGACGGCGGCGGCCTTGGTGCCGGTCAGGACGGTCTCGGAGTCCTCACGGCCCGGCTCGCGCAGGTGGGTGTGCAGGTCGACGAGGCCCGGCAGGAGGATCTTGCCCCCGGCCTCGACGACGGTCGCGCCCTCGGCGCTCAGGCCGCTTCCGACCTCGGCGATGGTCTCGCCGTCGATCAGGACGTCCTGCGGCGCGCCGCCCAGTACCTTCGCACCGCGGATCAGGATCTTGCTCATCGTTACTTGTTCTCCTCGGTGCGTGCGGGGGCGGGGCTGGTGGCGGACGTGGCCTTCGAATCGAACACAGCGCCGCCCAGAAGCAGGTACAGGACGGCCATCCGGGTCGAGACGCCGTTGGCGACCTGCTCGACGGCCGTGCAGCGGTCGGAGTCGGCGACCTGCGCGGTGATCTCCATGCCGCGGTTCATCGGGCCGGGGTGCATGACGATGGCGTGCCCGGGCATCCGGGCCATCCGGTCGCCGTCCAGGCCGTAGCGCCGCGAGTACTCGCGCTCGGTCGGGAAGAAGGCGGCGTTCATCCGCTCGCGCTGCACACGCAGCATCATGACCGCGTCCGACTTCGGCAGCACCTCGTCGAGGTGGTACGCGACCTGGCACGGCCAGTGCTCGACGCCGATCGGGACCAGCGTGGGCGGCGCCACCAGGGTCACCTCGGCGCCGAGCGTGTGCAACAGGTGGACGTTGGAGCGCGCCACGCGGCTGTGCAGCACGTCGCCGACGATCGTGATCCGGCGGCCGTCGAGGTCGCGCCCTATGCCCGCGTCGGCGCCGACGAGCCTGCGGCGCATCGTGAAGGCGTCGAGCAGCGCCTGGGTCGGGTGCTCGTGCGTGCCGTCGCCCGCGTTGACGACCGCGCCGTCGATCCAGCCGGACGTCGCGAGCCGGTAGGGGGCTCCGGAGGCGTGGTGCCGGATGACGACGGCGTCGGCGCCCATCGCCTCCAGGGTCAGGGCGGTGTCCTTGAGCGACTCGCCCTTGGAGACGGACGAGCCCTTGGCGGAGAAGTTGATGACGTCGGCGGACAGGCGCTTGGCCGCGGCCTCGAAGGAGATGCGGGTGCGGGTCGAGTCCTCGAAGAAGAGGTTGACGACCGTGCGGCCGCGCAGGGTCGGCAGCTTCTTGATCGGCCGGTCCGCGACGCGGGCCATCTCCTCGGCGGTGTCGAGGATCAGTACGGCGTCGTCGCGGGTGAGGTCGGCGGCCGAGATGAGGTGACGCTTCATCTGGTGCTCCGTGGTGGGTGAGGGGCGCGTGTGGGGAGGCGGGCAGGAGGGCAGACCGGTGCGCGGCCCCGGGTGGTCCGGGTCCGTACGGGAATGCGCTACTGCTCGCCGGCCGGAGCGGTCTGCTGGAGGCCGAGCAGCACGGCGTCGCGGCCGTCCTCCTCGGAGAGCTGGACCTTGACCGTCTCCCGCAGCGACGTGGGGAGGTTCTTGCCGACGTAGTCGGCGCGGATCGGCAGTTCGCGGTGGCCCCGGTCGACGAGGACCGCGAGCTGCACGGCGCGCGGGCGGCCGATGTCGCCGAGCGCGTCGAGCGCGGCGCGGATCGTACGGCCGGAGAACAGCACGTCGTCGACGAGGACGACGAGCCGGTCCTCGATGCCGTCACCCGGGATCTCGGTGCGGGCGAGGGCCCGCGCGGGCCGCATGCGCAGGTCGTCGCGGTACATGGTGATGTCGAGGGAGCCGACCGGCACCTTCCGGCCGGTGATCTGTTCGAGCCTGGCGGCCAGCCGGCGGGCCAGGAAGACGCCGCGGGTGGGGATGCCGAGGAGCACCACGTCGTCCGCGCCCTTCGCGCGCTCGACGATCTCGTGGGCGATGCGGGTCAGTACCCGCTCGATGTCAGGGCCCTCGAGTACGGGGCGCGGGGCATCGGATTCAACCGTGTCCATTGGAAACGGACCTCCTTCTCCGCCTCACGGGACGGACCTTAAAGGACGTCGGAATTGCGTCACCACGGTACCAGCACTATTCGGCAACCCTTGCGAGACCCCACGAGTAGGCGGTCTGGCCCCATTCGGCTTGACGCACCCAAGTAACGCTGCGTAACCTCACAGTGAGTTACCAGTCTGCGTCCGGGGAGCCATATGTCCAGCGAATACGCAAAACAGCTCGGGGCCAAGCTCCGCGCCATCCGCACCCAGCAGGGCCTTTCCCTCCACGGTGTCGAGGAGAAGTCCCAGGGCCGCTGGAAGGCCGTCGTGGTGGGCTCGTACGAGCGCGGCGACCGCGCCGTGACCGTGCAGCGCCTCGCCGAGCTCGCGGACTTCTACGGCGTACCGGTGCAGGAGCTCCTGCCGGGCACGACGCCCGGCGGCGCCGCCGAGCCGCCGCCGAAGCTCCGCCTCGACCTCGAGCGCCTGGCCCACGTGCCGGCCGAGAAGGCGGGCCCGCTCCAGCGCTACGCCGCGACGATCCAGTCGCAGCGCGGCGACTACAACGGCAAGGTGCTGTCGATCCGCCAGGACGACCTGCGCACGCTCGCCGTCATCTACGACCAGTCGCCCTCGGTCCTGACCGAGCAGCTCATCAGCTGGGGTGTGCTCGACGCGGACGCGCGCCGCGCGGTCTCACACGACGACATCTAGGTCGAGCAGCGCCAGCAGAAACGTAACGCCGGGGCCGGCGGGAGCATTCGCTTCCGCCGGCCCCGGCGTTTTCCCGTCTCTTTCGCCGCTTTGCCCGCCCCGCTCCTCCTCAGGCCCCTGCCCGAGCACCGACCGGGCGGCAAAGACGAAAGGGCCCCCGGCTTGCCGTGAGGCGTGCCGGGGGCCCTTTCAGTCGTCCTTGGAGCCGGGCGGGGGCTATTCGCGCCGCAGATTCGGCTTGAGGTCCTTGAAACGGCCGAGGAGACCGTTCACGAAGGACGGTGAGTCGTCGGTGGAGAACTCCTTGGCGAGTTGCACCGCCTCGTCGATCACCACCGCGTCGGGCGTCTCGTCCATCCACACCAGCTCGTACGTGCCGAGCCGCAGGATGTTCCGGTCGACGACCGGCATCCTGTCGATCTCCCAGTCGACCGCGTACGTGGCCATGAGGTCCTCGATGCGGTCCGCGTACTGCGCGTACCCCTCGACGAGCTGCATCGTGTACTCGCTGACCGGCGGCTGACGGGTGTCGGTCCTGGCGTGCCGCATCCAGTCCGCGAGGACCGTCTGCACGGACTCACCGCGCTGGTCGGCCTCGAAGAGGATCTGGAAGGCGCGCTTGCGCGCCGTGTTCCGGGCAGCCACGGTTAGCTGTTCACCCGGCCGAGGTAATCGCTCGTGCGGGTGTCGACCTTGATCTTCTCACCGGTGGTGATGAAGAGCGGGACCTGGATCTCGTGGTCCGTCTCCAGCGTGGCCGGCTTGGTGCCGCCGGTGGAGCGGTCGCCCTGGACACCCGGGTCGGTGTGCTTGACGGTCAGCTCGACCGCGGCGGGCAGCTCGACGTACAGCACCTCGCCCTCGTGCTGGGCGACGGAGGCGGTGAAGCCCTCGATCAGGAAGTTGGCGGCGTCGCCGACGGACTTGCGGTCGACCATGAGCTGGTCGTACGTGTCCATGTCCATGAAGACGAAGTACTCGCCGTCCATGTACGAGAACTGCATGTCGCGGCGGTCAATGGTGGCCGTCTCGACCTTCACGCCGGCGTTGAAGGTCTTGTCGACCACCTTGCCGGAGAGCACGTTCTTGAGCTTGGTGCGCACGAAGGCAGGGCCCTTGCCGGGCTTGACGTGCTGGAACTCGACGACGGACCAGAGCTGGCCCCCGTCGAGCTTGAGCACCATGCCGTTCTTGAGGTCGTTCGTGGAAGCCACGGTTGCGGAATCTCCTGGACTGAAGGCTGGTGGGGCTGCTGTGACCTGGGGGGTCGCACGGTGGCGCTGGGCTACAGCGCGAGCAGCTCCTTGGTCGTGATGGTGAGTAGCTCGGGTCCGCCGTCCGCGTCGGGGCGTACGACGAGCGTGTCATCGATCCGGACACCGCCCCGGCCCGGGAGGTGGACCCCCGGTTCGACGGTGACCGGCACACAAGCGTCCAGTTTACCCATGGCCGCAGGTGCCAACTGCGGGTCCTCCTCGATTTCGAGCCCGACACCGTGCCCGGTCTTCGGCGCGAGCCCCTCGCCGTGGCCCGCGGCGGCGAGCACATGGCGTGCCGCGCGGTCGACTTCCCGGTACTCCGCACCCGGGACGAGCGCCTCCCGGCCCGCCCGCTGAGCGGCGAATACGACCTCGTACAGCTCGATCTGCCAGTCGGCGGGCGTCGTGCCGATGACGAAGGTACGGCCGATCTCGCACCGGTAGCCGCGGTAGTTGGCGCCGAGGCAGACCGAGAGGAAATCCCCCTCCTCCACACGTCGGTCCGAGGGCCGGTGCCGGCCCAGGCCCGCGTTCGGACCGGTGGCGACCGACGTGGGGAAGGCGGTCCCGTCCGCGCCGTGGTCGACCAGGCGGCGCTCCAGCTCCAGCGCGAGGTGCCGCTCGGTCCGGCCGACCAGGATCGATTCGAGCAGCTCTCCGAGCGCCTGGTCGGTGATCTCGGCCGCGATCCGCAGGGACGCGATCTCCTCCTCGTCCTTGACGATCCGCAGCTGTTCGACGGCGCCCGAGAGATCGCCCAGGCGCAGCCGGGGCGCGACCGAGCCGAGGGCCCGGTGCCGGGCGACGGTCAGGTGGGTCTCCTCGACGGCGAGCGACTCGGCGCCGGCCGCCGCGGCCGCGCGCGCCGCCGCGACGACGGTGTCGCCGCCGGGCTCGGGCAGCACGGTGATCCGCAGCTGCTCGTCGGGGCGGCCCTCCGCCGGGTCGGGCCCCGGCGTACCGGGGCAGATCAGGATGTCCTCGTCCGGCCCGAGCAGCAGTACGGCGCCGGGTGGCGCTCCGCCGGCGAGGTAGCGGACGTTGGCGGGACGGGAGACCAGCGAGGCGGCGCTGCCGGCAGCGGCACACCGGTCGCGCAGCCGTCCACGGCGGACCGCATACAGCTCTGACATGTTTCGAGCGTACGAGCGCGGCCCGCTTCCGGCCGGTTCAGCGCGTCCGACCGGGCGGCGCGGCGCGTACCGGGGCAGGGGCACGGCGGCTCTACCAGGCGGGCGGGCTGGCTATGGAGCGGGCGAGCACCTCGTCCAGGACGCGGGCGGTGGTCGGCACGTCGTACTGCGAGTTGTCGATGATCGGCAGCCCGGAGCCGTACCACCCGGCCATCCGGCCGTGGATCCGGGCGACTTCCTCGTCGGACAGGCGCCGGTTGCCGCTGCGCTGCGCGTTGCGCTCCAGCACGATCTCCAGGCCGGGGAGGATGACCACCGGCAGCAGCCCGGGCCCCACGTGCCGCTTCCAGCCGCCGAGCCCGACGACGGGGCGGTCCGGGAAGACCGCGTCGTCGACGATGCACGAGATGCCGTTGGCGAGGAAGTTGCGGGCGGCGAAGCCGCAGGTGCGGCGGGCCAGGCGGTACTGGGCCTCGGACTGATCGTTCCACCCGGACTGCGGGTCGGCGAACCCCGAGCACACCCATTCGCGTACGTCGTCGAGGCTGATGTGGGCGGTCGGCACCCGGCGGTGCTGCGCCCAGTGCCGGGCGACGGTCGTCTTGCCCGCGCCGGCGGGGCCGATGAGCAGCACCGCGAGCGTGGTGGTGCCGGTGTCCGTCGGCGCGGCGGCGTGCGGCGGCGCCGGGACGGGGACCGGGCCGCCCGGCGGCAGCTGCACGTGGCCGGTGATCTCCCGGCCCGGCGGCATGGAGGCGTGCTGGGCGTGCTGCTGGACGGGGCCGCTCCAGCCGGGAGGCGCGGGGGCCTGGGCCGGCGCCCCAGGCG
>NZ_VBVX01000104.1 GCF_005981925.1 Streptomyces albidochromogenes
CCACCACCCTTCCGACGAGCGCATCGCGCGCCCCCTTTGATCCTTCTGGAGCCCCCAACTGAACGCCGCGCCCGCCGACCAGATCCGTCTCCTCGACGTACAGGCCCTCGACCTGCGCCTGTCCCAGCTCGCCCACCGGCGCACCTCCCTGCCCGAGCACGCCGAGCTCGAATCGCTCACCAAGGACCTCGCGCAGCTGCGCGACCTGCTGGTCGCCGCGCAGACCGAGGAGAGCGACACCACCCGCGAGCAGACCAAGGCCGAGCAGGACGTCGACCAGGTCCGCCAGCGCGCCACCCGCGACCAGCAGCGCCTCGACTCGGGCGCCGTCTCGTCGCCCAAGGACCTGGAGAACCTCCAGCGCGAACTCGTCTCCCTCGCCAAGCGCCAGGGCGACCTGGAGGACGTCGTCCTGGAGGTCATGGAGCGCCGCGAGTCCATCCAGGAGCGCGTCGCCGAGCTGACCGAGCGCGTCTCCTCCGTCCAGGCCAAGGCCGACGACGCGACCGCGCGCCGCGACGCCGCCTTCGAGCAGATCGACGGCGAGGTCGCCACGGTCACCAAGGAGCGCGAGGTCGCCTCCGCGACGATCCCCGCCGACCTCCTCAAGCTGTACGAGAAGCTGCGCCTCCAGTCCGGCGGCGTCGGCGCGGCCCGCCTCTACCAGCGCCGCTGCGAGGGCTGCCGGCTGGAGCTCAACATCACCGAGGTCAACGAGGTGCGGGCCGCCGCCCCCGACGCGGTGGTGCGCTGCGAGAACTGCCGCCGCATCCTGGTCCGCACCTCCGAGTCCGGCCTGTAGCCGTGGGACGCAGCTTCGTCGTCGAGGCCGACGGCGGCTCCCGGGGCAACCCGGGCCCCGCCGGCTACGGCGCGGTCGTCCTCGACCCGCAGACGGGGGAGACGCTCGCCGAGGCCGCCGAGTACATCGGCGTCGCCACGAACAACGTCGCGGAGTACAAGGGGCTGATCGCCGGCCTGCGGGCCGCGCACGCGCTGGCGCCGGACGCGACCGTCCACGTCCGCATGGACTCCAAGCTCGTCGTCGAGCAGATGTCCGGCCGCTGGAAGATCAAGCACCCGGACATGAAGCCGCTGGCCGCCGAGGCGGCGACGGTCTTCCCGCGCGTCCGGGTCACCTACGAGTGGATCCCGCGCGAGAAGAACAAGCACGCCGACCGGCTCGCCAACGAGGCGATGGACGCGGGCAAGAAGGGCAAGCAGTGGGAGCCGTCGGCCTCCACGGCCGACCTCGCCGCCGCCGCGCCGCGCGTGGTGGGCGACGCGGCGGCCGGCGCCGCCAAGGCCCGTGCGGCCCTGGGGCGCGCCGCGGCGGCGCCCGAGCCGCTGACCCTGCCGGAGGCGTCCGAGGCCGAGCCCGTCACCGCGCCCGCCGTGGGCTGGGGCGCCGCGGCCGACCTCGGCGCGCCCACGACGTTCGTGCTCCTGCGGCACGGGGAGACGGCGCTCACCCCCGAGAAGCGGTTCTCCGGGAGCGGCGGATCCGACCCGGAGCTCTCGGCGGTCGGCCGCCGTCAGGCCCAGGCGGTCGCCACGACGCTGGCCGCGCGCGGCACCGTCCAGGAGATCGTCAGCTCGCCGCTGCGGCGGTGCCGGGAGACGGCCGACGTGGTGGCGGCGCGGCTCGGACTCGACGTACGCGTCGAAGAGGGCCTGCGCGAGACGGACTTCGGGGCGTGGGAGGGCCTGACCTTCGCCGAAGTGCGCGAGCGGTACCCGGCGGACCTGGACGCGTGGCTGGCCTCCCCGAAGGCGGCGCCGACCGGGGGCGGCGAGAGCTTCGCGTCGGTGGCGCGGCGGGTGTCGACGGCCCGCGACAAGCTGATCGCCCGCTGCGCGGGCCGCACGGTCCTGGTCGTCACCCACGTGACGCCGGTCAAGACCTTGGTACGCCTGGCGCTGGGCGCTCCGCCCGAGTCCCTGTTCCGCATGGAACTCTCGGCGGCGTCGCTGTCGGCGGTGGCGTACTACGCGGACGGCAACGCGTCCCTGCGCCTGCTGAACGACACGTCGCACCTGCGCTGAGCGGCCTCCGGGGCCTGGCCCCGGGCCGGAAAGCGGCGGGAACGGCCGGCCACGGGGACGGCCCGCACCTCACCCACCGGCGGGAGCGGGCGGGCCGCGCAGGGGGTGGTGTCCGGGACGTAGAGCGCGATGTGTGCGCGGGGAGTGGGCGTCGTACAAAGGGCGCTGCCGGGCGGCTGCGTCATGCGGGTCCCGAACGCCGCCCCCGGAACGGCCCGTCACCGGCACCAGAACCGGCCGGCGGTCCCTGGCCCCGTTCAGCCGCGCAGCCCCGCCGCCTCGCGGGCCAGCTCCTCCACCCGGGCCCAGTCCTTCGCGGCCAGCGCGTCCGGCGGGAGCATCCAGGTGCCGCCCACACAGCCGACGTTCGCCAGCGCCAGGTACGACGGCGCCGACGCCAGGCTGATGCCGCCCGTCGGGCAGAAGCGGGCCCGGGGGAGCGGGGCGCCCAGCGACTTCAGGTACGGCGTACCGCCCGCCGCCTCGGCCGGGAAGAACTTCATCTCCGTCACGCCGCGCTCCAGCAGCGCCACGACCTCCGACACCGTGGAGACCCCCGGCAGGAACGGCACCCCGGACGCCGCCATCGCGTCCAGCAGCGCGTCCGTCCACCCCGGGCTGACCAGGAACCGGGCCCCGGCCGCCACCGCGTCCGCCACCTGGGCCGGGGAGATCACCGTGCCGGCGCCGAGCACCGCGTCCGGCACCTCCGCGGCGACGGCCCGGATCGCGTCGAGCGCGGCGGGCGTCCGCAGCGTCACCTCGATGGCCGGCAGCCCGCCGGCGACCAGCGCGCGGGCGAGCGGCACCGCGTCGGCGGCGTCCTCCAGGACAACGACGGGGACGACGGGCGCGAGGTCGAGCACGGAAGTCATGGCCGCCATCCTGCCGCCGCGCGACGCACTCCGCAACGAGCGTTGCGCAGCCTGCAACCGCTCAGTGGATCTGGGTCACCACCACGTCCAGCGCCCACGCCTTCCCCGCCTTCGCGGGAGCCGACGCCTCCACGACGTACCCCAGGTCCCGCAGCACCGACACGAGCTCCGCCGGGCCGGCGGGGTCGGCCCCGGCGGCCAGCAGGTCCCGTACGATCCGGCCCTTCGTCGCCTTGTTGAAGTGGCTGACGACGGACCGCTTCTCGACTCCGTCCGCGTCGACCTGCGCGTGCAGCACCCGCACCGTGGCCGTGCGCCCCGCCACGTCCCCCTTCGGCTTCCACGCCGCCGCGTACGCCGACGACCGCAGGTCCAGCACCAGCCCGTCGCCCGCCGCCACCGGCATCGCGGCGGCCATCGGCCCGCGCCAGTACGCCCCCAGCGCGCCCAGGCCCGGCAGCTTCACGCCCATGGCGCACCGGTAGGAGGGAATCCGGTCGCCGATCCCCACCGCGCCCCACAGCCCCGAGAACACCAGCAGCGACTGCCGGGCGCGCTTGCGCGCGGCCGCGTCCAGGCCGGCGAGGTCCAGCGCCTCGTACAGCACACCGGTGTAGATCTCCCCGGCGGGACGCGCCCCGGCGATCCGCAGGCCGACGTTCTTGGCGACCTCGCCGCGCAGCCCCTCGCTGAGCCCCAGGACGACCCGCGCCTTCTCCTCGTCGGCGGCGCACAGGTCGACCAGCTCGTCCAGCACGGCCGCCCGCGCCCCGGCCAGCTCCGGCAGCGACAGGGACTCCGGCTTCAGGGGCGCGCCGGAACCGCCGGTGGCCTTTCCTTCGGACGGCGGCAAGAGGACGAGCACGGCACAACTCCTTCGGACACGGACACGGCAGTAGGCCAGGGTAAGCGGAGCCCGCCGTGCCGCTCGGCCCCGCCGGACCTACGCTCGGAGCATGCCCCGCCGCCCCATCCATGTGACCGGCGCACCGGAGGCCCCCCTCCGGGCGGCCCTGCGCGCCCTGCGCACCACGCTCGACGTGCCGGGGGAGTTCCCGGCCGAGGTCCTCGCGGAAGCCGAGGAAGCCGCGAGGGCGCCCCGGCTGCCCGCGTACGACGCGACCGGCATCCCCCTGTTCACCATCGACCCGCCCGGTTCCGTCGACCTCGACCAGGCGATGCACCTGGCCCGCCGCGAGAGCGGCGGCTACCGCGTGCACTACGCGATCGCGGACGTGGCCGCGTTCGTCAGGCCGGGCGGCGCGCTCGACGCCGAGGCCCACCGCAGGGTCATGACGCTGTACTTCCCGGACGGGAAGGTCCCCCTGCACCCGCCGCTGCTCTCCGAGGACGCCGCGAGCCTGCTCCCCGACCGGACCCGCCCGGCCCTCCTGTGGCGCATCGACCTCGACGGGCACGGCCGTACCGAGACGGTCGACGTGCGCCGCGCGCTCGTACGGAGCCGGGCGCGGCTCGACTACTCCGGTGTCCAGCAGCGGATCGACGCGGGCACGGCGGAGGAGCCGGTGGCGCTGCTGCGCGACATCGGGCGGCTGCGCGAGGCGCTGGAGCGCGAGCGCGGCGGGATCTCGCTGAACGTTCCGGAGCAGGAGATCGTCGAACGCGGCGACACGTACTTCCTCGGCTTCCGCGCCCCGCTGCCGGCCGACGGGTGGAACGCCCAGATCTCCCTCCTGACCGGCATGGCCGCCGCCGACCTGATGACCGCCACCGGCACCGGCATCCTGCGCACCCTGCCCGCCGCCCCGCTCGGCGAGGTGGCCCGCCTGCGCCGGGCGGCGCGGGCGCTGCGCATCGAGTGGCCGCATCACACGTCGTACGCCGAGATCGTGCGCTCCCTGGACCCGACGAAGGCCGCGCACGCCGCGTTCCTCCAGGAGTGCACGACGCTGCTGCGCGGGGCGGGGTACACGGTCTTCACGAACGGCGAGGTCCCCGACCCCGCCGTGCACGCGGCGGTGGCCGCCCCGTACACGCACTGCACGGCCCCGCTGCGCCGCCTCGTGGACCGTTACGCCGGGGAGCTGTGCGTCGCCGCGGCGGCGGGCGAGGAGCCGCCGCAGTGGGTACGGGACGGGCTGCCCGGCCTCCCGCGGGAGATGGCGGAGGGGACGCGGCGGGCGGCGGGCGTCGAGCGCGAGTGCGTGGACATCGTCGAGGCCGCGCTGCTGAGGGACCGCGTGGGCGACCTCTTCCACGCCCACGTGGTCGACGTGCGGGACCAGGACCGGGCCGTCGGCACGGTGCACCTGGAGGACGTGGCGGTGGTCGGCCGTGTGGAGGGCGGCGACGGCGACCTCCCCCTCGGCGAACGCATCAGAGTCCGCCTCACCCAGGCGGACCCGGGCACCGCGAAGGTCCTGTTCACCCCGGTGTGACGGCGACGACGAACGCGGCGTCCCTCCGCACCTGCTCGTCGACCGTGAGACGTCCTCGCTGACGCTGTTCGGCGAGCCGGAGGGTGACGACTACCGCCAGTTGTCCACCGTCCCCTTCGGCAAGCCCTTCACCCTCCCCGACCCCTTCGGCTTCGACCTGGAGACGGCGGCCTTCGTCTGAGCCGGCGTGGTCCGGCGGGTAGCATGGTCGGCACGGCAGACGAGCCGGGCGGACGGCCGCGTGGAGATCCCCGGATCTCCCCGAGGAACGTCCGGGCTCCACAGGGCAAGGTGGTGGCTAACGGCCACCCGGGGTGACCCGCGGGACAGTGCCACAGAAAACAGACCGCCGGGGATTTCGGTCCTCGGTAAGGGTGAAACGGTGGTGTAAGAGACCACCAGCGCCTGAGGTGACTCAGGCGGCTAGGTAAACCCCACCTGGAGCAAGGTCAAGAGGGGCCGTCGCGAGACGGCCCTGCGCGGACGTTCGAGGGCTGCCCGCCCGAGTCCGCGGGTAGACCGCACGAGGCCGGTGGCAACGCCGGTCCTAGATGGATGGCCGTCGCCCCGACGACCGCGAGGTCCCGGGGCACAGAACCCGGCGTACAGCCCGACTCGTCTGCCGCTCACCCGCGGTTCTGCCATGGACAGGGCCTCCGGCCCACGATCTGGACGGCCGCCCGCGTCAACAACGCTGCGGGTCGATACACCTAGCCGCGGGCTTCTTCCAGCAGACCTGCCGCATGTGCGGTCCGCTGGTACAACACGTAGCGCCCGTCTCTGACCTTGGTGACGAGGCGTGCGCGGTGCAGGGCGCTGAGGTGGTAGGAGACGGTGCCCGGGGTGTATCCGGTTCGGGCGGCGAGTTCCGCGGTGGACCGGGCGGTTTCGAGGTCCGCCAGCAAGGCCGCTCGGGCGTTGCCGACCACTTGCGCGATCTTTTTGGATGTGCGATCCCGGTCGGTCCCGATCCGCTGGGCGGGGTAGTAGAGGACGAACTGCCCGGGGGTGTCGACCTGGATGATGACGTCGGGCCAGTTGAGCACGCTGGGGGCGAGAACCAAGTCCCGGCCGGTGACATCGATTTCGGCATCCCACGGCTTGGCGAGGGTGACCGCGTCGCCTGCCCAAGCCATGTCGGGGTGGAGCGCTCCGAGCGCCCGGCCGACGCCGTGGGTGGCGATGACCGTCGCGCGGTGGGCGATGTCCTGATGGATGATCGAGCGCAGTTCGGGCCAGCCCTCGGCCAGGGCATCGCGCCAGAACCGGGCGAGACCGTTGGCGAGACGTCGCTGCATCTGCCCCGACTCCGCGATCCGGCGGGTGGTGGCCAGCAGCGGCCTGTTCCAGTGGGTCCGGGTGTGGGTGAAGACCTGGGTTTCGAGGTCGTCCTGCGCCGCGGCCTCGATGTGCGCGATCTGCTCGTCGAGCAGGTCGCGGTGCTGTGCGTCCGTTCCTGGCTGAGGGGTGAGCAGGTCAGGTCTGTAGGTGTCGCCGTTCTGCGGCAACAGGTCTGCGAGCAGGGCAACGTCCGGATGAGCAAGTGACGCGCGGGCAAGTGGTCCGGGATCTCCGAAGACCGGGTGCCGTCCCGACGCGGCGGTGAGTTTCAGCCACGCTATGGATTCCGAAGCAGGGGAAGGAGCCAACCGCGTCCTGGACACTGTGTCGGCGTCTACACGCAGAGTAAGCACCGCCCCGACGCTAGCAGTCGTCGCGATGGATTTGAACCGGCTCGAATGCTTTCCGGCGTGAGGTCCACGCGTGCTTGAGTCGTGTTGCCGAACAACGGCAGCAACGTTCACTGCCCGGTCTGAGGCAGTCGCCTCCGCACGACGGTGAGGTTGTGCACCCGGCACTCGAGGAACCTGGGAGTCATAGTGAGGTTGAAGGACACATCGAAGCTGAAGAGCCGCACGAGGAAGGTCGGCATGGCCGTGACCGCAGCCGCGTCGGTTGCCGGGACGGCCTTCGCGGCGACACCCGCGACCGCCGCGTCCGCCGCTGCCGCCGCTGTCTCGATCGAGTATGGGGCGAGCTACTACAAAGGCACGGCCAGCTGGTCCAACCGGTCGGTCAGCGTCGACGCATCGTTCAAGGCCACCGGGTGTCGGCGGGTCTACGCGCGGGCGTTCGCCGGTAGCACCTCACTGGACTTCAAGAGCAGCAGCACCTGGTGCAATCGATCCGGGCCGGCGGACTTCGCCCTTGCCGCGAACGTCGTCGGTGGGTCCGACAACATCTGGGTCTACATGACCGACGAGAACCAGAAATACCTCAAGGGACAGACCTGCTACCGCGCCGGCTACTGCATCGACGGCCTGCACTAGCACCGCAGCGGTCCTTGTGGTGATGGTTTGCCGGCTGAGGGTCATGTGGCGGTGCCGGCATGGACAGCGGCGGATCTGTCAGTCGTCAAGGGTGTTGCTGGTGTTCTGGACGGGCCGCCCGGGGAGGTCGCGGTCGGCCGTCCAGATCGTACGGCGCACAGCTTCCATTGGCCCTGTCGCCCTTCAGCCCGCCGGCCTGATCGCGGCCGGAATGACATGCGGGGCCGGCACATCCGGCAGGCCACAGCCGTGCGTTGATCGCGGCGATGAGAATCGTCGCGTCGAAACGGACCGCGAGTTCGCCGAACCGGGTCGCCGCCGCCCGGTTCCGCTTCACCCGGTTGATGCCGCACGCGACCGGGTGTCGGGCCCTGTCGTCCCCAGCCTGGAGATCGCATGAAGACTCATCTCGCCGCCGCCCTCGGTTCCGTCGTGCTGACCGCGGGCACCTTGCTGGGCGCTCCCGCCGCCGGCGCGCAGACCGCCCCCTACCCGAGCACCCCGTTCGACGTCACACTCGGTGCCAGCTCCGTCCGCGGCACCCTGACGTGGTATGACCGGTCGGTCGGGGCCGGTGGGAAACTCCGGGCCGTCGACTGCAACAGGGTGCGGTTCAGCACGTACGATGCCTCCGGCAACGAGCTCGGCACCTGGAGCACCAGCACTCAGTGCAAAGTGACATACCAGTTCAGAACCGTGATCCCCTCGGATGTGCCCGGCGGGGCGGCGTCCGTCAGGATCTGTCTTGGCGATGCGAACACGGCACTCAAGTGCGAGTGGTACAACCGGCCCTGACCCATCTGGGCTCGGCCGATCAACACGGCATCCGCCGACAAACGGCTGGTCAGTAAGTCACCTTGTTGAGACGTCAGCGGGGCTGTCCAAAACCTGGCAATCTGACTGGACGCTGCCCCGCCTGGGAGGACTCACCATGACCGAAACCCTGACTGACGCTGTTGACGCCGGCGGCGACGACGGCGCCGACCGGGAGGCGGTCGAGCGTGAGCGGGCCGAGATGCGGGACTTCATCAAAGGGTTGAGCCCGGACGACATCAAGTCGGGCAGCTGGTTCACCAAGCTCACCGCTCAGGCCATGAACTCCTATACGGAAAAGGTCGACTGGCAGTACTTCCAGGAGCGGTACGAAGGTGTGCCGGCGGATGCCATCGTCGATCAGCGGATCAAGATGGCGGCTCGGTACGCCGCACTCGAAGGAGGGCTCTCCGCCGGTGCCTACACGGCGGCCGTCGTCACCACCCTCGGGAGCCTCGGCGGTGCGTCGCCGGCGACCGTTCCGGCCGCTGTCGCGACCATGATGGTCGATGTCGCGTTCATCAGTCAGCTCCAGCTCCGCCTGGCCTACGACATCTCGGTCCTCTACCGGGTCCCGCTCGACCTGTCCGACCCCGAGGACATGTGGAAGCTCATTCGAGTGGCTTTCACGATCAGAGGCGGGGAAGTGGTCCGGGAAGGCGTGGTCAAGACCGTCCCGGTCATGATGCGGCCGTTGATCAAGCGCTTCTACTCCAAAGCGGTACTGAACGCTGCGAAGGGGCTCCCCTTCGTTGGCAAGTTTCTTCTGCAGCGCAACGTCATCAAGATCGGTATCCCCGTGGTTGGCGTTCCCCTCGCGGTGGTGTTGAACCGCTATACGACGCTGCTCGCGGGGCGGCACGCGCAAGCTGTCTTCCGGAACGAGGCGCGGGTGATCGAGATCGCCGAGGGGCTGAGCGAGCGGAGTGGCCACCCGCAGTTGATGCTGTGGGTCGCGTGGCTCGTCATCGCGGCGAACCAGAAGATCGCCGACGACGAGGCGTTGTTGATGCGGCACCTGGTGAAGTCGGTCCGGGATCGGCATCAGCTGGTCGACGAACGGCTCGCTCACCTTGTCGATCTCGATCCCGTCGAGGTGTGGCGACGCCTGGACGCCGAGCCGGGAGATGTGAGTGATCTCCTTGACGTGGCCGAACGGGTGGCCACCGTGGACGGTGCCGTCAACACGCGGGAGAAAGCCGTCATCTCCGAGCTTCAACATCGCTGCCGCCGCGCCTGACACCGTCGTGCGGAAGAACACTGGGCGCCTCCCCAAGGCGGAGGCCGCGCGGCGGCGTCGAGGACGATCAGCGCAGCAGGCAGTCTCTTTTCCGCACCGTGGGGACCTGCTCACGCCAGGCTGAACACGACCAATTTCCAATGGATCCTGCCGAGGCGTTCTCGCGGCGCTGGCCACGCCCGGATGGAGGCGCACCCGGCTTCCCGGTCGCAGACCTCCCGGCACGCCGGCTGGGGGGCGCGGGAGGTCACCCCCGTCGGTGGGCCGACGACGCTTCAGGTGCCCCGGTCCCGGCGCTGTGGCCGCCAGACTTCGCGCCGACAACGTACCCGGCAGCCGGGCCGTGCCTGGTTCCAGCCCACTTTCTGCCCGCAAGATCAGCTGAACCGTCCCGTACCCGTGCGGGAGCGCACTTCCTCGAGACCGGATCCCGTCACGCACCGGCGACGCCTGCTCCCGCGGCGAACTGGCGGCTCGGGCCTGGTGCGGAACCGACAGGCCCGTGTGCGGGCCTGTCCGTCCCCCGGGCTCATGCGTTCGGGTGGCCGGCCGCCTTCTCCGGGATGCGCGCGCCCGTGCCGCCGACCCTGATCCGCGCGTCGCCCGCGCGGAGTTCGACCGTCAGGACCCCCGGGCGGCCCATGTCGTCGCCCTGGTGGAGGGTGAGGACCGACGGGTCCGGGACGAGGCCCAGTTCGCGCGCGTACGCCCCGAACGCCGCCGCCGCCGCGCCCGTCGCCGGGTCCTCGACCACACCGCCGACCGGGAACGGGTCGCGGACGTGGAACGTCGTCGCGTCCTCGCGCCACACCAGCTGCACCGTCGTCAGGTCCAGCCTGCGCATCAGCGCCGCGAGCCGCTCGAAGTCGTACGACAGCCGGGCCAGCCGCTCGCGGGTCGCGGCCGCCAGGATCAGGTGGCGGGCACCGGCGTACGCGATGCGCGGCGGGAACGCCGGGTCCAGGTCGGCGGCCGGCCAGTCCAGCGCCGCCAGCGCCTCCGCCACGTCCTCCCCGGCCGCGTCCTCGGTGTGCGGCTCGACGCTGGTGAGGGTGGCGCGGTACGCGCCGTCGTCGCCCCGGGTCACCCGCACCGGCACCGTGCCGGCCCGCGTCTCGAAGACGACGTCGCCCGGCCGGCCCCGGTGCTCCGCGAGTGCGAGGGCCGTCGCGACCGTCGCGTGGCCGCAGAAGGAGACCTCGCCCTTCGGGCTGAAGTAGCGGACCGTGAAGGCCCGTCCGGACTCCAGCTCCTCGGTGAGGAACGCGGTCTCGCTGTAGCCCAGCTCCGCCGCCACGGCGAGCATCGCCGCGTCGTCGAGCCCGGCCGCGTCCAGGACGACGCCGGCCGGATTGCCGCCCTCCGGGTCGGCCGAGAAGGCGGTGTAGCGCAGGACTTCGGTGTCGGGGAATGACGTCATACCGCCCCCAACCCCCGGCCCGGCGGCGATGTTCCCTCAGCCCCGCCCGACGTACGGCATCGTCGTCGCCATCACCGTCGCGAACTGCACGTTCGCGTCGAGCGGCAGCTCCGCCATGTGCAGCACCGTCCGCGCCACGTCCCGTACGTCCATCACCGGCTCCGCCATCAGCTCGCCGTGCGCCTGGAGGATCCCGGCCTGCATCCGCTCCGTCATGTCCGTCGCCGCGTTGCCGATGTCGATCTGGCCGCACGCGATCCGGTACGGCCGGCCGTCGAGCGAGAGGGACTTGGTCAGGCCCGTCATGGCGTGCTTGGTGGTCGTGTACGCGATCGAGTGCGGCCGGGGCGCGTGCGCCGAGATCGACCCGTTGTTGATGATCCGGCCACCCTGCGGGTCCTGCCCCTTCATCTGCCGGAACGCCGCCTGCGCGCACAGGAACGAACCGGTGACGTTCACGTCCACGACCGAGTGCCACTCCTGGTACCCGATGTCCTCCACCGCCACCCCGCGCGGCCCGAACGTGCCCGCGTTGTTGAAGAGCAGATCGAGGCGCCCGTACCGCTCGCGCACGGCGGCGAAGAGCCGGTCGACATCGGCCGGCAGCGCCACGTCCGCCGCGACGCACAGCGTCTCGCCGCCCGCCTCCCGCGCCGTCTCCTCCAGCGGTCCGGTACGCCGCCCGGCCAGCGCCACCGACCAGCCCGCGCCCGCCAGGGCGAGTGCGACGGCCCGGCCGATGCCCGAGCCCGCTCCGGTCACCACGGCGATCTTCGTCTCAGGGTTCATGGCCCAGCAGCGTACGTGACACGTACATGAAAGCGAGGCGACGCCCCGTGCCACTCGAATACCTCTGACAACAGCCGTCAGGGGAGGGCCAGATGACTGTCACATCGGTCGCACCGGGTACGTCGGGCCACGGCCAGGAGCTCAGAGCCGCCGCCCGGCACATCCACCGCCGCGGATTCCTCACCGTCACCGGAGCGGCGGCCGCGCTCGCCTTCGCGACGAACCTCCCCGGGACCGCGCAGGCCGCCGAACTCGACGCGCGGCGCATCACCGACGACCCCTTCACGCTCGGCGTCGCCTCCGGCGACCCGCTTCCCGGGTCCGCCCTCCTGTGGACGAGGCTCGCCCCGCAGCCGTACGAGCCGGACGGCGGCCTCCCGCGCGCCCGCGTCCAGGTGCGCTGGGAACTCGCGCACGACGCCCGCTTCCGCCGCACCGTCCGGCGCGGCCACGTCACCGCGCACCCCGAGTTCGCCCACAGCGTGCGCGTGGAGGCCGACGGGCTCGACCCGGACCGCGTCCACTACTACCGCTTCCGCGCGGGCGACTGGATCAGCCCCGTCGGACGCACCCGCACCGCGCCCGCCCGGGGCGCCCGCGTCGACGGTCTGCGGCTCGCGGCCGTCTCCTGCCAGGCGTACCACGACGGCTACTTCACCCCGTACAAGCACCTCGCGGAGGAAGACCTCGACGTCGTCTTCCACCTGGGCGACTACCTGTACGAGTACGGCGTCGACGCGACCGGCGGCGCCCGCGCCTACACCGACCGCCGCCTGCCCGCGCACTTCAACCGCGAGACGGTCACGCTGGAGGACTACCGGCTGCGGTACGCCCTCTACAAGTCCGACCCGGACCTGATGGCCGCGCACGCCGCCCACCCCTTCGTCGTCACCTGGGACGACCACGAGACGGAGAACAACTACGCGGGCGGGGCCCCGGAGAACGACGTACCGCCCGAGGAGTTCCTGCTGCGCAGGGCGGCGGCGTACCGCGCCTACTGGGAGAACCAGCCGCTGCGCGCCCCGCAGCGGCCCGACGGCCCCGACATGCGGCTCTACCGGCGGCTGCACTTCGGGCGGCTCGCGCAGTTCGACATCCTCGACACCCGCCAGTACCGCTCCAACCAGGCGTACGGCGACGGCTGGCAGCTGCCCGGCCCCGAGTCCGAGGACCCGTCGCGCACCATGACCGGCGCGGAGCAGGAGCGGTGGCTCGTCGACGGCTGGCACGCGTCCCGGGCGCTGTGGAACGTCGTCCCCCAGCAGGTCACCTTCTCCCGGCGGCGCAGCGCGGGCGACCCGAAGGTCAGCATGGACGCCTGGGACGGCTACCCGGCCTCCCGCAAGCGGGTGCTCGACGGAGCGGAGGCGGCCGGTGTCGACAACCTCGTGGTGCTCACGGGGGACGTCCACGTCGCGTACGCGTTCGACCTGAAGAAGGACTTCGAGGACCCGGACTCGCGCACGGTGGGCACGGAGTTCGTCACCACCTCCATATCCAGCGGCAAGGACGGCGCGCAGCGGCCCGCCAACTACGACCGCCTGATGCAGGGCAACGCGCACCTGCGGTTCTACGACGGCAGGCGCGGCTACACAAGGGTCACCCTCGGCGCGGACACGGCGCGCGCGGACTTCCGAACGGTGTCCGCCGTCACCACGCCCGGCGCGCCGGTCACGACGGCCGCGTCGCTGGTGACGGAGGCGGGCGACCCGGGCCTGAAGCCCGCCTGACGCCCGCGCGCTTGTCACTCCTCCTCGTCGGCCGGACAGCGGACGCCGATACGGTCGCGCACCGCGTCGAGCGTCCGCGTCACGGCGAGGCTGCCCTCCAGCGGGACGAGCGGGGACTCCTTCTCGCCCGCGCGCAGGCAGCGCATCACCTCGGCGGCCTCGTACCGCAGGCTGTGCCGGCTGTCGTGGCGCCGGGCCACGGCGACCAGCTTGCGCGCCTGGCGGGAGTTGAGGGTGAACGCCTTCTCGCACAGCACGTTCCGGCCCGCCTCCAGGCACAGGGCGGCGGCGGCCCGGTGCGCGGAGTGGGGGCCGGCGACGTACACCACGTCCACGTCCTCGTCGGCGGCGAGCTCCGCCCAGCCGCCGTACGCGCGCGGTATCCCGAACCGCTCGGCGAACGCCTTGGCGCCGGCCGTCGTACGGGAGGCCACCGCGACCACCTCGGCGCCGTCGCTCTCGCGCATCGCCAGCAGATCGGTGGTGAACGACGACGCGATGCCGCCGGTGGCGAGCACGCCCCAGCGCACGGTTTCCTTGTGCATCCCAGCCCCCGGCGGAAAAGGTCTCGACCACTCCGGACGAGCTGAGAGCATAGGTGCAGATTCAACGACATGGAGATGCGAATGCCGGAGACAGGCCAGTCCACGCAAGGTCACATATCCGGCACGGGGGGAACGCGGCACCCCGACGCGGTCCCCGCCGCCCGCCGCGCGAGCCTGCTGGTCACGCTGGTGCTGGGCGGACTCACCGCGCTGCCGCCGCTCTCCATGGACATGTACCTCCCGGCCCTCCCGGAAGTCACCCGGGCCCTGCGCTCGCCCGCCGCCACCGTGCAGCTCACCCTGACCGCGTGCCTCGCCGGCATGGCGCTCGGGCAACTGGTCGTCGGGCCGATGAGCGACCGGTTCGGCCGCCGCAAGCCCCTGCTCCTCGGCATGATCGTGTACGTCGCTGCCACCGCGATCTGCGCCTTCGCGCCCTCCGTCGAGCTCCTGATCGCCTTCCGGCTGCTCCAGGGGCTCGCGGGGGCGGCGGGCATCGTGATCGCCCGGGCGGTCGTCCGCGATTTGTACGACGGCGTGGAGATGGCCCGGTTCTTCTCCACCCTCATGCTGATCTCCGGTGTGGCGCCCGTCATCGCGCCGGTCATCGGCGGCCAAGTGCTGCGCCTCACCGACTGGCGGGGCGTCTTCGTGGTCCTCACCGGCGTCGGCGTCGTGCTGACCCTGGTGGTGTGGAAGTGGCTGCACGAGACGCTGCCGGCGGAGCGGCGGCACCGGGGAGGCGTCGGCGAAGCCCTCCGTACGATGCGCGGACTCCTCGCGGACCGGGTCTTCACCGGCTACATGCTGGCCGGGGGCATGGCGTTCGCCGCCCTGTTCGCGTACATCGCCGCGTCCCCGTTCGTGGTCCAGGAGATCTACGGCGCCTCGCCCCAGACCTTCAGCCTGCTCTTCGGCCTCAACTCGGTCGGCCTGATCGTGGTCGGCCAGATCAACGGCAAGCTGCTGGTGGGCCGGGTCAGCATGGACAAGGTGCTGGCCACGGGCCTGCTCCTGATCGCCCTCGCCTCCCTCGCGCTGCTCCTGATGACCGCCGGGGTCTTCGGCGAGGCCGGCCTCGCGCCGGTCGCGGCGGGCCTGTTCGTCCTGATGTCGTCGATGGGCCTCGCCCTGCCCAACACCAACGCCCTGGCCCTGACGCGCACCCCGCACGCGGCGGGCTCGGCGTCGGCGCTGCTCGGCACGACGTCGTTCCTGATCGGCGCGATCGCCTCCCCGCTGGTCGGCATCGCGGGCGAGGCGACGGCGGTCCCGATGGCGGTGGTCCAGCTGACCTGCGCCCTGGCCTCGCTGACCCTCTTCGCGGCGCTGTGCCGGCCGTGGAGGCGTGAGGCGGCGTAAGGACCGCTGCCCCGCTCGCCGCTCTGTCCGTCAGCCCCGCCGGGCGTACGCGGTCAGGCGGGGGCGGTCCTTGCGGTCCGTCCAGGGGAACAGGCCGGTGCCGGCGACCTCCACCGCCGGAACGTGCGCGTTCGCCGCCAGCGCGGCCGGCCGCCGTGCCGTGAGATCCGCCTCCACGGGGGTGCGCGTCGCCGTCGTGCCGTACGCCACGCCGGTGTCCGTCACCGCCGTCAAGGAAAGCGGGCGGGTACCGTCCGGCTCCTCGAAGCAGTGGCCCGACCCCGTTTCCAGGTCGAAGCCGAGGCTCCCCGCCACCACGTACCGGCCCTCCGGCGACAGCGCCGCCCGCGGGTACGTGCCCGGCTCTATGGCGGGCCTGCGGCACTGCGCCCGCGCGAGCACCTTCCCGGTCGTCGCGTCGTGCACCGCCCACACGTCGTAGTCGGCCGCGCCCTCACTGCCCCGCTTCTTCCGCCACTTGGCGAGGACCCGCCCGTCCGCCACGGACGTGGGCACCCCCGACGCCGCCTCGGTGCCGCCCGGCGCCCGCGTGCGGCTGTGCCAGCCGCCCCGCACCCAGAACTCCCGGCGCCCGCTGACCAGCAGCCCCTTCTCCGTCACGGCCCGCACCTGCGTCTGCGTCCGGCACTCCCCGCATCCCTTCGGGTACCGCAGGTCCTTCGCGGCGACCCGGGTCACCAGGCCGGTCAGGGGATCGACGACCGCGCTGTCCGCGCCGCCGTCGCTGACGAGGACGCCGGGACCGTCCCCGGTCACGCTCGGCACGTCCGCCCAGGGCAGCTCGACCCGCCGCTGCGCGCCGTCGCGCACGTCGTACACGTCGAGTGCCACGATCATGTCGGCCGACGACAGCGCGTCCTCGCCGACCTTCCCGTACGACCAGGTGACGAAGAACTCCCGGCCGTCCTTGGCCACCGCCAGCAGCCGGGGGAAGTGCGCGGGGTCGGACAGCGGCTGCCACGCGTCACCCGTCCACCGCGTCCTGCCGCCGGCCGCGTCGACGGTCCGCAGCCGGAAGCGGGTGGCGGACACCCGCTCCAGGAGCCCCACCCGCCCGGCACTCGCGGCGACCGCGTACTCGGGCGAGGCGCCGGTGATCTCCCAGCCGCGGTCGTTGGCGTACGCCGAGGGAACGGCCAGCCGCGTCGCGGGACCGGCCGCCGCGCTCTTCCTCGTGGACGCGGACGCGGAGGGGCCGGGCGACGGCCGCTTCTCGTCCGTGGCGTCGCCGCCACCGCACGTGGCCAGCAGGAGCAGCAGCGCCAGGACGATCACACCGGCCACCAGAGCCACGCGTACGACCCGCTGTCCCATGGTCCCCCCGAGGGTCACGACAAGGGCGTCAGCGTAGCAACTTCCCTCCGCCCGGAATCAGTTCGGCGCGCTCCGCCACCGCCGCCGCCGCCCGCCGCGGGCGGCCTCCGGCGCGCGCGGGGGAGTGCGTAAAATTTGACGGTGAACTCCACCCTCCCCACCGCGGAAGCCCTGCGCGGCGCGCTCGCCGGACTTCTCGACGGGCTGCCGCCCAAGCAGGCCGCACAGGCCGTCGAGCGGCTGATCGCCAGCTACCGGGGCACCACCCCCACCGGCGCCCCCGTGCTCCGCGACCGCTCCGACGTGGCCGCGTACGCCGCCTACCGGATGCCCGCGACCTTCGAGGCGGTACGGTCCGCGCTGGCCGCTCTGCGCGACGCGGCCCCGGAGTGGGCCCCGGCGACGCACGTGGACGTCGGCGGCGGGACCGGCGCCGCGACCTGGGCCGTGGCGGAGGCCTGGGAGGAGAGCGCGGCCAGCACGGTCCTGGACTGGGCCGAGCCGGCCCTGGCGCTGGGCCGGGAACTGGCCGAGGCGTCCGGTTCGCCCGCCCTGCGCGCCGCGACCTGGCAGCGCGCCCGCATCGGATCGGCGCTCCGGATCGAGAGCGCCGATCTCGTCACCGTCTCGTACGTCCTGAAGGAACTCACCCCAGCCGACCGCGCCGCCCTCGTCGCCGAGGCCGCCCGTGCCGCCCGGGCCGTCGTGATCGTCGAACCCGGCACGCCCGACGGCTACCTGCGCGTCATCGAGGCCAGGCAGCAGCTGATCGACGCCGGCCTGAGCGTCGCCGCTCCCTGCCCGCACAGCGGAGCCTGCCCCATCGCGCCCGGCGCCGACTGGTGCCACTTCTCCGCGCGGGTCAGCCGCTCCTCGCTCCACCGCCAGGTCAAGGGCGGCTCACTGCCCTACGAGGACGAGAAGTTCAGCTACGTCGCCGTCGTGCGCGAAGGCGCGGACGGTCCAGCCGCGGTCCCGGCGGCCAACCGCGTGATCCGCAGGCCGCAGATCCGCAAGGGCATGGTCCTGCTGGAACTGTGCGCGAAGCCGCGGGAACTCACCCGCGAGACGGTCACCAAGAAGCACGGCGACCTGTACCGGGCGGCCCGCGACACCGACTGGGGCGACGCCTGGCCGCCGCCCCCGCCCGCGACCGCCTAGCCGCGCAGCTCCTGCGTGCAGCACTTCACGCTGCCGCCGCCCTTGAGCAGCTCCCCCAGGTCCATCCCGACCGGCTCGAACCCGCGCGCCCGCAGCGGCGCGAAGAGTCCGAGCGCGGTCTGCGGCAGCAGCACGTGCCGCCCGTCGCTCACCGCGTTGAGCCCCAGGGCCGCCGCGTCCGCCTCCTCCGCGATGATCGCGTCGGGGAAGAGCCGGGCGAGGACGGCCCGGCTGCCGGGGGAGAAGGCGCCGGGGTAGTACATGACCTCGTCCTCACGGTCGTCGAGGACGGCCAGCGCGGTGTCCAGGTGGTAGTAGCGCGGATCGACGAGGTCCAGGCCGATGACCGGGCGGCCGAAGAACTCCTGCGCCTCGTCGTGCGACAGCGGGCTGGAGCGGAAGCCGCGCCCGGCGAGGACCCACGACGAGGTGACCGCGAAGTCGCCCTCGCCCTCGTTGATGTGCGCCGGCTCCAGGATCTCGGTGAACCCGTGGGCCCGGAACCACTCCAGATGCGCCTGGGCCTCCGCGGCCCGTTCCGGGTAGGCGAACCGCGCGCCGAGCACCCGCCCGTCGATCACGGTGGCGCCGTTGGCGGCGTACACCATGTCGGGCAGGCCCGGCCTGGGGGTGAGGAGGTCGACGGTGTGGCCGAGACTCCGGTAGCGGTCGCGCAGGTCCTCCCACTGGGTCAGGGCCAGCGGCAGGTCGACCGGTTTCGCGGGGTCCATCCAGGGGTTGATGGAGTACGTCACCCTGAAGTGCTCCGGGGGGCACATCAGGTAGCGGCGGGGCGAGGCGTCACGAGGCAATGAGGGCTCCTCACGAGCGGCTGGGGCACAGAGTGTGCGTGAGAGCCATGGTCCGCCGAACCGGCCCGTCGCGCAGTGAACCGATCGGGTGGTTCCCGACTGGTCAGTTCCCGTCCATCAAGCGAGACGGGTCGTCTCGCTCGGCTGGTAGATTGGGCGCCATGGCCGACACCCGCACCCCCGAGCCCGCCGCCAAGCCGGCCGCCAGGACCCCCGACACCACGCGCCGCAGCGAACGCTCCCGCCGCGCGATCTACGACGCGGCGCTCTCCCTCGTCGGCGAGGTGGGCTATCCGAAGACGACGATCGAGGGCATCGCGGCCCGCGCCGGCGTGGGCAAGCAGACGATCTACCGGTGGTGGCCCTCCAAGGCCGCCGTTCTCCTCGAAGCCTTCCTCGACCTCGGGGAGCGGGCCGCCGAGGCCGCCGGCGCCGGCGGCGACTACGAGATCCCGGACACCGGCGACCTGGCGGCCGACCTCAAGACGGTCCTGCGCGCCACCGTCGACGAACTCGTCGATCCCCAGTACGAAGCCCCCTCCCGCGCCCTGACCGCCGCCGGCATCGTCGACCCGGTGCTGGGCGCCGAGTTCGTCGAGAAGCTGCTCGAACCGTCGCTCCAGCTGTACGTGAAGCGGCTGCGCGCGGCGCAGGAAGCCGGCGACGTACGCCCGGACCTCGACCCGCGCGTCGCGCTCGAACTCCTCGTCGCGCCGCTCGCCCACCGCTGGCTGCTGCGCACCCTCCCGCTCACGCACGCCTACGCCGACGCCGTCGTCGACTGCGCGCTGGGCGGCCTCACGCCGCGCTGAGACCCCCGCCGGGCCCGGCGGCCGCACCGGGGTGAGTTCGCTCACGGAGTTCGCCGGATGTTCACCGCGAGGCCACTTATCGGGGCAAAGGCGCCAATCGCACCACCGCTGTGGTATCCACCCGCGTACCCCGGATGGGGACTGCGGCCACCCGAAGCGCAGGATGGTGGCAGCATGGACAGCACAACGCTGAGGTGAGGGGTTGAATGGGCGCCGATTTCGGCCGCTATCGCGGCACAGAGAGCAGGCAGACAGTGGAAAGCAGACTTCCCCAGTGGCTGCGCCGCCGCCCGAAGGCCACCGACGCCGACGACCTGGCCGAGGACCGCAAGGCCCTGCTCCTGGCCGCCGCCGCCGCGGGGCTGCCGCTCGCCCCCGCCGCGCATCCCGCCGGATACCGATGTTCGTGCGAACGCGTCGGATGCCCCCCCCCCCCCCCCCCCCCCCCTACACCTCTCCCCCCCCACA
>NZ_VBVX01000773.1 GCF_005981925.1 Streptomyces albidochromogenes
GTCTATTGCACCATGGTCCAAGAACGGAAAGACTATTGGTGAAGAACTTTTAGTTCCAACAAGGATCTATGTTAAGCAATTATTCTCTTCTTTAAGCGAAGGTTTGTTGCTGGGTTGGGCCCACTTCACTGGGGGTGGTCTTGTTGAAAACTTCCCAGGAGCATTACCAAAAACCTTGAAAGCTAAGGTTGACTGGAGCAAATGGGAAGTTCCAGAAATTTTCAAGTGGTTCGGTAAGCAAGGTAACGTTCCATTCGAAGATTTGTTGAAAACCTTCAATGTAGGTATTGGTATGGTATTAATTGCTAAGTCTGAAAACGTCGATAAAATCATCGCTAACCTTACCAAGGCAGGCGAAGACCCTGTTATTATTGGTCAATTAATAGAAAAGGCCGAGAACGCACCTGCCTGTGT
>NZ_VBVX01000105.1 GCF_005981925.1 Streptomyces albidochromogenes
GCGGGTGGGCGGGGTGAAGTAGTAGTTCAGCAGGAGGGAGCCCACGGCGGCCGAGGCCAGCGCCGGCAGCAGCCCGCCGAGCAGGGCGGCCAGCACGGTGAGGAAGAGGAAGAGCAGGACGTCGTTGGCGAGCCCGGGGCCGTTCTCCATGCTGGTGAGCAGCAGCGACAGCAGGACCGGCGCGGCGACGCCGACCAGCCAGCCGGAGAGGATCCGGGTGCGCCCGAGGCGGGTGCCGCGGGCGACGGGCAGGCCGCGGCCCCTGGCGACGTGGTCGTGGGTGACGATGTGGACGTCCAGGTCCGGCCCGGAGTCGCGGGCCACGGTCGCGCCGACGCCCGGCCCGAAGACGTACTGCCAGGCCTTGCGGCGGCTGGAGCCGAGCACGATCTGGCTGGCGTTGACCCCCCGGGCGAACTCCAGCAGCGCGGACGGCACGTCGTCGCCTATGACGTGGTGGAAGGTGCCGCCGAGGTCCTCGACGAGAGTGCGCTGTACGGCGAGCTCCTTGGGCGAGGCCGAGGTGAGGCCGTCGCTGCGGGCGATGTAGACGGCGAGGATCTCGCTGCCCGAGCCCTTGGCCGCCATGCGTGCGGCGCGACGGATGAGCGTACGGCCCTCGGGTCCGCCGGTGAGGCCGACGACGATGCGCTCGCGCGCCTGCCAGGTGGAGCGGATGTTGTGCTCGCCCCGGTACTGCTGGAGGTACTCGTCGACCCGGTCGGCGACCCACAGGAGCGCCAGCTCGCGCAGGGCGGTGAGGTTGCCGGGGCGGAAGTAGTGGGACAGCGCGGCGTCGAGCTTGTCCGGCTTGTAGATGTTGCCGTGGGCCATGCGGCGGCGCAGCGCCTGGGGCGACATGTCGACCAGCTCGATCTGGTCGGCGCGCCGCACGACCTCGTCGGGTACGGTCTCGCGCTGCCGTACGCCGGTTATCGACTCGACGACGTCCCCGAGGGACTCCAGATGCTGGATGTTGACGGTCGATATGACGTCGACGCCGGCCTGGAGCAGTTCCTCGACGTCCTGCCAGCGCTTCGCGTGGCGCGAGCCGGGGACGTTGGTGTGGGCGAGTTCGTCGACGAGGGCGACGGCGGGGCGGCGTGCGAGGACCGCGTCGACGTCCATCTCGGTGAAGACGGCGCCGCGGTGGACGATCTCGCGTCGCCGTATCTCC
The DNA here is from genome assembly GCF_005981925.1 of Streptomyces albidochromogenes. Taxonomy (GTDB): domain Bacteria; phylum Actinomycetota; class Actinomycetes; order Streptomycetales; family Streptomycetaceae; genus Streptomyces; species Streptomyces albidochromogenes. The sequence continues at coordinate 1,178 of NZ_VBVX01000105.1, forward strand.
TCCAGGCCGTGCAGCATGACCTCGGTGCGCGGCCGGTCGTGGTGCTCGACGAAGGCGACGACGCAGTCGGTGCCGCGCTCGACACGGCGGTGGGCCTCGGACAGCATCGCGTACGTCTTGCCCACACCGGGCGCCGCACCCAGGTAGATCCGAAGCTTGCCGCGTCCCATGGCCCCATTGTCTTCCAGGCGAATACCGCGGCCCGACGGGCCGGCTCTGGTGAAGCTACAGCCCCGATTCCCGGCAAAACGGACGGACGGTGGGTGGAGGGGCCGTATTGACGCGACTCTGACGCCCCCCGGCGGCGCTCAACGGTGCTCGACGAGGCGGCCGTCGCTCAGTTCGAGTACCCGGTCGGCGAGGTCCAGGAGCTGGGCGTCGTGCGTGGCGACGAGCGCGGTCACGCCTTCGCTGCGCACCACCGCGCGCAGCAGCTCCATCACGGCGAGACCCGTCCGAGCGTCCAGCTGCCCGGTCGGCTCGTCCGCGATCAGCAGGGCCGGTCTGTTCGCGAGCGCGCGGGCGATGGCCACGCGCTGCTGCTGGCCGCCGGAGAGTTCGCCGGGGCGCTGGGCGGCCTGGTCGGCGAGGCCGACGAGGGCGAGCAGCAGCTCGACCCGCTCCTCGCGCTCCCCGGGATCGGCCCTGCGCAGCCGCATCGGCACGCCGACGTTCTCGGCGGCGGTGAGGATGGGGATCAGGCCGAAGGACTGGAAGACGAAGCCGACGCGGTCGCGGCGCAGCTTCAGCAGGCCGTCCTCGCCGAGGCCGGCGAGCTCGGTGCCGTCGACGACGATGCGGCCGCGGTCGGCGGTGTCGAGGCCGCCGAGTTCCCGGCCCGCGGCCCGCATGCGGGCGGGCCGCACCCCCCGGCCCCGGGGAGTGCGGCCCGCCTGCCGCGTCGTCGCGTGTCAGCGCACTTCCGTGATCTCCGGACCGCGCTGGAGCTGTCCCATTCCGCCGGAGAAGCGTGAGCCCTCCTGCTCCTCCTGCTGGACGCCCTCGGGCACCATCTGCGCGTCGTTCGGCAGCTTGAGGACGATCGGGTCGCGCGGCGCCATCGGCCCCTCGCCCCGGACGACCACGGTGTCCTTGAAGACGTGCTCCAGCACGCCCGCGGCCTGCGGCTGCACCGCGCCCTGGCCGGAGATCACTCCGCGCAGGAACCAGCGCGGCCCGTCGACGCCGACGAAGCGCACCATCTGCACGCCGCCCGTGCCGTCCGGCAGCTGTACGGGGACCTGCGCGCGCAGCTCCCAGCCGAGCGGGCCCTCGATCTCGTCGATCACGCCACCCTGCTGGGTGATGCCCGACGCGATCTCCTCGCGGACCTCGCCCCAGATGCCTTCCTTCTTGGGAGCCGCGAAGGCCTGGAGCTGTACGGCGCTGTCACGCAGCACGACCGTCGCCGCGACGATCGCGTCGCCCGCGACCTCGACCCGCAGTTCCATGCCCTCGACCCCGGGCACGAACATGCCGCCCAGGTCGACCCGGCCCTCGCCGGGCTCCATCACCTCGGACACGTCCCACGGACCGTCCGGGCGGGGTGCCGGCGGCAGGTTCACCCTGCGTACCGACCCGTCGCCGTCCGCGGCCGCGTCAGGCTCGACATCGTCGACGACCTGCTCGGCCTCGCCCGCCACATCCGCGGCGGATTCGCTCTTCTTGCGACGTCCGAACACGTCACTGTCCTTCCCGGTCGGATACGACCGATGCGTATCGATTCCCACCCGCCCGGCCGTCCACAGCGGCATGCCCGCCGGTGGAACCGAAGCCCCCCTCGGCCCGCGCCGAGCCGGGAAGCTCCGCGACCTCGTGGAAGCGCACCTTCTCGACCTGCTGGACGACCAGTTGGGCAATCCGGTCGAAGCGCTCGAACCGCACGCTCTCGCGCGGGTCGAGATTGACCACGATCACCTTGATTTCCCCACGGTACCCGGCATCCACCGTCCCCGGGGCATTCACGAGGGCGACTCCACAGCGGGCGGCGAGACCGGAACGCGGGTGCACGAAGGCCGCGTACCCGTCGGGCAGCGCGACAGACACCCCGGTGGGCAGCACCGCGCGCTCGCCGGGGGCCAGTTCGGCGGCCTCGGTGGTGACGAGGTCCGCCCCGGCGTCACCCGGATGTCCGTACGAAGGGAGGGGTACGTCGGGGTCGACCCGGCGGATCAGCACGTCTACGGGGGTACGGGTCACGGGTTCACCTCGAAGGCGCGGGCGCGCCTGGCCTGATCGGGGTCGGCCATCGCCGCCCGGATCTCCTCCGGGCGTCCGTTGTCGATGAAGTGGTCGACCTTGACTTCGATGAAGAGGGCGTCGGCGCGGACGGCCACGGGCCCGTCGGGGCCTCCGATGCGTCCGGTCGCCGTGGAGTAGATCTTGCGGCCGTGCACGGCGGTCACCTCGGCGTCGAGGTGCAGCACGGTGTCCACCGGCACGGGACGCACGAAGTCGGTCTCCAGCCGGCCGGTCACCGCGATCACCCGCAGCAGCCAGTTCAGCGAACCGAGCGTCTCGTCGAGCGCCGTGGCCAGTACACCGCCGTGCGCGAGGCCGGGAGCGCCCTGGTGGGCGGGCCTGACGGTGAACTCGGCCGAGACGCGCACGCCTTCGCCGGCGCGGGCCTGGAGGTGCAGCCCGTGCGGCTGCTCCCCGCCGCAGCCGAAGCACTGCGCGTAGTGCGCTCCGAGCAGCTCTCCGGGCGGCGGTGCGTCGGGGTGCCGGACCGGGGCTATGGCGTCGGCCGGGGGCTTGAGGGCCGCGGACCCGGGGGCCGTCTCCCGGGAGTTCTCATTGCTCACAGGCGCAGACCTTACCCGCGCGGGTACACGCAGGTCGCGCCGTGCCAAGCTTGGTTTCATGCAGCCTTCCGCCCCGCAGTACACAGAACGTCTGACCGCCCCCCGCTCCTGGTGGGTGATCGCCGGACTCATCGGCGTCGCGGGCGGGCTGATGCTGCTGCCGCTGGGCCTCCTGCCGATGCTGGGCGGGCTCGTCGGCGCCGGGGCGCTCGCCGCGGCGGGAGTGAGTACGTACGGCTCGCAGCGCATCCGGGTGGTCGGGGACGCGCTGATCGCCGGCGACGCCCGCATCCCGGTCTCCGCGCTGGGCGAGGCCGAGGTGCTGGACGCGGAGCAGGCCCGTGCCTGGCGTTCGCACAAGGCCGACACCCGCGCCCACATGCTGCTGCGCAGCTACATCCCGGGGGCGCTGCGGGTCGAGGTCACCGATCCGGCCGACCCGACGCCGTACCTGTACCTCTCGACGCGTGATCCCGAGGGCCTGGCCGCGGCTCTCGCGGCCGTACGGGCGGGCTAGCTCCCCGGCTCCTCGCGGCCGCGCTCCGGCCCGGCCCGGAAGTCCTCGGGCAGCACGGGTCTGTCGGGCTTCGCCAGGGGAGGCAGCTCGGGCAGGGCGTCCCAGGGGATCTGCGCGCCGCGCAGGTCCCTGCGGATGCGTTCGGCGAGCCTTCGGGTGTCGCGGCGGTTCATCACGGCGCCGACGGCGGCGCCGACCATGAAGGGCATGAGGTTCGGCAGGTCGCGGATCATGCGTTTCATGATCTGCTGCCGGAGCTGGCGCTTCATCTGCGTGCCGAGCGCCGTGTTGTACGTGGCCGGTTTGGTCACGTCGATCCCCCGCTCCTGTGTCCAGGAGGTGAGGTAGGCGGTGCTGCGCTGGGCCAGCCCGCCGGGGGGCCGCAGGCCATAGACCTCGTGGAGCTCGGCGATGAGCTTCAGCTCGATCGCGGCCACGCCGGTGATCTCCGCGGCCAGTTCCGCGGGCATCGCGGGGGGTACGGGCAGCATGGCCGCGGCGCCGATGCCCGCCCCCACGGTGGAGGTGCCATGGGCCGCACCCGCCACCAGCTTGTCCGCGATCTGCTCCGGGCCGAGGCCCGGGAACTGCTTGCGCAGGGTCGGCAGGTCACGCACGGGGACGCGCGGCGCCAGCTCGATGACCCGGTCGGCGAGGTGGCCGATACCGGCCATCGCGCTCTGGCCGCCCTTCCGTACGCCATGCCTGACAGCCGCCAGGCGCCGGGCCCTCGCGGTGGGCCCTTCCGCCGTTTCGAGCGAGGCCGGCAGGCCCCGCTCGTCGTCACGTGCGCCGACGGCCGCGCTCACGTCGTGCGGCGCCTCCGGCACATCCTTGCCGCGCCGGAAGCGCTTCTTCCAGGACGGTGTCGCGCCTGCCACGGCCGGCCCGTCCTAGTCGCAGTCGCGGCAGATCGGCTGACCGTTCTTCTCCCTGGCCAGCTGGCTGCGGTGGTGCACCAGGAAGCAGCTCATGCAGGTGAACTCGTCGGCCTGCTTGGGCAGGACACGGACGGCGAGCTCTTCGTTGGACAGGTCGGCGCCGGGCAGTTCGAGCCCTTCCGCCGCCTCGAATTCGTCCACGTCAACGGCCGATGCCGTCTTGTCGCTCCGACGTGCCTTGAGCTCTTCAAGGCTGTCCGAATCGACGTCGTCATCGGTCTTGCGTGGGGTGTCGTAATCCGTTGCCACTGTCGCTCTCCCCCTCTGGGTAGTTGCGGTGTCTCAGCGCACGTAACGCGTGAGAGGCCGGACTTGTGCCCGACCTGAGGCGGAGATTTTGCCTCACATCAAGGTCTGTTACTCAATCGACACCCAACCGATCCCCTCAGGGGTGATCGGTTGGGATGGCGATCGGGACCGTACACGGTCCGAATGTCGCACTGCACGAGCGCCACCTCGTGTACTTCCCGTTATCTCACCCCCAGGAAACCCGGACTTTTCCCGGTTTTCCGGGGAAGTTCGCGATCACGGAGAGTAGATGGCGGGAAATCGGAACCTGTGATCGATCACACACGCACCGATCCTGGCAAGGTCCCAATAATTCCGCTTAAAGCGAACAGCCGCGTGGCTGCGCGAAACGTCTCAGACCGGAAGCGTGACGCGCATCACAAGGCCACCGCCCTCGCGGGGCTCCGCGATGATACGGCCTCCATGAGCCCTCGCGACGCTGCGGGCGATGGAGAGGCCGAGACCGACGCCCTTGTCACTGCCGGTGCGCTCGGTCCGCAGGCGCCTGAACGGCTCGAAGAGGTTGTCCACCTCGTACGCGGGAACCACGGGACCCGTGTTCGAGACGACCAGCAGGGCCTGGCCGTGGCCGACCTCGGTGGTGACCTCGACCCAGCCGTCCTCCGGCACGTTGTAGCGCACCGCATTCTGCACCAGGTTGAGCGCGATCCGCTCCAGCAGTACGCCGTTGCCCTGCACGACGGCCGGCGCGCGCTCGCCCCGTATCTCCACGCCCTTCGCCGCCGCCTCGCCGTGCGCCTGGTCGATGGCGCGCGAGGCGACCTCGGCCAGGTCCACGGGCTTGCGCTCGGTGATCTGGTTCTCGCTGCTGGCGAGGAGCAGCAGGCCCTCCACGAGCTGCTCGCTGCGCTCGTTGGTGGCCAGCAGGGTCTTGCCGAGCTGCTGGAGCTCCGGGGGCGCCCCGGGATCCGACAGGTGCACCTCCAGCAGCGTCCTGTTGATCGCCAGCGGCGTGCGCAGCTCGTGCGACGCGTTGCCGACGAACCGCTGCTGGGCGGTGAACGCCCGCTCCAGCCGGTCGAGCATCTCGTCGAAGGTGTCGGCGAGCTCCTTCAGCTCGTCGTCCGGCCCGTCCAGCTCGATCCGCCGGGTCAGGTCGGTGCCGGCCACCCGGCGGGCCGTGCGCGTGATCCTGCCGAGCGGCGAGAGGACGCGTCCGGCCATCGCGTAACCGAAGGCGAAGGCGATCACGCTGAGGCCCAGCAGGGCGAGCAGCGAGCGGCTGAGCAGCTCGTCGAGCGCCTGCTGCCGCTGGTCGTTGACGCAGGCGTTCACGGCCGCGTTGAACTGGTCGGGCGTGGCGTTGCCGGGCAGGTCGCACACCGTGCTCTTGACCTCGCCGCTCACGATCTTGAACGGCAGGTCGCTGCCGACCGCCAGGGCCTGGGCGGCGAGCAGGTAGATGATCGAGAGCAGCAGGATGCCCGCGATCAGGAACATCCCGCCGTACAGCAGGGTGAGCCGTATGCGGATGGTCGGGCGGAGCCAGGGGAACGAGGGTTCCTGCTCCCTCGGGTCCCAGGTGGGTTTCGGCGGCGCCATGGGGGGCGCCGGGGTCGCGGCCACGCCGTCAGATCCGGTAGCCGGAGCCGGGCACGGTGACGATCACCGGCGGTTCCCCGAGCTTGCGGCGCAGCGTCATGACGGTGACGCGGACGACGTTGGTGAACGGGTCGGTGTTCTCGTCCCAGGCCTTCTCCAGCAGCTGCTCGGCCGACACGACGGCGCCCTCGCTGCGCATCAGCACCTCCAGCACCGCGAACTCCTTCGGCGCCAGCTGGATCTCCTGGCCGTCGCGGAAGACCTCGCGGCGGTTCGGGTCGAGCTTGATGCCGGCGCGCTCCAGGACGGGCGGCAGCGCGACGGTCGTACGGCGCCCGAGGGCCCGTACCCGCGCGGTCAGCTCGCTGAAGGCGAAGGGCTTCGGCAGGTAGTCGTCGGCGCCGATCTCCAGGCCCTCCACGCGGTCGCTGACGTCACCGGAGGCGGTGAGCATCAGGACGCGGGTGGGCATGCCCAGCTCGACGATCTTCCGGCAGACGTCGTCCCCGTGAACCAGTGGGAGGTCCCGGTCGAGCACGACGACGTCGTAGTCGTTCACCCCGATGCGTTCCAGGGCGGCCGCTCCGTCGTACACGACGTCGACGGCCATGGCCTCCCGGCGCAGTCCGGTGGCCACCGCATCGGCGAGCAGCTGCTCGTCCTCGACGACGAGTACGCGCACGTCGTAAATCCTTCCGCCGACCGCCCATGCGGGCAGGTGTTGTCCAGTCGCTGTGTGCTGCCATCCTGCCCCTTTCGGCCATAAACCGGCGGTAAGGCGATAGGGCCGGAAAGAGCAGGAGGACAGCCGTGAGGGGGGATTTCCATGATTCCCGGGCGAGTTGAGGTTTTCCTGAGGCGGGCTGTGGGGAGGACGACTGCACACCCCGCGATCACGCCCTGTATTCGGCACGCCACGTGATCGACCACTCCACCCCCGGCACACCCCCGTGCCACCGACCCATGACGAGGGGGCGCAACCCATGGACGCTTTCACCGCAGGCCTGCTGCAGCGCATAAAGGCCACGGAATCCGACCTCACGATGGCTCGCGAAACGGGCGACGACTTCCTGGCGGAGGTGGAGCAGGCGGAGCTGGAGGACCTGCACCGCCTCGCCGCGGAGCACGGCGTGCAGGTGACCGCCGCGAGCGCGTGACCTGCCCCGTCGACCGTACGAGCGCGCAGCGCACCCGGAGCGCGTACGAGGGCCCCGATGCCGTGGAAGGCGCCGGGGCCCTTGTCGTGCCGCGGCGGTTCCTGCCCGGTGGGCCGGCGGCCCGTCGGGCTAGTCGTGCCAGGCGCCGAACTCCTCCAGGAGGGCCTGGAGCGGGCCGAAGACTCCGGGTGATGCCGCGATCGTCAGTTCGCCCGACAGCCGCTCACCGGGCCGCCCACCGGTCACCGCGCCCGCTTCCCGGGCGATCAGGTCGCCCGCGGCGAAGTCCCACGGACTGAGCCCGCGCTCGTAGTACCCGTCCAGCCGCCCGGCGGCCACGTCGCACAGGTCGATCGCCGCCGACCCGCCGCGCCGGATGTCCCGCAGCCTCGGGATCAGCCGCTGCGCCACGTCCGCCTGGTGGCCGCGCACCGTCGCGACGTAGTTGAAGCCGGTGGAGACCAGCGCCTGGTCGAGCGGCGGCGCGGGCCGCACCCGCAGCGCCGTACCGCCGGCGTACGCTCCGCCGCCCCGCACCGCCCGGTACGTCTCCCCGCGCATCGGCGCCGCGACGACCCCGACCAGGGTCTCGCCGTCCCGCTCGGCCGCGATGGACACCGCCCAAGTGGGCAGCCCGTAGAGGTAGTTCACCGTGCCGTCGAGCGGGTCGATCACCCACCGGACGCCGGACGTCCCCGCGCTGCTGGCACCCTCCTCGCCCAGGACCCCGTCGTCGGGGCGGTGTTCGGCGAGGAAGCCGGTGATCAGCTTCTCGGCGGCGAGGTCCATCTCGGTGACGACGTCGATGGGACTGGACTTGGTGGCGGCCACGCCGAGATCGGCCGGCCGCCCGTCCCGCAGCAGCGCGCCGGCCCGCCGCGCGGCCTCCAGGGCGACTTCGAGCAGCTCGGTCGAGAGGGGATCGGTCACGGGCTCTCCCTGGTCAGGCGTACGGGCTGTCGGCGCCCGCGGCCGCGGGCTTGGGCGAACGGGCCGGGCAGCACCCCACGGGGCACAGGTCGTGGCTCGCGCCCAGCGCCCCCAGCGCGCACCGCTCCACGACGAACCCGCGCTCGGTGGCGGCCCGCTCCAGTAGCAGCTCGCGCACGGCGGCGGCGAAACGCGGGTCGGCGCCGACGGTCGCGGACCTCCGCACCGGCAGCCCGAGTTCGGCGGCCTTGGCGGTGGCCTCGGTGTCCAGGTCGTAGAGGACCTCCATGTGGTCCGAGACGAAGCCGATCGGGACCATCACCACGGCCGGCACGCCCGCCGCGTGCCGCTCCTCCAGGTGGTCGCAGATGTCCGGTTCCAGCCAGGGGGTGTGCGGGGCTCCGCTGCGCGACTGGTAGACGAGCTGCCAGGGGTGCGCGACGCCGGTCTCCTCCCGTACCGCCTCGGCGATCAGCCGGGCGACGTCCAGGTGCTCGGCGACGTACGCGCCGCCGTCGCCGTGCTCCCCCGTGGGCCCGGACGTGTCCGCCGACGCCGTGGGGATCGAGTGCGTCGTGAAGGCGAGGTGCGCCCCCGCCCGTACGCCCTCGTCCAGCTCCGCCAGGGACTTGAGGACCCCGTCGACCATCGGGCGTACGAAACCCGGGTGGTTGAAGTAGTGCCGCAGCTTGTCCACGCGCGGCGGCTCGGTCCCCTCGGCCTCCAGGGTCGCGAGCGCCTCGGCGAGGTTCTCGCGGTACTGGCGGCAGCCGGAGTACGAGGCGTACGCGCTGGTGGCGAGCACGGCGATGCGGCGGCGGCCGTCCGCGGCCATCTCGCGCAGGGTGTCGACGAGGTAGGGCGCCCAGTTGCGGTTGCCCCAGTAGACCGGCAGGCCGTCCAGACCGTGCTCGGCGAAGTCCTTGCGCAGGGCGTCGAGGAGCGCGCGGTTCTGCTCGTTGATCGGGCTGACTCCGCCGAAGAGGAAGTAGTGCTGCCCCACCTCCTTGAGCCGCTCCTTGGGGATGCCGCGGCCGCGGGTGACGTTCTCCAGGAACGGGACCACGTCGTCCGGGCCTTCGGGGCCGCCGAAGGAGAGAAGCAGCAGGGCGTCGTAAGGGGCTGGATCGCGCTGATCGGGCATGGGAACGATCCTGCCACCCGTGCGCGGCGCCGGTGAAACCGCCGTGCGGCAAGCCGCGCGGCGACCGTAAGATGCAAGCTCCACCTATACGCCTTACCGGAGCGCCCCTTGCCCAGTCCGTACCGCGCGATCTTCGCCACCCCCGGCACCAAGGCGTTCTCCGTCGCCGGATTCTTCGGCCGGATACCGATCTCCATGATGGCCATCGGCATCGTCACCATGATCTCCGAGCTCACCGGCCGGTACGGACTGGCGGGCGCCCTCTCGGCCACGCTCGCCATGGCGGCCGCCGTGATGGGCCCCCAGATATCGCGTTACGTCGACCGGTACGGGCAGCGCCGTGTCCTGCGCCCCGCCACGCTGGTCGCGGCGGGGGCGGTCACGGGGCTGCTGGTCTGCGCCCAGCAGGGCGCGCCCGACTGGACGCTGTTCGTCTTCGCGGCGGGCGCCGGCTGCGTGCCGAGCGTCGGCTCGATGGTCCGGGCCCGCTGGGCCGAGATCTACCGGGGCTCCCCGCAGGAGCTGCACACGGCGTACTCCTGGGAGTCGATCGCCGACGAGGTCTGCTTCATCTTCGGGCCGATCATCTCCATCGGCCTGTCGACCGCGTGGTTCCCGGAGGCCGGTCCGCTGCTCGCGGCGGTCTTCCTGGTCGTCGGTGTCTTCTGGCTGACCGCCCAGCGCGCCACCGAGCCCGTCCCGCATCCGCGTGACGAGCACACCGGCGGTTCCGCGCTGGCCTCCCGCGGCCTCCAGGTGCTGGTGGCGACCTTCGTGGCCGTCGGGGCGATCTTCGGGTCGATCGACGTGGTGACGGTGGCGTTCGCCGAGGAGCAGGGCCACAAGGCGGCGGCCAGCCTGGTCCTGGCCGTCTACGCGCTGGGCTCCTGCCTGGCCGGGGCGGTCTTCGGGCTGCTGCGTCTCAAGGGGCGGGCATCCACCAGGTGGCTGGTGGGCGTCTGCGCCATGGCCGTGAGTATGATCCCCCTCCTACTGGCCGGGAACTTGCCGTTGCTGGCCGTGGCGCTCTTTGTCGCGGGCCTGTCCATCGCACCCACGATGGTGACCACCATGGCTCTCATCGAGCAGCACGTACCGCGCACCAAACTGACCGAGGGCATGACCTGGACAGGGACAGGGCTCGCCGTCGGCGTCGCTCTCGGTTCCTCGGCCGCAGGCTGGGTGGTCGACGCGGCGGGGGCGGACGCGGGGTACGCGGTGCCCGTCGCGTCGGGAGTCCTCGCGGCCCTGGTGGCGTTCCTGGGGTATCGCCGGCTTCGCACGCCGGCACCGACGCGGGGAGGGCACGGTACTGATGGCCGGCACATCGAGGACGGCGTCCAGGACAGCGAGCACGTGGCGTAACTGGGCGGGGAACGTCACCGCCCGGCCGGCCCGGGAGGTGACCCCCGCCTCGGCCGAGGAGCTCGCCGAGGCCGTGCGCGCGGCCGCGGCGGACGGGCTGAAGGTGAAGCCGGTCGGCACGGGCCACTCGTTCACCGCGGCCGCCGCGACCGACGGCCTGCTGATCCGCCCCGACCTGCTGACCGGCATCCGCGCGATCGACCGCGAGGCCGGGACGGTGACCGTCGAGGCGGGCACTCCGCTCAAGCGCCTGAACGTGGCGCTCGCCAGGGAGGGCCTGTCGCTCACCAACATGGGCGACATCATGGCGCAGACGGTGGCCGGCGCGACCAGCACCGGCACGCACGGCACGGGCCGCGACTCGGCCGCGACGGCCGCGCAGATCCGCGCGATGGAGCTGGTGCTCGCGGACGGGTCGATGCTGACCTGTTCCGAGAAGGAGAACGCCGAGATCTTCGGGGCGGCCAGAGTGGGGCTCGGCGCGCTGGGCGTCGTCACGGCGATCACCTTCGCCGTCGAGCCGGTCTTCCTGCTGACGGCGCGCGAGGAGCCGATGCCGTTCGACCGGGTCACGGCAGACTTCGAGGAGCTGTACACCGAGAACGAGCACTTCGAGTTCTACTGGTTCCCCCACACGGGCAACTGCAACACCAAGCGAAACAACCGCAGCGCGGGCCCCGCCGCCCCGCCCGGCCGGGTCAGCGCCTGGGTCGAGGACGAGCTGCTCTCCAACGGCGTCTTCCAGGTGGCCTGTTCGGTGGGCCGGGTGTTTCCCGCGGCGGTCCCCGCGATCGCCAAGGTCTCCAGCCGCGCGCTGTCGGCCCGTACGTACACGGACATCCCTTACAAGGTCTTCACAAGCCCGCGCCGGGTGCGCTTCATGGAGATGGAGTACGCCGTTCCGCGCGAGGCGGCGGTGGCGGCGCTGCGCGAGGTGAAGGCGCTGATCGAACGCTCGCCGCTGCGAGTCAGCTTCCCGGTGGAGGTCCGTACGGCCCCGGCGGACGACATCGCGCTCTCCACGGCGTCGGGGAGGGACACGGCGTACATCGCGGTGCACCTGTACCGGGGGACGCCGTACCAGGCGTACTTCACGGCCGTGGAGCGGATCATGACCGCGCACGGCGGGCGGCCGCACTGGGGCAAGGTGCACACGCGCGACGCGGAGTACCTGGCCGGGGTGTACCCGCGCTTCGCCGAGTTCACGGCGCTGCGCGACCGCCTGGATCCCGAGCGCCGCTTCGCCAACGACTACCTGCGCCGCGTCCTGGGCGAGTAGGTCCCGCCGCCCGCGCCCTACGGCGCGGGGGTCGTGTCCGGGGCGGTGGTGGCCGGCGCGTCGTCGTCGGGGCCGCCCGTCTCCGGCACCTGTCCGGGATCGCCCGCGTCGGAGCCGCCCCCGGCGGACGGCGTCGGAGTGGGGGTGGGGGTCGCCGGGCCGGTCGTCCCGCCGGTCCCGGCCGTGCCCTCCGGCGCGGTCGGCGGCGTCCGGCCCGGGGCGGGCGAGGTGCCGGATTCCCCGGCGCCCTGTCCGGAACCCGGGCTCCGGCCGCCGGGCACCGTCGCCCCTGCGCCCGGCGACGGCGAGCCGCTGTCCGGGGTCCGCGGGTCCGGCGCGCGCGAGGGCGGGGTCTCCTGCCGGTGCCGGTCGCCGCCGCGCAGGACGTTGCCGACCGTGCTGCCCCTGCCGCCGCTGAGGTCGCCGCCCGAGAGCAGTTCGTACGCCGTGATGCCCCCCATCGCCAGGACGAAGACGACGAGCGCCGCGAGGAGGGACCTCCGCCGGCCCCGGACCCGGGTCCCGTGCGTGGTGGCCTCGTTGAACCGCCCGTCCGGCACGTCGGCCGGCGGCGTGACGGTACGCGGCAGCCCGGTCCGCGTCGCGTCCTCGGCGGCCGGTGCGCGCGCCGGCACCTGACGGGCCTTCGGCTTCGCGTGGACCGTGACTTCGCGGAGCTGCTCCCCGGTGCGCCGGAACAGGTGCTGGAAGACCGTGCCGCCGCTGGTCGCGACGACGCTGACGACTCCCGCGCCGACGATCGTCCCGTACACACCGAGCCGGGACGCCAGCACCGCCGCCACGACCGCGGCCACCGCGCTGCCCGCCACCTGAGCCACGCTCAGGTCGAGTCGCGGATTCTTCGGCTCCGCCCCGTCCGCCTCGGGCTTCCCGTCCGTGCTCAGCCTCTGAATACCCATCTCACCCATCTGGCCCATCTGTCCCACCCCGCAACAGGTAGGGACATTTGGGCGAAGTGGATAGTTCCGTTTCGGGCGATTCTGTGAAGCAGGCCACTTGAGAGGGGCTGTGGAGGCAAGGGAGCGAGTCCAACTCCCGTACCCCACGAGAACTTCGGTGGCGCGCCGGTCCACCCCCATGGCCCGAATGGAGTACTGTGGCGAGCCCTGGGTCCGGCCTCCATCGCGGGCGCCCACTGCTCACGGTGACGAAGGGGTCACCATGAGTGGCGAAACGGTAACCGTGCCATAACGGCGATCCCGGGCTGATGCCCGACACGCCGGGCAACGGGGCAAGGTTGTGGCAGGCTGCACCCGGGCAGGCCACACTCGACTAGCGGAAGCAGCGACGCACGTGACGTCGGCAGGCACCACCCGGGAGGTTCCCATGCCCGAACTGCGTGTCGTGGCCGTCTCCAATGACGGCACACGACTGGTGCTGAAGGCTGCTGACAGCACGGAGTACACGCTTCCGATCGATGAGCGGCTGCGTGCCGCGGTGCGCAACGACCGCGCCCGTCTCGGCCAGATCGAGATCGAGGTGGAGAGCCACCTCCGCCCTCGGGACATCCAGGCGCGTATACGGGCCGGTGCCTCCGCCGAGGAGGTCGCCCAGCACGCCGGCATCCCCGTCGACCGCGTACGCCGCTTCGAAGGGCCGGTGCTCGCCGAGCGCGCCTTCATGGCCGAGCGCGCGCGGAAGACCCCCGTACGCCGTCCCGGCGAGAACACCGGGACCGGGCCGCAGCTCGGCGAGGCGGTGCAGGAGCGCCTGCTGCTGCGCGGCGCCGACAAGGAAACGGTCCTGTGGGACTCGTGGCGGCGCGACGACGGTACGTGGGAAGTGCTGCTGGTCTACCGCGTCGCGGGCGAGCCCCACTCCGCGAGCTGGACGTACGACCCGCCCCGGCGGCTCGTACAGGCGGTGGACGACGAGGCGCGCGCGCTGATCGGTGAGACGGACGACACGGCCGCCGCACCCGAGCCGAGCTTCCCGTTCGTGCCGCGGATCGCCCGGCTGCCCAGGGACCGGCCGTTGGACCGTTCGCTCGACCGGCAGCTGGAGCGGTCCGCCGCGCCCTCGTCCGACGTGGACGAGGCAGGCGGAGGCGAACGGGACTCGCTGACCAGTCTGCTGGAGGCGGTACCGAGCTTCCGCGGCGACATGGTGGTGCCCGAGCGGCCGGCCCCGGCGTCGGAACCGCCCGTGACCGAACCCGAGTCGGAGGAGCCGGAGGAGGCCGAGGAGCCCGCCGCCTCCGCCGCGTCCGGAGCCGGTGCGGCGTACGCCGATGTGCTCATGCCGCGGGCCGTCGCCGGTCATCGCGACCGGCTCACCGGTACGACGGACCGCCAGGCGGAGGCCGACGGGGTGCGCCCCGGGCGGCGGGCCGCCGTACCGAGCTGGGACGAGATCGTGTTCGGTACGCGTCGCAAGAAGCAGGACTAGACGCTTTGAGCGCAAGGGCCCGTACGTTCGGCGTACGGGCCCTTCCGCATGCGGAGTTACCCACCCTGCGCGAATCAGCCGGGTTCGGCTCCGGTGGCGACCGGACGGGAGCCGTCGGCGGACCAGTGCGACCACGACCCCACGTACAGCGCCGCCGGGATGCCCGCGACCTCCAGGGCCAGCACCTGCTGCGCGGCGGAAACGCCCGATCCGCAGTAGACGCCGACCGGGCGGTCCTCGCCGGCGCCGAGGGACCTGAAGCGGGCGGCCAGTTCGGACGCCGGGAGCAGGCGGCCGTCCGGGCCGACGTTCTCCATGGTCGGGGCGGAGACCGCGCCCGGGATGTGACCGGCGACCCGGTCGATCGGCTCCACCTCGCCCCGGTACCGCTCGCCCGCCCGGGCGTCGAGCAGCAGCCCGGTGCGGGCCAGTTCGGCGGCTCCGTCGGCGTCGAGGAGCGGTACGGCGCCGGGGACTGGCCGGAAATCGCCGGTCTCCGGGGCCGGCACGGCCGTCTCGACCGGGCCGGGCCACACCGCGAGGCCGCCGTCCAGGACCCGTACGTCGGAGTGGCCCGTCCAGCGCAGCATCCACCAGGCCCGCGCCGCCGCCCAGCCCTGCCCGCCGTCGTACACCACGACGGGAGTGTCGTGGCGGACGCCCGCGCGCCGCATGACCGCGCCGAACTCCTCGACGCCGGGGAGCGGGTGACGGCCGCCGGGACCGGGCGGATCGGCAAGTTCCGCTTCGAGGTCGACGAAGACGGCTCCGGGGAGGTGGCCCGCCTCGTACGCGGCGCGGCCGTGCGGACCGCCCATCTGGTAGCGGACGTCCAGAAGAACCGGCGGCCGGCCGGCGGTCAACTCGCCGACGAGTTCGGCTGCGGTGATGATGGCATTCATACGTGCCATCCTTGCGCAGCCTTCCCTGCGACCGACACCGTACGGCCATCGAGCCGGAACGGGATGAGAAATGCCAAATCGGGCATTCTCCTGCGGCAACCCTCAGAAAGCGGCGCGGCCGGGACGCGCGGCACGACAGGTGGTGCAAGCATCTGCACGGGCGCGCCCCTTCACGGCCCGACGGCCCACGGCCTCACGGCTTCGCGGCTCGACGGCCTTCACGGCCGCACGACGGAGCGCCCGTTCCCGCACGACCACCACGATGGTCCGAGGAGAGAGTGACGATGACCGAGGCAGCGACCCGGCGGCGGACGCCCGGTGCGCCCTGCTGGGTGAGTCTGATGGTGCACGGCCTGGCCACCACGCAGGAATTCTACGGAGCCCTGTTCGGCTGGGAGTTCCAGCCGGGGCCGCAGCAGCTCGGCCCGTACGTACGGGCGATGCTCGACGGCAAGGAGGTCGCGGGCATCGGACAACTGCCGCCCGACCGGCATCTGCCCATCGCGTGGACGCCGTACCTCGCGACGGACGACGCCGATCTCACGGCCGAGTCGATCCGCAGCCACGGCGGCACCGTCGGCGTCGGACCGCTGGACGCGGGCGCCGCCGGCCGGATGGCGATCGCCTCCGACCCAGCGGGCGCCGTCTTCGGCGTCTGGCAGGCCGCGGCCCACCTCGGCACGGCGGTCGCCGGCAGCCCCGGCACCCCCGTCTGGAACGAGCTGATGACGCGCGAGGCGTCCACGGTCGGCAAGTTCTACGCCGCCGTCTTCGGGTACGAGGCGGAGCCGGCCGGCCCGGACCGGCTGACGCTGCGTCTCGGCGGCTGCCCGGTGGCGTCGGTGCGGGGCGTGGGTCAGGACCTGCCGCGGGATCGCGGCGCGCACTGGATGACGTACTTCGAGGTCGCGGACACCGACGAGTCGGCCCGCCTGGTGATCGAGCTGGGCGGGCACGTGCTGCGACCGCCCCACGAGACGGTCAACGGGCGCGCGGCGGCCGTCTCGGACCCCGAGGGCGCGGTGTTCACGATCGTGACGACGCCGGGCGGCTGACCGGTTCGGTGAGGGAGGACGGGTCGACGGGCAGCACGTCGGGCGACAGGGCCCCGGCGTGCGCGGCGGCGGCCGTCATCCGGCGCCGGTGGTGGCGGCGGCACAACACCTCGTAACCGATCTCGCCCGGTGCCTGGTTGACGTCCCCGACGACGACCTGGGCGCCCTCGACGACCATCTCGCCGCCTATGGTGCGGGCGTTGTGCGTGGCCCGCGCGCCGCACCAGCACAGCGCCTCGACCTGGAGCACCTCGACCCGGTCGGCGAGTTCGACCAGGCGCTGCGAGCCGGGGAAGAGCTTGGAGCGGAAGTCGGTGGTGATCCCGAAGGCGAAGACGTCGAGCTCCAGGTCGTCGACGACGCGGGCGAGCTGGTCGATCTGCTCGCCGGCGAGGAACTGCGCCTCGTCGACGATCACGTAGTCGGCGCGGTTGCCCTGGGAGAGGTGGGCGACGAGGTACGCGTAGAAGTCGAAGCCGTCGGCCGCCTCGACGGCGTCGGTGACCAGGCCCAGGCGGGAGGAGAGCTTGCCCTCGCCCGCCCGGTCGTCGCGCGTGAAGATCATGCCCTGGAGGCCGCGCGTAGACCGGTTGTGCTCGATCTGAAGAGCGAGGGTGCTCTTTCCGCAGTCCATCGTTCCGGAGAAGAACACCAGCTCGGGCATGAGGGGTTGCGGACCTTTCGGGTCTGTACGGGCACAGGCGGGAGGTTACGGGCGGACTTCGATGAGCGGGACGAGCTGCTCGGCGGCGGTCATGGAACCGTGCATGCCCACCATCGCGGACTCGTGCGGCTCGCGGCGCGACGCGACGACCACGACGTCGTCGTGGGCCGCGGCGACGACGTCGCCGATGCGCCCCCGCACCCGCTCGTCGATGTCCGGGCCGAACCAGCCGGCCGCGATCGCCTCGTCCCGGCTCGCCACCCAGAACTGCTCGCCCAGCACCTCGCGCCAGACGGTGAGCACGTCGCTCTCGGCGCCCGGGACGGCGTACACATGGCGGGCCCGGCCCTCGCCGCCCAGCAGGGCGACACCGGCGCCGAGCTCCCAGTCCTCGTCGAAGTCGATGCGCGACTCCTCGTCGAAGGGAATGTCGATCATGCCGTGGTCTGCGGTGATGTAGAGGGCCGAACGGGGCGGGAGCTGCTCGGCGAGGCGCTGGGCGAG
The DNA here is from genome assembly GCF_005981925.1 of Streptomyces albidochromogenes. Lineage (GTDB taxonomy): Bacteria > Actinomycetota > Actinomycetes > Streptomycetales > Streptomycetaceae > Streptomyces > Streptomyces albidochromogenes. The sequence continues at coordinate 18,700 of NZ_VBVX01000105.1, forward strand.
CCGGTCGACGTACATCAGCTGGCCGCGCCAGGCGTCGGAGTCGATGCCGAAGCGGTGGCCCTTGCCGTCGACCTCGCTGTAGTACGTGTAGACCAGCGAGCGGTCCCCGGCGGCCAGTTCGGCGGCGGCCAGGTCCATCCGGTCCTCGCCGGTGAGCTTGCCGCGGAAGGTACCGCCGCTCAGCGCGATCTTGGTCAGCGGGGTGTGCTGGAAGTCGGGCGAGGAGACCTGCGCGGTGTGCACGCCCGCGGCGTCGGCGAGCTGGAAGACCGTGGGGTACGGCTGCCAGACGTGCGGGTCGGTCCACGGCTTCCAGCGCAGCTGGTTCATCAGCGCGCCGGTCTGCGGGTCGCGGACGGTGTAGCCGGGCAGGCCGTGCGCGCCGGGCGGCAGGCCGGTGCCGACCGAGGCGAGCGAGGTCGCGGTGGTGGCGGGGAAGCCCGCCGTGAGCGGGCGGCCGGTGCCGCCGCGCGAGGTGCCGAGGAGGGAGTGGAGGTACGGGGCCTCCTCCGGGTGCGCCTTGATCTGCTCCCAGCCGAGGCCGTCGATCAGGAACACGCAGTTGCGGTCGGCGGGGGTCAGCTCGGGGATCGCGGCGGTCGTGCCGGGTACGTCCATGCCTGCCGCCAGGGTCGGCAGGAGGTCGGCGAGCGAGCCGCTGCCGTACTCGGGGGCGGGCGCGGTGTCCAGGGCGAGCGGAACCGGGTCGGACCAGGCGGGCTGCGCCATCAGCGGTCGGCCGCGGCGGTCGCTTCGGAGAGCGCCTGGGCGAAGGCGAGCGTCTGGCGCACGGTGTCCGGGCCGTCGCCGGCCTCGCTGACGCGCAGGCTCAGGTCGTCGGCGGTGGTGTTGCCGGTGTACCCGTGGTCCGCCTCGCAGTTCGGGTCGCCGCAGGCGGCGGGCTCCAGGTCGATGCGGGACACGGCGCCCCAGCCGATGGTCAGGACGACCTCGCGGGGCAGGGTGCCCGGAACGTACTTCTCCGGATTGGCGACGACGCGGCTGACCACGACGGAGGAGATCCGGTCGAGCTTGACCGACTCGGTGGAGGTGGTGGCGTACGGCGCCGGGGAGGTGGTGTCGGCGGCCTGCTCGTCGGTGTGGCTGACGATGAAGCGGTTGCCGGTCAGGACGAGGACCGTGACGTGCCGGCGGACCTCGTTGGAGTCGAACGTCGTCTCCTGGTGCACGAGGTATGAGGCGACCGGTTCGCCGCCTACAGCGGCCTCCACCGCTTCGGCCACGAGGGCCGGGTAGTAGCCGCTGCGCTCGATCGCCGCGCGCAGCCCCTGGGTCGTCGTACCGGTCTTCGCCATGTCCTCCATCCTACGGGGCGCTGGGGGCCGTCATGCCGGGGTCAGTAGCTCGGC
>NZ_VBVX01000106.1 GCF_005981925.1 Streptomyces albidochromogenes
CCCGGGGGCTGCTCCGCGGCGGGGCAACGCGCCCCGAGGGCGGGGGTGACGCGTCCGGGGGTGACGCGCGCGGCCCCCGTCAGTGGCCGGTGAACCAGCCCGCGAGCGTGTAGATGATCCCGCCGGTCCAGCCCAGCGCGGCCAGACCGCCGACCAGGACGACCAGGTTCGTGCGGCGGCCGGCGCGGTGGACGGTCACGGACTCGGCCGCCCGCGGCGGCGTGGGGTGCGTGGGGTACTCGGGGTGCGTATACATCGTCATACGATCACTCTGTCCGATTACGACAGTTCAAACATCCGTACACCTACTCAGTTACGTGCTTGTTCCGAATCCGGCACCGAGCGCCTCGCCCAGTGCCCGCCGGCACAGGGTGTCCGCCGCGCGCGTCGACTCCGGGAGCCGGAAGGCCGAGGCCAGCCGCAGGGTGTGCGCGCAGGCGTTGTCGAGGCCCACCCGGTGGCCGACGGAGACGAACACCGGCTTCACGCCGTCCTGAGTACGCAGCGCGCGGCCCACTTCCTCGCCGTCCTCGGCGAGGAGGGGCGACTGGGAGCCTCGGCGCTGCCCCGGCTGCGCGTAGGTGAACGTGAAGGGGTTCTTGGCCACGCCGATGGTCGTGAGGCCCGTCACGACGCCGAGGTGACTGGCCAGGCCGAACCGGCGCGGATGCGCCAGGCCGTACCCGTCGCAGACCACGAGCCCCGGGTCCGCCGACAGGGATTCGAGCGCCGCGATCACCGTCGGCAGCTCCCGGAACGCGAGCAGGCCGGGAACGTACGGGAACGCGACGCGGCCGACCGCCGTGGCCTCCTCGACGACGGCGAGCGTCGCGGCGTCGAGCACGACCGCCGCCGCGGCGACGACGTCACGCTCGTCGTCGTACGCCACGTCCACGCCCGTGACCAGGCCGGCGCCGGGGGGCGGGCCGGGCTCGTCGAGCACCACGCGGCCGCGCAGTTCGTCCTGAACGGCTCGGGCTTCGGCTTCGTCGGCGGGGGAACGCAGGCTCTTCATAGTGGTCAGAGCGTACGGGGTAGCCTGGCGATCATGTTCGTACTGGAGTTGACCTACACCGCACCCGTCGAGCGCGTCGACGAGCTGCTGGCGGCGCACGTGGAGTGGCTGGACGCGCAGTACGAGGCGGGGGTGTTCATCGCCTCGGGGCGCAAGCAGCCGCGTGACGGCGGAGTGATCCTGGCCGTCGCGGACGACCGGGCGCGGATCGAGGAGATCGCGGCGGCGGACCCGTTCACGGTGGCGGGCGTGTGCGCGTACCGGATCACGGAGTTCGTGGCGACGAAGACGGCGCCCGCACTCGCCCCGTACCGGCAGCAGTTGCCGCCGGCGTAGGCCCGGCGGCGGGGCGCCGGCGGGGCTGCGCCCCGCCGGGCCTCCCCGTCAGCGTTCCAGCCGGGCCACCCGCCCCTTCTCGCCCGAGGCCCAGCAGGCGGCGTCACGGGCGCAGTCGACCGTGTCGTACGAGCCGGTGTCGATCGTCCGCCAGGTGCGGCCGCCGTCCCGCGTGAGGTCCGTGCCCGTGGGGCCGACCGCCAGTGCGCCGGAGCGGGTGCGCGGCAGCCAGCTCACGCCCGAGCGGTACGCCGGGGGCGGGGCGGCCGACTGCCGCCAGGTCCCGCCGCCGTCGCCGGTCCGCGCCGCCGCGTGGGGCGACGGCTCGCCCGCCCGGTAGTCGCCGCCGACCGCGATCCCGTGGCGCCGGTCGCGGAAGGCCAGGGCGAAGACGCCCCGCGCCGGGTCGTCCGCCGGGATGCCGGTCTCGGTCGCGGTCCAGGTCAGGCCGCGGTCGGCGGAGTGCAGCACCCGGCCGGTCGCCCCTCCGCCCGTCGCCAGCCACACATCGCGCGGCCCGGCGCTGACCAGGCACTGGCCGCTCGCCGCGAAGCCCGCCTCGCCCGGCTGGGCGGCGGGCATGCCCGCGTCCGGCAGGACCGTCCATGACCTGCCGCCGTCGCCGGTGGACAGGATGCGGTACTTGCCGTCGACCGGGTCGCTCATCGCGAGTCCGTTGCGGCTGTCGAAGAAGGTGACGCAGTCGTAGAACGCCCTCGGGTCGTTGTTGCGGAAGCTCTCGGTCCAGGTCGCGCCCCCGTCGTCGGTGCGCAGGATCCGGGACGCCTCGCCCTCGCCGATCGCCAGCACCACCGCGCGCCGGCCGTCGAACGCCTCGACGTCGCGGAACTCCAGGTCCTGCGCGCCCGGAGGCGATACGTTCCGCCAGCTCCGGCCGCCGTCCCCGGTGCGCAGCACCGTGCCCCGGGAGCCCGCCACCCACGCCGCGTGCCGGCCGACCGCCGCCAGGCCGCGGAAGCGTACGTCGCTCCTGCCGGTGTCCTTCAGCCGCCAGCCGGCAGCCGCCGGCCGCGCTTCCGTACGGGTCGCGTCCGCCCGCGCCGGCGCGGCCAGTGCGGCGGCCAGCGCCGCCGCGCACAGTCCGAACGACACCATTCGTCTCGTCTTCCCCATGCCCCTCATGGCGCTGGAAGCTAGCCCACGCCCGCGAGGCCGTCCAGGGTGCGTCGGCGCCCGGCACACCGACCGAGTGACGCAGGTCACATCACCGGCGCATGCACGGATTTCGTTGTTCTTACGTCTCACCCTGTGACAGGACGCATCAACCGAACCGTGAGAGGGAGCAGGCCTTGCCTCCCGTGATTGAGCAAGCCGTGCAGGCCCGTCTGGTCTCGTCCACACCCCGGGCCGAGACGGTCGCCGCGACCCTGCGGTACAACCGCTCGGACCCGTTCGCCGTACGCATGGCCTTCCCGCCCGCCGCCACCCTGGAGGGCATCGAGGTGTCCTGGGCGTTCGCCCGCGAACTGCTGGAGGCGGGCATCGAGTCGCGGGCCGGCGTGGGCGACGTACAGGTGCGGCCGTACGGGTACGGGCGGACCGTGCTGGAGTTCCACGCCGCGGAGGGGACCGCGATGGTCCACATCCGCACCGCCGACCTGCGCCGCTTCCTCAAGCGCACGCACGCGCTCGTCCCCGTCGGCGGCGAGCATCTGCACCTGGACGTCGACCAGGACCTGGCGGAACTGCTGCGCGACGCGCTGTGACGGGCGGGACGCGGCCGGGCCGCGGATAATCGGCTGGCGTTCCACGGGGCCGCGACGTACTTTGGTCGTGGCCCTGTTGTCGTCGATCGGAGTGGGACGTTGCTCGTCTGAGGTCCTGAGGCACCGTGTCGCACAGCTTCTGTCTGTGCGCGCCGCGTGCGACCTCGGCACTTGAGCCGTCCATCCCCCGACCGGGGCTGTCCGCCGTTCCCGCCCCGATCACGGGCCGGCCTGATTCCGGACCCCCGGACTCCCGGTCGAGGACTGCCGCACTCTCCCGCCGTACGTCGTCCCGCGCCCTCGGTGTCTCCATCCGTTGCCCTTGCTCGTTTCCCGCAACAGGAGGCCCCTTGTCCACCTTCCCCACCCATCTCACCTGTTCCGCGCTCTCCTTCAACTGGCCCGACGGAACGCCCGTCTTCGACGGTTTCCACCTGGCCGTCGGACCCGGCAGGACCGGGCTCATCGGCCTCAACGGCTCCGGGAAGTCCACCCTGTTGCGCCTGGCCGCCGGTGAACTGACGCCTGCCGACGGCAGGATCCAGGTCGCCGGCGAGGTCGGGTACCTGCCGCAGGACCTGGTGCTCGACACCGCGATGCGCGTGGACGAGGCCCTCGGCATCGCCGGCACGCGCGCCGCCCTGCACGCGATCGAGGCGGGCGAGGCGACCGAGGAGAACTTCACCGCCGTCGGCGACGACTGGGACGTGGAGGAGCGCGCCCGCGCCACGCTCGACCAGCTCGGCCTCGGCCGGATCGGACTCGACCGGACCATCGGCGAGGTGTCCGGCGGCGAGTCGGTGCTGCTGCGGCTGGCCGCGCTGCTGCTGCGCCGTCCCGGCGTACTGCTCCTCGACGAGCCGACGAACAATCTGGACCGGCACGCCCGGGAGCGTCTGTACGCCGCGGTCGAGGCGTGGTCAGGGGTCATGATCGTGGTCAGCCACGACCGTGAACTGCTGGAACGTGTCGACCAGATCGCCGAACTCAGGGACGGCGAAGTGCGCTGGTACGGCGGCAACTTCACGGCGTACGAGGAAGCCCTCGCCGTCGAGCAGGAGGCGGCCGAGCGCATGGTGCGCGTCGCGGAGGCCGACGTCCACCGGCAGAAGAGGGAGCTGGCCGAGGCGCAGGTGAAGCTGGCCCGGCGCAAGCGGTACGGGCAGAAGATGTACGACAGCAAGCGCGAGCCGAAGATCGTCATGAACTCCCGCAAGCGTGCCGCGCAGGAGTCGGCGGGCAAGCACCGCATCATGCACACCGAGAAGCTGGCGGAGGCGAAGGAGCGGCTGAGCGGGGCGGTGGACGCGGTGCGCGACGACGACGAGATCAACGTCGTACTGCCGCACACCACCGTGCACCCGGGACGCGGGGTGCTGACGCTGCGTGACCTCGGGCTGCGGTACGGGTCCGGGATCATTGGGGGGTTCGAGGTGCGCGGTCCCGAGCGGATCGCGCTGACGGGCCGCAACGGGGCGGGCAAGACGACGCTGCTGCGCACGATCACCGGGGAGCTGGAGCCGGTCTCGGGAGAGGTGGTGGCCCACGTGCCGCTGCGTTTCCTGCCGCAGCGGCTCGACGTACTGGACGACGGGCTGACGGTCGCCGAGAACGTGGCGCGGTTCGCGCCCTCGGCGACCAACAACGCCGTCCGGGCGGGGCTGGCGCGCTTCCTGTTCAAGGGGGCCCGGGCGGATCAGCCGGCCGGGACGCTGTCGGGCGGGGAGCGGTTCCGGGCGACGCTCGCGGCGCTGCTGCTCGCCGAGCCGGCGCCGCAGTTGCTGCTGCTGGACGAGCCGACGAACAACCTGGACATGGCGAGCGTGCGCCGGCTGACACAGGCGCTGGGGTCGTACGAGGGGGCGCTGATCGTGGCGTCCCACGACGAGCCGTTCCTGGAGTCGATCGGGATCACCCGGCGGCTGGAACTGGGGCGTGAGGAGGAAGCGACCGGGCACATGGAGTGATGCGCGGGGATTCGGGCTGCGGCTTGGGCGTGAGATGTCTCTCCGCATACACCCGTGACCTGCGTGCATAACAGACGGTATCAGGACATTACCAGCGGGGACTTGGCTCAGCTCTTACGACCCGCTTAACCTACGGCCTCGTAACCTACGAGGCCGTAGGTACTTCCCCCGCCCCCGTCCCCAGGAGCACCCGTGACGATCACCTCTCCCCAACTCGGCAGTTCGGACGCGTGGACCGACGCCCGACTGCTGTACGCGCTGGAAGAGGTGGTGGAGAAGGAACTCAACCGCCATCTCAAGGTCGCCAAGGACTGGATGCCGCACGAGTACGTGCCGTTCTCCGACGGCCGCAACTTCCCCGGCCAGTTCGACGACGGACAGGCCTGGGAGCCCGAGCAGTCGAAGGTCACCGACATCGGCAAGATCGCGCTCGTCGTGAACCTGCTGACCGAGGACAACCTGCCGAGCTACCACCACGAGATCGCCACCCTCTTCGGCCGCGACGGCGCCTGGGGCACCTGGGTGCACCGCTGGACGGCCGAGGAGGGCCGGCACGGCATCGTGATGCGCGACTACCTGCTCACCTCGCGCGCCGTCGACCCGGACAAGCTGGAGCAGTTCCGCATGGCGCACATGGCGGAGGGCTTCGAGTCCGACAACCGCCACTCGATGCTGCACTCCGTGGCGTACGTCGCCTTCCAGGAGCTCGCCACGCGCGTCTCGCACCGCAACACCGGCCACCAGTCGGGCGACCCCGTCTGCGACCGCATGCTGGCGCGCATCGCGACCGACGAGAACCTGCACATGGTCTTCTACCGCAACCTGCTGGGCGCGGCCTTCGAGATCGCCCCGGACCTGACCATGCAGTCCGTGCGCGACGTCGTGGTCAACTTCCGCATGCCCGGACACGGCATGCCGGGCTTCGAGCGCGCCGCCGCCCAGATGGCGATCGGCGAGATCTACAACATGCGCATCCACCACGACGACGTGATCCAGCCCGTCCTGCGCTACCTGAAGGTCCTGGAGATCGACGGGCTCGGCCCGGAGGGCCTCAAGGCGCAGGAGGAGCTCGGCCTGTACATGAACGGGCTGGACGCCGAGGCGAGCAAGTTCGACGAGAAGCTGGCCGCGCGCAAGGCCCGGCTGGCCGCCCGCGCCGCCTCCTGACCCGGCCGGCGCCCTCCGCCGTCCGCTGTACGCCGCCACCCGGCGCAGGACGCGTCACCGACGCCCCGCACCGGGTGGCGGCGCGGCGTTCCGGCAGGTCGGGGCGGGGATTCGAGGCGTCCGCCCGGCGGCCGCCGGCGAAGGCGGGGAGCACCCGCGCCGCCCGGCCGGGTGCCCCGTACGCTGTGCGGCGTGAAACCTCTGACCCGTCTCGCGCTCGTGGGCGCACCGCTGGCCATCGCCGTCTCCCTCGTCTTCGGCGGCAAGAGCGAGCAAGTCCCCGTCTCGGACGTGCCGTCCTCGGCCGGCGACCTGACGACGGACGGACCGACGAGCAAGCACAAGAAGCGGACAGCCCAGGAGATACGCGCGCAGAAGGAGGCGGACGAGCGGATCGCCCGGATGCCTGCCGGTCTCGCGGCTCCCGCCAAGAAGGAGATCGCCTCGCAGATCGTGGCGAGCGCGGAGAACTCCACCCTGGACTGGCGCGGTCAGTACGACACCATCGAGGACATCGGCGACGGCTGCGGCTACACGGCCGGTGTCGTCGGTTTCTGCTCCGGCACCAACGACATGCTGCAGCTCGTCGAGGGCTACACCGAGGACCACCCGGACAACCCGCTCGCCCCGTACCTGCCCGCCCTGCGCGCGGTGGACGGCACCGCGTCCCACGAGGGCCTCGACCCCGGCTTCCGCGCCGCCTGGGCGAAGGCCGCCGAGAGCCCGGCGTTCCGCAGGGCGCAGGACGAGACCCGGGACCGGATCTACTTCCGGCCAGCGGTCCGCCAGGCGAAGATGGACGGCCTCGGCACACTCGGCCAGTTCATCTACTACGACGCGATGGTGCTGCACGGCCCGGGCGTCGGCCCCAAGGGCTTCTACGGCATCCGCGAGGCGGCCATGAGGTCCGCGAAGACGGTCGCCGAGGGCGGCGGGGAGCAGGCGTACCTGAACGCCGTCCTGGACGCCGGACGCGCGGTGATGAAGGTGAAGAAGGGCCACAAGGACACCTCGCGCATCGACACCGCGCAGCGCGAGTTCCTGCGCGCCGGCAACCTGGACCTCGAACCGCCGCTGGTGTGGCGGATGTACGGCGAGACGTTCCGGATCCCGGCGTCCTGAGCTACGCCCGCGCGTCCTGACGTATCAGCTCCGCCGCCTTCTCGGCGATGGCCACCGTGGGGGCCTGCGTGTGGCCCCGGGTGATCCCGGGCATCACCGACGCGTCGACGACCCGCAGTCCTTCCACTCCTCTGACCCGCAGCCGGGGGTCGGTCACCGACCCCTCGTCGGTGCCCATCCGGCAGGTGCCGACGGGGTGGTAGAGCGTCTGGGCGGACTCCCGGACCGCCCGCGCCAGCGCCTTGTCGTCGACGACACCCGGGTACGGCGCCATGGGCCCCGCCGTGTACGGCGCGAAGGCGCGGTCCGCCAGCAGCGCTTCGGCCTGCCGCACCCCGGCCACCAGCCGCCGCAGATCGGACGCGTCCGTCAGATAGCCGGGGTCGATGCGGGGCGCCGCGCCCACCCGGTCCCCGGTCAGGCTGATGCGCCCCTCGCTGCGGGGCTGGAGCAGGATCACGCCGATCGTGACGCCGTGCTCGGCGGGCGGTGTGAGGCCGTGGTCGACGAACGGCCCGGGCGCGTAGATCAGCTCCAGGTCGGGCGCCGCGAGGTCCGGCGTACTGCGCACGAACGCGACGGCCTCGCCCACGTTCGAGGTGAGCGGCCCGCGCCCGGCCAGCAGGAACCGCGCGGCGTTGGCGAGCGTGTCCGCGCCCGTCAGGGTGACCGGGAGCGGGCAGCGCACGGTGACGGCCGTGGACAGGTGGTCCCGCAGGTGCCGCCCGACGTCGGGCGAGGCCGCCCGCACCCGCACACCGGCCTCGCGGAGCTGGTCCGGGTCCCCGATGCCCGAGAGCATCAGCAGGTGCGGCGACCCGACGGCCCCCGCGCTGAGGATCACCTCCCGCCGGGCGCGCAGCACCGTACCGGCCTCCGTCACCACGCCCCGGACGCGGCCGCCCTCGAAGGCCAGCCGGCGTACCCGGGCGCCCGTGCGGATGTCCAGGTTCCGCCGCCGGGCGGCCGGCTTCAGGTAGCCGTCGGCCGTGCTCCACCGGCGTCCCGCGCGCTGGTTGACGGGGGTCAGCGCGAACCCGCTGGGTTCGGGCACGTTGAGTTCCGCCAGCTCGGCCATCCCGGCGTGGCGGCAGGCGTCGAGGAAGGCGGCGGTGGTCGGGTTGGGATCACGCGGCGGCGATATGACCATGGGCCCCCGCGTCCCGTACACGGAACGCCCTTCGCCGTCCCCCGTCCACCGCTCCGCGCGCCGGAAGTAGGGCTCGATGCCGTCGTACGACCAGGCGTCCCCCGCCGCCTCGCCCCACGCGTCGTAGTCGTCGCGGTGCCCGCGCACCCACATCATCGCGTTGACCGACGAGCAGCCGCCCACCACGTGACCGCGCGGCCAGTACAGCTCGCGGCCCCCCAGCCCGTGCTGCTCGGCGGTGCTGAAGTTCCAGTCGTACGCCGTCTTGAAGAGCTTGGGGAAGGCGGCGGGGATCCGGATCTCGGGTCGGCGGTCCCGGCCCCCCGACTCGACGACCGCGACGCGCACCGCGGGGTCCTCGGAGAGGCGGGCGGCGAGGACGCATCCCGCCGAACCCGCGCCCACCACAACGTAGTCGTACTCCTTCATGGCGTCTCCCCCGCTCGCGGACGGTGCGGCCTTCAGCATGTACGGCGCACCGTCCGTGTGCCAGAGGGCCCGGGCGGACGCTCAGCGCGAGCCGCGCCGCAGCCGCAGTCTCTCCTGCTCGGACAGTCCGCCCCAGACGCCGAACCGCTCGTCGTTCGTGAGCGCGTACTCCAGACAGGCCACCCGCCCTTCGCACGCGCCGCAGAGCTGCTTGGCCTCGCGGGTGGAGCTGCCGGGGGCCGGAAAGAAGAACTCGGGGCCGGCCTGGGCGCACAACGCGGTCTCCTGCCAGGAGAGTTCGGTAGTGGTGAACATGCGCCCCACCCTTCCCGGCGGAGATCAACGTCCGCTGAACGTCCCATCAACGCCCGCTCGTCGCCCTCCCGTCGGCGGCTCGACGGCCGCTCGACGACGGTCCGACGACCGCTGGACAGGCGCTCGACGCCACCGGACCGCCACCGCGACAACCGCGCCTAGTGCCGGTGCTCCTGCGGGTGGTGCGGCTCGTACCCGGGGATCGTCCCGTCCGGCTTGGCCACCAGGAACAGACCGGCCATGCCCATGTCGGAGTGGCTCTGCACATGGCAGTGGTACATCCACGCACCGGCCCCGACGTGCTCCCCGGCGATGATCTGGAAACCGAACGAGTCGGCCGGGCCCGTGATCTTGTTGTCGATCACCCGGCTGGGATCGTCGGGCCCCGTCAGCAGCCCGGTCCGGTTGTCCGCCCACCGATGCCCGTGTATGTGGAACGTGTGGTAGAACTCGCCGTGCGTGATCATGACGATCTCCACCCGGTCCCCCACCGTCGCCTCGAAGTCGGGGCTCTGGTGCCCGGGCCTGTTGTTGATCGTCATGTCGTTGAAGACGATGGTGAAGGTCTTGTCCGGCAGGATGTCGCCCTTGCGCCGCACGATCACCCCGCCGTACAGGCCCTTGCGGATACCGCCGGTCCCGTGGTCCGTTCCCACCACGTGGTCGTGGTAGTGCCAGTACCCGGCACTGCCGGACCGCCAGGTGCCGTCCTTGCGCCGCCCCGGCAGGTGGGTGCGCCAGGTGTACGTCCGGGTGCCGCCCGGCTCCACATGACTCCTGCTCAGTTTCGTGCCGTCGCTCGCCACGTCGTAGTCGACGCCGTGCACATGCAGACTGGCGGGCACGTCCAGGGTGTTCTCGAACTCGATGTGCACGGTGTCGCCCTCGACCAGCTCGATCAACGGCCCCGGCACCGACGCCTTGCCCTTCTCGAACCCGTAACCCAGTTGCCCGTCGGGCAGCTTCTCGGCGTACATCTTGAGCCGGTGGACCTGCCCGCCGGCCGGCGCGGTTCTCGGCGGGGTCTCGGCCGCCGCCGCCGAGGGGGCGGATTCGGCGAGCGACAACGATGTCACACCGGCGGCCGCGACCGCGCCGCCCGCCAGCAACCGCCGGTTGAAGCTTCGTCTGTCCATGGCCCAACTCCCCACGCGCGGATCGGAGATTGACGGCCACACGGTAGCGGGAGCGTCCCTGTTCATCCACACCAAGGACAAAGTTCGCGGTATTCCGGTCATACCTCTTGGCGCATCGCGAAAAGAGGTCTAGCTTCATCGGCTGTTCCTGTGACCACTGAGGGATGGGTGAACACATGCAGCGCGCACCACATCACCGGTCAAGAAGCCGACACGGCCTGACGGCCTTACTGACGGCCGGAGTTGCCGCATTCGGCCTGCTCGGCGGCGCCTCGGCCGCCGCCAGGCCGTACCCGGAACCTCCGCCCAAGACAACGTTGTCGCTCCCCGATCTGCCGTCTCCGCCCGGCGGTGCGAACGTGCGGGTGCTCGTGTTCCACGGCTCGGCGGGCGCCGACGAGTCGCCGACCGTCGACGCCGGTATCCAGGCCATCGAGACGATCGGCCAGAGCGGCCCGGCGGCCCAGCGGTTCCGCGTCGAGGCGACGGACGACGCGGCCGTCTTCACGACCGCCCGGCTCGGCCGGTTCAACGCGGTCGTGTTCCTGACGGGTGGCGGCGACGTCCTGGACCCCGAGCAGGAGGCGGGCCTCGAGGCGTACATGGAGGCCGGGGGCGGATTCCTCGGCATCCACGACGCGGCGCGCACGGAGCCGTACTCCGACTGGTTCGGCGGCCTGATCGGCGCCCGGCCGGCCGCGGGCGGCCCCGCGAACGCACAGCGCGCGACCGTGGAGGTGGGCGACCGGCAGCACCCGGCGACCGCGAACCTGCCCCTGCAGTGGAAGCGCCCCGACAAGTGGCTGAACTGGACGAAGAACCCGTCCGGCGACGTGCACACCGTGGCCCGGGTCCGGGAGGCGACGTACAAGCCGGGGACGAGCGCCAACGGCTGGGACCACCCGGTCTCCTGGTGCCGCGACTACGACGGCGGCCGGTCCTTCTACACCGGCATGGGCGGAACGGCCGAGTCCTTCCAGGAGGCGGACTTCCGCGACCACCTGCGCGGCGCCCTCCAGTGGACGACGCGCCTCGCCCGCGCCGACTGCAAGGCGGGCATCAACGCCCACTACAAGGCCGAGCGCCTCACGGCCCCCAACCAGCCCGGGCAGTCGGACCAGATCGGTGAGCCGCACGGCCTGGTGACCGCGAAGGACGGCCGGGTCGTCTACATCGGGCGGGGCGGCGGCGACGGCGACGCGCCGGTCGTCACCGACTGGAACAACCCCGACATCGGCAAGGGCCGGGGCCAGGTCCACGTCTACGACCCGAAGACCAAGAAGGTGACGCTCGCGGGCGCCCTCACCGTCTTCGGCAACAAGGGCGGCGGCGACGAGCTGGTGAAGAACGAGGAGGGTCTGCTCGGCGTCGAGACGGACCCCGACTTCCTCACCAACGGCTGGGTGTACCTGCACTACACACCCCACGCGCGGATCAACCGCGACACCCGCATGGCCGAGCGCCGCGTCTCCCGCTTCACGCTCGACCTGGCCACCAACAAGCTGGACCTCGCCTCCGAGAAGGTCCTGCTGAAGTGGCCGGTCCAGATCCACAGCTGCTGCCACGCGGGCGGCGGCATGGCGTGGGACTCGAAGCAGAACCTCTACATCGCGACGGGTGACAACAACTCCTCGCGCTTCAGCGACGGTTACTCCGGCAACAACCCGGAGCCGAACTTCAAGGGCGTGTCCTTCGCGGACGCCCGCCGCACCGCCGGCAACACGAACAACCTGAACGGCAAGATCCTGCGGATCCACCCCGAGGACGACGGTACGTACACCCTCCCCGAGGGCAATCTCTTCACCGGCAGGGAGCCGGACGAGGGCGGCGGCAAGACGCGCGGCGAGATCTACGTGATGGGCGTGCGCAACCCGGCCCGCATCGCCGTCGACCCGAAGACCGACATCCTGTACGCCGGATGGGTCGGCCCCGACGCGGGGGCGCCCAGCACCACCTGGGGCCCGGCGAAGTACGACACCTTCGCGGCGATCACGAAGCCGGGCAACCACGGCTGGCCGTACTGCATGGGCAACAACCAGCCCTACCGGGACCGCAACCTGCCCGACCCGGGCAAGCCGCTGGGCTGGTACGACTGCGCCAAGCCCAAGAACGAGTCCCCCAACAACGACGGCCTGGTCAACCTCCCGCCCGTCACGCCCAACACCATCTGGTACTCGCCCCAGGGCGGCGGCGTGGACTACCCGCGCGACGCCAACGGCGTGCCGAGCTACAAGCAGGAGGAGCAGAAGCTGCTGCTGCCGTGGCTCAAGGGCGGCGGCCAGGCGACGATGAACGGCCCGGTCTACCGCTACGACGCGGCGAGCGACAGCAAGGACAAGTGGCCCGCGTACTGGGACGGCAAGTGGTTCGTCGGGGACTTCTACGACGGCGACCAGCCGCGCCACGCGGTGCTGACCGACCCGAAGACGGTGGGCAACGGCGGGCTGCCCACGCACGCCGAGTCCCTGAAGAAGATCATCCCGGTGGGCGCGGACGGCATCCGCAACCTCATGGACTGGAAGTTCGCACCGGACGGCTCCCTGTACATCCTCGACTACGGGCGCGGGTTCTTCACCTCGGACGCCAAGTCGGCGCTGTGGCGCGTGACCTACAAGGGCGGTGAGCCGACACCGGCCGCCACGGACCTGGCCAGGAAGGCGGAGTAGGCAGTGAAGCTGAAACGGAGAGCTCCTCACCTGTGGACGGCGCTGGCGGCCGCCCTGCTGATGGTCCTCGGTCTGACGTCGACGGCGGCGTACGGCCGCGAGGACGACGGGGCGGCGCCGAAGGCCGCCGCCGCCCAGACCCTCACCTGGACCGCCGGCGACCCGATCGACCGCTACCTGACCTTCCCGAGGACGGCGGTGGCGGGCGAGACGACGATCGTCTTCGAGAACAGCGCGGCGACCGGCAACACGACCGGGATGCCGCACACGCTGACGTTCGACGTCTCCGACCCGGAGTACAACAACGACGTACAGCTGAACATCCTCGCCAACCCGAGTGACGCCCAGGGCGGCCGGCACACCGCCACCGTCACCCTCACCCCCGGCCGGTACTTCTACCACTGCACGATCCCGGGACACGGCTCGATGCAGGGCGTCCTCACCGTGACCGAGGGCGGCGGCGAGGACACCACCGCGCCGGAGACCTCGGCGAAGGTGGAGGGCGAGAAGAACGCCGACGGCGCGTACGTCGGGCACGCCTCGGTGACGCTCGCGGCGACCGACGCGGGTTCGGGCGTGGACAAGGTGGAGTTCGCGGTCGGAGCGGACGGCGCCTGGCAGCCGTACACCGCGCCGGTCATGGTCCACCAGGTCGGTGCGCACAAGATCCGCTACCGGGCCACCGACAAGGCGGGCAACACGTCCGCCGAGAAGGCCGTCGACTTCACGGTGGTAGCCCCGCCCACGGACGACAGGACGCCGCCGGAGACCTCGGCGACGGTGAGCGGTGAGAAGAACCCCGAGGGCCAGTACCTCGGCATGGCGACGGTCACGGTGACCGCGTCCGACGCCGGGTCCGGCGTCAACACCATCGAGTACGCGCTCGGGGCGTCCGGCGCCTGGCAGGTGTACGGCGGCCCGGTCATGGTGCACGAGACCGGCACGCACACGGTCCGATACCGGGCCACGGACCGGGCGGGCAACGCGGCGGCCGAGAAGGCCGTCGACTTCACGGTGGTCGCCCCGCCCACGGACGACAGGACGCCGCCGGAGACCACGGCGACGGTGACCGGCGACAAGAACGCCGACGGCGCGTACATCACCAGCGCCAAGGTGGCGCTCGCCGCGACGGACGCGGGCGGCTCGGGCGTCGACAAGGTCGAGTACTCGCTCGACGGCGGCCCGTACCTGGCGTACACCGTGCCGGTGATCGTCGACCGCGTCGGCCGGCACACACTCGCCCACCGCGCGACCGACAAGGCGGGCAACACGTCGGTCGCGAAGCAGGTCGCGTTCACGATCGCGGAGGGCGGCGGCGTGCCCGCGCCCAACTGCCCCGAGCACGACGAGCGGCTGACGGTCGTCGTCGGCACCGTCGACACGGGCGTGCCGAACCGGATCACCCGCGGCCGGTGCACGATCAACGAGCTGATCGAGGACGAGCGGGAGTGGACCTCCCAGGCGCTGTTCCTCAAGCACGTCGACAAGGTCCTCGACAAGCTGCTGTACGACGGCGTCATCGACGAGCGGGAGCACCGGAAGATCTACCGCGCCGCCCGGCAGTCCGGCATCGGCAAGCCCGGTCAGACCGCCGGCTACCGCGACCTGTTCGACGGTACGCCGTCCTCCTTCGCCAAGTGGCAGCACGTGGGCGGCGGTTCGTTCGGCCTGAACGCGGACGGGTCCATGACCAGCAGCACGACGACGCCCGGCATGGGCATGCTGTGGTTCCCGGAGCGCCGTTACGAGGACTTCTCCCTCAAGCTGCGCTGGCGCGACGACGCACCGGGCACGGGCAACGCCAACGCCGGCGTCTTCGTCCGCTTCCCGCAGGTCCACGACCACCCGGAGGAACCGCGTCCGGAGTGGGTCGCCATCAAGTACGGGCACGAGGTGCAGATCCTGGACCGCCCGGACGGCGACATGTACAAGACCGGCTCGGTGTACGGCTTCGACCGGGTGGGTCTGGGCGGCGCCGGCGTCACGCCCAAGGGCACCTGGAACGACTACGAGATCCGGGTGGAGGGCCAGCACTACTCGGTCTTCAGGAACGGTGTCCTGATCAACGAGTTCGACAACACCGGCGGGCAGGACTTCTCCCCGCCGCGCGGCGACGACCCGGGGACGGACGGCCGGCGGTACGCGTCCGGCTACATCGGCCTCCAGGTGCACGGGACCACCGACGTGATCTCGTACCGCGACATCCGCGTCAAACCGCTGTAGCCGGTCCGGTTGTTCCGGACGGCCGTCACGCCCCGGCGGGCGCGGCCGCGTGCGCGGGCACGCGGTCGCGGCCGCCGGGGTGCCGGTGTCGGTACACGCCGAAGACGGTGCAGGCGACCAGCGCCCAGCCGGCCAGCACGAGGAAGGGGAAGAGGTGCTGGTGGCCCTCGAAGTACACGGCCGTGTGCTGCGCGTTGACCGAGGCGCCGGGCGGCAGCCACCGGCCGATGTGGCCCAGTGCGGACGGCAGCAGCGGCCAGGACACCGCGCCGCCCGACGACGGGTTGCCGAGGAGCACCATCAGGCCCCAGGTGGGGAGCATCGCCCAGCGGCCGATCAGGGTGTTGAACATCGTGAACACCATGCCCGAGGTGAACATCGTCAGCGCGAGGATCAGCCACGACTCGACGAACGGCAGGTCGAGCGCGCCGAGCAGCCAGTCCACGACGGCGGCGATCGCGAACGCGCCGAGCAGTGAGTAGGCGACGGTGAAGGCGATCCGCTCGGCCGGGTTCAGGGCGCGGGCGTGCACGCTGAGCTGGATGGCGCCGACGAAGCCGATGATGACGGCGGCGAGCGAGATGTAGAACAGGGCGAGGCCGCGCGGATCACCTTCCTGCAAGGGCTTGATGTCCCTGATCACGACCGTCGCACCGGTCCGCCGGCCGACCTCCGCGCCCGCCTCGGCGAGCAGCTGGGCGACGGAGGCGCCGGACGCGCCCGCCACGTCGAGCTCCACCGCGTCGCCCCCGGTGCGCAGGATCGCGAACTCCTCCTGCTCGTCGACGGCATCGCGGGCCTCGGCGTCCGTGGCGTAGCGGGTCAGCGCGAGCGAGGCGTTGAGCGCCTCCTCCATACCGGCGACGAACGCCCGCCCGTCGCCCGCGCCGAAGTCCCCGACGACCGCGGTCGGGATCCGGCGCGGGGTGGGGTCGGCCATCGTGTACGTGTAGGAGCCGGCGAAGAGCCCGGCGGCGAGGGCGAGGATGAACACCAGGACGAGGGCGGGCAGGAACGGCGACTCCTTGAAGGCCGCCCACTTCTCGGCGCGCGTCGGCGGCCGTCCGTGGGCACCGTGGGCGGAAGCGGCTCCGTCTCCCGGTGCCGCGTTCATACGGCGCTCACGCGCCCTCGCGCTTCGCCCGGCTCGGCGACACCCGTTTCGGCTCGCCCGGCATCTTCGGGTAGTCCGGCGGGTACGGCATGTCGCCCAGCCCGTGGTCGTGTTCGTCGCGTGCGGCGAGCTCCAGCAGGCTCTCCAGGCCGAAGGCGTGGTCGTCCATGTCCGCGTGGACGTCGCCGACTTCGGCGAACCGCACCGGCATGGTGGCGATGTCGAAGGCGCGGGGGTCGGCCTCGTCGAGTTCGTCCCAGGTCAGCGGCGCGGACACCGGGGCGTGCGGACGCGGCCGTACGGAGTACGCGGAGGCGATGGTGCGGTCGCGCGCGGTCTGGTTGTAGTCGACGAAGATCTTCTCTCCGCGCTCCTCCTTCCACCACGCGGTGGTGACCCGGTCGGGCATGCGCCGCTGGAGCTCGCGGCCGACGGCGATGGCGCAGCGGCGTACCTCCGTGAACGTCCAGCGCGGCTCGATCGGCACGTACACGTGCAGGCCGCGGCCGCCCGAGGTCTTGGGCCAGCCGCGCAGGCCGTGCTCGTCGAGCAGCGCGTGGAGTTCGTGGGCGGTCCTGACCGCGTCCCCGAAGTCGGTGCC
Source organism: Streptomyces albidochromogenes (assembly GCF_005981925.1). Taxonomy (GTDB): domain Bacteria; phylum Actinomycetota; class Actinomycetes; order Streptomycetales; family Streptomycetaceae; genus Streptomyces; species Streptomyces albidochromogenes. Next base: position 16,969 of record NZ_VBVX01000106.1, read on the forward strand.
GGGCTGCGGGTCGAGGTCGATGCGCAGCTCGTCGGGGTGCTCGGGGCGGTCGCGGCGTACCGGCCAGGGGTGGAAGGTCAGGCAGCCCAGGTTCGCGGCCCACAGCACGGCGGCGGTCTCGGTGGGGCACATCTCGTCGGCCGTACGGCCGCTGGGGAAGGCGATCCGGGCGGTGGGAATCCAGTCGGGGAGGTTCTTCGGGACGCGCTTTTGGAAGAACGACTCGCCGCCGACGCCCTCGGGGAAGCGTTCGAGCGTGGTCGGGCGGTTCCGCAGGGCGCGGGTGATCCCGTCGCCGACGGCCAGGTAGTACTGGGCCACGTCCCACTTGGTGTAGCCGGACTCGGGAAAGTAGATCTTGTCCGGACTCGACAGTCGTACGGTCCGCTCTCCGGCATGCAGCTCCACCGCTTCACCCATGCCCGCCACGCTAAGCCGGTCGGTCCCGGGCCGCACACCGGAGCGCTCCCGCGGCGTGCCCGCCCGCACTCCCGTGAGACACCCGCCCACACGCCCCGGCGACATCGGGCGAGTCGCGGCGAAAAGCCGCAGAATCGACCCATGGATCTGCCGGTGATGCCGCCCGTGAAACCGATGCTCGCCAAGGCCGTGGCCACCATCCCGCCGGGGCCCGGCATGCAGTACGAGGCCAAGTGGGACGGGTTCCGGGCGATCGTGCACCGGGACGGCGACGAGATGGAGATCGGCAGCCGGACGGGGAAGTCCCTGACCCGCTACTTCCCCGAGCTGGTCGAGTCGCTGCGCGCCGCGCTGCCCGCCCGTTGCGTCGTGGACGGCGAGATCGTCGTGGTCCACGACGGCCGGCTCGACTTCGACCGGCTGAGCGAGCGCATCCATCCGGCGGCGTCCCGGGTGCGCACCCTCGCCGAGCGGACGCCCGCGAGCTTCATCGCGTTCGACCTGCTGGCCCTGGACGACGAGGCACTGCTCGATGCCCCGTTCGTGTACCGCCGCAGCGCCCTGGCGGGGGCGCTGGAGGGGGCCCCGCCCCCCGTCTATCTGGCGCCGGCGACGAGCGACATCGAGGTGGCCAGGGAGTGGTTCGAGCACTTCGAGGGCGCGGGTCTGGACGGGGTGCTGGCCAAGCCGGAGTCCATGCCGTACCGCCCCGACACCCGTCTGATGTACAAGATCAAGCACGAGCGGACGGCGGACTGCGTGGTCGCCGGGTACCGGTTCCACAAGACCGGCGCCGTCGTCGGCTCGCTCCTGCTGGGCCTCTACGACGACGCGGGCGCCCTCCAGCACGTCGGGGTGTGCGCCGCGTTCCCGATGCGCCGCCGCCAGGAGCTGATCGACGAGCTGGGGCCGCTGCGGATGGAGTCGCCCGAGGCGGAGGGCCACCCGTGGGCGGCCTGGACGGACGGCGCCGCCCACGAGAGCTCCCGGATGCCCGGTGCGCCGAGCCGCTGGTCCGGCAAGAAGGACCTGTCGTGGGTGGCGCTGCGCCCGGAGGCCGTGTGCGAGGTGGCGTACGACCACATGGAGGGCGACCGCTTCCGGCACACCGCCCGGTTCCGCCGCTGGCGCGAGGACCGTACGCCGGAGAGCTGCACGTACGCCCAGTTGGAGGAACCGGTGAGCTACGACCTCGCGGACGTGCTCAGGGCGCGGTGATCTTGTCCCACTCGCGGCGGTCCGGCCCCACGGGGCGCGGTACGAATCCGGGGCGCGCCGCGAGCCAGTCCTCGACCCGCGCCCTGACCTCCGGGGCGCCGTACGCCTCGGCGGGCGGCGCCACGAGGTGCCGGACCCGGGCGCGGGCCCGCATCACCTCCGGGTCCTCCTGGGCGCACTCGAAGAGCGCCGCCATCTCCCGGGCGGGCCCGGCGGCGAACTCCCGTACGGCGAAACGCTCCCCGACGGCGCGGTCGGTGACGACCTGGAAGTCGAACCAGGGCTTGAGGGTGCGCAGCGCCCACGCGTAGTGCTCGGCGACGAAGTCCGGGGAGCCGGGGGCCGGGCGCGGACCCCGGCCGCGGCCCCGGTCGCGGCCCGCGCCGGGGTCGGTCTCCCGGGCGACCCGGCGGGCTGCCCACAGGGCGAGCGACATGCCCTGGCCGATGGTCGGGTTGGTGTGGGTGACGGCGTCGCCGACGCCGACCATGCCGGTGGCGACGGGCCCCAGATCGTCGACGAGAGTGCTCCAGCGGTTGTCGAGACCGGCGGTCGCGAGCACCGGGGAGAGCGGCCGGGCGCCCAGTTCCAGCCATGCCTCTCCCGGCGGGAAGGTGCGGGCCGCCGCTTCGAAGACGGCGGGGTCGCGGAGCGCGCCGCGGGTCGGGTCGTCGGTGTGGACGAACAGCGTGACGGCGAACAGCCCGTTGTCGGCGGGGAAGACGGCGCAGCCGGCGAACGTTCCGCCGGCGACGGTCCAGGGGCGTACGGGCCCGTCCGCGCACCCGGCGGGCAGCCGGTACCAGCGGCAGAAGTACGCGATGCCGGTGCGGTGGCGCTCCACCACCGGGGGCCGGCAGCCCGCCCCGGTCAGCCACTCCCCCGCGGCGCACCGGCGGCCGCCCGCGTCGATCACCAGGTCGGCCTCGTACGCGCCGAGGGGCGTGCGGACCCCGCGGACGCGCGGCGGGGCGGACGACGGGTCGACGAGCAGGCCGGTGACGGGCTCGCCGTAGCGCACGGTGGCGCGCGGCTCGGCGCGCAGCGCGGCGGTGAGCGCCGTTTCGACGACGATGCGCCGGGCCTGGACCGTCACGAGGTGCTGGTCGCCGGGGCGGGCGGGGGGCCGTTCCTCGAACCAGTCCAGCTCGTGCCGTTCGCGGGCGCCGAGCCGCATGATCGCGTCGTACACGTCCGGGGCCTCTTCGCGGAGCACGGAGCGGGCGGCGCCGAGCATCAGGTGCGGCTGGGCGGCCTGCGGTACGCCGGGGCGCCGCCAGCCGAAGAAGTCCTCGTCCAGGGTGACGGCGCCGGGGGCGCGGGCGTCGCGTTCGAAGACCGTCACGCGGTTTCCCCGTCGGGCGGCGAAGAGTGCTGCCGCCAGTCCGGCGATGCCGCCGCCGATCACCGCGAAGCCCGCCATGCCGTCCCCCTCCTGTCTCTTATACACCTCTGACGCT
>NZ_VBVX01000774.1 GCF_005981925.1 Streptomyces albidochromogenes
GTGGATGTGGTGCTGTTCGCCGGTGTCCAGGGCGTTGACCTGGTATTCGTCCACCGTCAGGGGGCCGTTGTCAGTGGCATGCGCTTCACTCTTCAGCAAGGCCCAGGACTGGTCGATCGTGCGCGGCGCCAGGACCGGGTCGGTGAAGGCGACCAGGCGGACACGGGTGGCGGCGGAACCGGGGGTGAGGCGCAGGAGACGGGTGGTGGCGATGAGGAAGGCCGGGGATGTGCCGGTGAAGGCGTGGGCGGGGACGTTGCCTTCGGTGGCGTGAGTGCCGGTCGGGTCGGTACGGACCCAGGTCACGCCGTCGATGGCGGCGCCTCGGACCTGCCAGCTCGCGGCGTGCAGTTCGAGACGGATGGGGCGGCCGAGTTCGTCGATGGCCAGGTCGACGGAGCCCGCGTGG
>NZ_VBVX01000775.1 GCF_005981925.1 Streptomyces albidochromogenes
TCGGGGAGGGGCCCGTGGCGGCGGCGGACGCCACGGAGGAGGTGGCAACGACGCCGGCGATCGTGGCGGTCGCGGCCACGACGGATATGAGTCTCCGCCTGGAACCGTTCAAGGTGTTCCCTTTCATGACTGACGTGCGGAGCGCGGGCGGGCGGCGCGGGAATCGCGCGTGGCGTGGGGGCCACGGATGCGCGGTTCCTGGGCCGGGTCAGCCCGTGCGCCGCCGCCGGCGCTACGACCCTGGGTCAAGGCCGTCCCCCGGCGTACCCCACCCTTTACATGCACCTGACAGCCAATGGTCAGGAGACGGGATTCGCCGGTGCGGCAGACAGTAGGGAACGGCGAGATGAACCCGATACGGGGAAAACCCTTGTCGCCCCCGCGAGGGGTCCGCGCAGGGGGAGGGAG
>NZ_VBVX01000107.1 GCF_005981925.1 Streptomyces albidochromogenes
TCACGCCGCCGCCTCCACCAGGCCCACGGCCTCGTCCAGTCCCGCCGCGACGGACGGGGCCGTCCCGCGTTCCGGCGCGCAGGCGGCGCGCAGCGCCTGGGCCAAGTCATGACCCGCGACGGCGAGTTGGTCGGCCACCACGAACACGCCCGCGTCCGGCATGATCCGCGCCTCCCGCCCCGGCTCCTCCAGCCGCTGCGCCCGTACGGACAATTCCCTGGCCAGCGCGAGCCCTTCGGCGGCGGCCCCGCGCTGGAGCCTGCTCTGCGGGGCGGCGCGCAGCCGGTCGGCGAATCGGTCCACGGCGGCCATCAGGGGCGTTGTATCGAGCACTCCGCGACCCTACGCGCCCTTCCGGCACTGTTGCCAACGGGCGAACACTCAGGCACGGTGACATGAAGGAGCACTCGCGCAATGCGTCCGGAGGCGCCGAATGTCCCAAGTCTTCTCCGAAGAGACCCACCAGAACCTGCTCTCCCGAATCCCCCACTGCACCGGTCGTGAAGTCTCCGACTGGCTCCGCGCCGTAGACGACGGCCCCGCTCTCTTCCGCTTCGAGGAGAAGGTGAGCTGGCTTCGGAGTGAACACAATCTCGCCTACGGCCACGCGAAAGCGATCATCCACGAGTACGACCTGAGGCGCGCCGCCCGGCGACTGCTCTAGCCCTCCCCCGGCCGGCCGCGGCCGTCGGACATGCGCAAGGGCCCGCCCGGCGTCTCGCCGGACGGGCCCTGCGCATGGTGCCCCGCGGTGACTAGTCGTCGCCGCTGAGGATGGAGACCAGCCGCAGCATCTCCAGGTAGATCCACACCAGGGTCATGGTGAGGCCGAAGGCCGCCATCCAGGACTCCTCGCGCGGAGCGCCGTAGGCGACGCCGTCCTCGACCTGCTTGAAGTCCAGGGCGAGGAAGAACGCGCCGAGCAGCACGCCGACGACACCGAAGAGGATGCCCATGCCGCCGCTGCGGAAGCCGAGGCCGTCGCCGCCGCCGAACACCATGAACAGCAGGTTCACGGAGGTCAGGACCAGGAAGCTGATCGTGGCGATCATCAGGTAGCGCGTGAAGCGCTGGGTGACGCGGATGATCCGGGTCTTGTACAGGACGAGCATGGTGACGAAGACCGCCATCGTGCCCAGGACCGCCTGCATCGCCGCGCCCTCGGCCACGTACGTGTTCACGTAGTTGCTGATCGCGCCGAGGAAGATGCCCTCGAAGGCGGCGTACGCCAGGATCAGGGCGGGGACGGGCTTGCGCTTGAAGGACTGCACCAGCCCGAGCACCATCGCCACAAGAGCGGCGCCGATGGCCAGACCCATGTTGAGGTCCATCACCCAGGCGACGGTGGCGCCGGCGATCACGAGGCCGAGCGTCATGCCCGTCCGCGCGACGACGTCGTCCATCGTCATGACGTTGCCGCGTACGGGCGCCTGCGGGGCGCCGTACTGGGTGTCCTGCTGGGCGTAAGGGTTGGTCGCGTACGGGTTCGCGGGGGCGCCCTGGGCGTACGGGTTGCCCTGCGCCGTACCGACGGCGGGGCCCCCGGCCTGCGGTGCCGCGGTGAAGCCCGCGGTGCCGTTGTCGCGGCTGAAGCCCCGTCGCGAGAAGACCGGGTTGCTGCTCCTCATCTCACTCCTCCATGGCCACCCTGCGTGGCCTTGACACAAGAGTAATGGGAAAGCAAAAGGAACACCCTACGGCCAGGGGAGGATCTTTCTGAGACCGTGACGTGCCCGGAGCCGGACTCGAACCGGCACGCCCCGAGGGGCAGCGAGGTTTAAGCTCGCCGTGTCTGCATTCCACCATCCGGGCAAGGTGCGCGGCTCCGCAATTCGCGGGTCAGAGCCTATCCGGACGCTTCCCCCGAACAGCGGAACACCCGGCCGATGTTGTCTTATTTTATTGACGCCTGAGGGTGTGTCAGCGTGCGTAATGGGCTGTCGGCACATGCCGGGGGCGGTGGACGGGGACGGACGGCTGCCTGCGGGAAAGGCGCAAACTCGACTGCGCGCGGCCGCCGCGGGCCCCGGGGCGCCCCGGGGCCGGCCTCAGGGACGGCGTCATACCAAAGGAGGACGGGTGTGTCCGGCGATGCGACTCAAGAGGGCCACCCGAACGGGCACGAGGGCTGATCCGCGGGCGCCCGCCGGACGGGACGATGAAGGGGTCCCTTTACACGTCCCCGACAGGAGTGCCCTCTCGTGACCACCACCCCCACCGCCACCGCCCACCGCACGACGGCGGTGGCCGCACGCGCCACGGAGCTTTCCAAGGTCTACGGGCAGGGCGAGACCCAGGTCGTCGCCCTGGACCGGGTGAGCGTGGACTTCCGCCAGGGCGAGTTCACCGCGATCATGGGCCCGTCCGGTTCCGGCAAGTCGACGCTCATGCACTGCGTGGCGGGTCTGGACTCCTTCAGCTCGGGGTCCGTACGGATCGGCGAGACCGAGCTGGGCACCCTGAAGGACAAGCAGCTCACGCAGCTGCGCCGGGACAAGATCGGCTTCATCTTCCAGGCGTTCAACCTGCTGCCGACGCTGACCGCCGCCGAGAACATCACGCTGCCGATGGACATCGCGGGCCGCAAGCCCGACCCGGAGTGGCTGAAGACGGTCATCGACATGGTCGGCCTGTCCGACCGGCTCAGCCACCGCCCCGCGCAGCTCTCCGGCGGCCAGCAGCAGCGGGTCGCCGTGGCCCGCGCCCTGGCGAGCAGGCCGGAGATCATGTTCGGTGACGAGCCGACCGGAAACCTGGACTCGCGCTCGGGCGCCGAGGTCCTCGGCTTCCTGCGGAACTCGGTGCGCGAGCTCGGCCAGACCGTCGTCATGGTGACGCACGACCCGTCGGCCGCCTCGTACGCGGACCGTGTGATCTTCCTGGCCGACGGCCGGATCGTCGACGAGATGCTGAGCCCGACGGCGGACGGCGTCCTCGACCGGATGAAGGAGTTCGACTCCAAGGGCCGCACCAGCTGACCCACGAGCGCTCGCTTCCACCCGGCCGCCCCCACCCCAGGACTGACAGAAACATGCTCCGTACCGCCCTGCGCAATGTGCTCGCGCACAAGGCCAGGCTGCTGATGACCGTGCTCGCCGTAATGCTCGGCGTGGCCTTCGTGTCCGGCACCCTGGTCTTCACCGACACCCTCTCCAACGCCTACAGCAACCAGTCCGCGAAGAGCTACAAGGACGTCGCCGTCGCGGTCACCACGTACCCCGACCTCGAGAACGGCAAGAAGGACCAGGGCATAGACGCCCGGACCCTGAAGAAGATCCAGGGCCTGGACGGCGTCGCCTCCGCCACCGGCCGGGTCTCCGGCTTCGCCGGGGTCGCCGACCCCGACGGCAAGCTGATCGGCAACGGCTGGTCCAACACCGGCGCGAACTTCGAGCCGGGCGCGAACGGCGAGGACCCGGCGTACGACTTCACCGACGGCTCCGGCCCCGCGAAGGCCGGCGAGATCGCCCTCGACCGGGCCACCGCCGACAAGGGCGAGTACCGCACGGGTGACACCGTGCGCGTCGCGACCAACGGCCCGGTGAAGGAGTACACCCTCTCCGGTGTCTTCACCACCGAGGACGGCCAGGTCAACGCCGGCGGCTCGCTGGTGCTCTTCGACACCGCCGTCGCCCAGAAGCTCTACCTCACGCCCGGCCACTTCAAGGACGTCACGGTCGCCGCCGCCTCCGGCACCTCCGAGCAGAAGCTGCTCGACGCGGTGAAGCCGCTGCTGCCGAAGGAGGCCGAGGCGCAGACCGGCAAGGAGCTCGCCGACGACCAGGCGGAGATGATCGAGGAAAGCCTGAGCGCCCTGAACCAGGTGCTGCTCGCCTTCGCCGCGATCGCGCTCTTCGTCGGCGTCTTCCTGATCTCCAACACCTTCACGATGCTGGTCGCCCAGCGCACCAAGGAACTGGCGCTGATGCGCGCGGTCGGCGCCTCGCGCCGCCAGGTCAAGCGTTCCGTGCTGCTCGAAGCCATGCTGGTCGGCGCGATCGCCTCGGTGGTCGGCTTCGCCCTCGGACTCGGTCTCGCGACCGGGCTGCGCTCCGCGATGTCCATGTTCGGCGCGAAGATGCCGGCCGGTCCGCTGATCGTCTCGCCCACCGCGATCGGCGCCGCCTTCGCGGTCGGCGTCCTGGTCACCATGCTCGCCGCCTGGCTGCCCGCCCGCCGGGCCGCGAAGATCCCGCCGGTGGCGGCGATGAGCAGCGTGCACGCTGTGGCGACCACCAAGTCGCTCGTCGTACGCAACTCCATCGGCGGTTTCATCACGCTGCTGGGCGCGGCCGGCATCCTCGCCGGCGCGGCGGCCGGCAAGGACGGCCGGATGCTCATCGGGGCCGGCGCGTTCTTCGCGCTGATCGGCATCATCGTGCTGATCCCGCTGCTGTCCCGCCCGGTCATCGCGCTCGTACGGCCGCTGATCGGCAAGCTCTTCGGGGTGTCCGGCACGCTCGCCGGCCAGAACGCGGTCCGCAACCCGCGGCGCACCGGAGCCACCGCGTCGGCGCTGGCCATCGGCCTCACCCTGGTCACCGGGCTGTCCGTGCTGGGTGTCACGATGGGCCGGGCCGTGGACAAGATGACCACGGACAACATCAAGGCCGACTACATGTTCACGATGGCCGGCGGCGGTCCGCTGGACACGTCGGCGCTCACCGCGCTGGAGAAGGCGCCGGGCGTGTCCGCGGTGTCCCCGCAGGCGGCGGCCGACTTCGAGCTGAAGGGCGAGTGGGCCGCGGCCTCCGGTGTCACGCCGGGCGACATCGAGCGGCTCATCAACGTCACGCCGGTCGCCGGCTCGCTGGACTCGCTCGCCGAGGGCGCGATCGCGGTCGACGACAAGACGGCGAAGAGCCGCGGCTTCACGGTCGGCGACAGCGTGCCCGTGGAGTGGGCCGACGGCAAGAAGGGGAAGCTGACGGTCGGCGCGACGTACAAGGGCAACGAGTTCCTCTCGCCGGTCCTCATCGACCAGAAGACCGTCGTCGAGCACCAGACCAAGCCGTACATCCGCGAGATCTGGGTGAAGACGGACGGCGGCGCGAGCGAGGCGAACGAGAAGGCGCTCGTGGACGCGCTCGGGCAGAACCCGGCGATCAGCGTGATGGACCAGCAGGACATCCGCAACCAGTTCGGCGGCATGATCAACACGATGCTGAACATCATGTACGGCCTGCTGGGCATGGCCCTGCTGATCGCGGTGCTCGGTGTCATCAACACCCTGGCGATGTCCGTCTTCGAGCGTCAGCAGGAGATCGGCATGCTGCGCGCGATCGGTCTCGACCGCCGCAGGGTCAAGACCATGATCCGGCTGGAGGCCGTGGTCATCTCGCTCTTCGGCGCGGTGATCGGCGTCGGCCTCGGTACGTTCCTGGGCTGGGCCATCGGCCAGACGGTCCGTGACCAGGTGCCGGGTTACGCCCTGGTCCTGCCCTGGGACCGGATCGGCGTCTTCCTGCTGCTGGCGGCGGTCGTCGGCGTGCTGGCGGCGATGTGGCCGGCCCGCAGCGCGGCGAAGCTGAACATGCTCGACGCCATCAAGGCCGAGTAGGGGTACGCCGCGGGGCGAGCACGGAGTGAAGGGCCGGTCCACGGGGGCCGGCCCTTCACCGTGCCCGGGCGGGCGGGGCCCGTTACGGGGCCGCCGGGTTCCAGGTCCGGGCCCGCAGCGGCATCCCCGACGTACCGTCCTTGCCGGGCCGTACGGCGAGGACCTGGTTGACGCCGATCTTGTTGCGCTCGAAGGAGAGCGCGGAGGCGGCCATGTAGAGCCGCCAGACGCGGGCCCTGCCCAGGGAGGTCGCCCGTACCGCCCCGGACCAGTTGTCCTCCAGGTTCGCGACCCACCGGCGCAGCGTCAGGGCGTAGTGCTCGCGGATCGACTCGACGTCGCGGACCTCGAAGCCCGCGTCCTCCAGCGTCCCCACGGTGCGGCCGAGCGGCGCGAGCTCGCCGTCGGGGAAGACGTACGCGTCGATGAACTCGTCCACCTGGTACGCCGCTTCGTTCGGCTCGGGGCGACGCGCGATCTGGTGGTTGAGCAGCCGCCCGCCCGGCTTCAGCAGGGCGAACAGGTCGTGGGCGTACTGCCGGTACTGGACCGAGCCGACGTGTTCGGCCATGCCGATCGACGAAATGGCGTCGTACGGGCCGTCGCTGACGTCCCGGTAGTCCTGCACCCGGATCTCGACGAGGTCGGCCAGGCCCTCGTCGGCGACGCGCTTGCGGGCGTACGCGGCCTGCTCCTTGGACAGCGTGACGCCGGTGACCCGGGCGCCGTACTCGCGCGCCGCGTGGATCGCCATGGAGCCCCAGCCGCAGCCCACGTCCAGCAGCCGGGTCCCGTCCCGGAGGCCGAGCTTGCGGCTGATCAGGTCCAGCTTGGCGTGCTGGGCCTCTTCGAGGGTGGTCCCCCCGCCGCCGTCGCCGAAGTACGCGCACGAGTAGACCATCGAGGGTCCGAGCACCAGCCCGTAGAAGTCGTTGCCCACGTCGTAGTGGTGGCTGATCGCCTCCTTGTCGCGCCGCTTGGTGTGCAGCGGCCCGCTGCGGCGTCTGACCTCCTCGGCCGGCGGGGGCGGCGGGGGCCAGGGCCCGGCGAGGCCGATCAGCTCGCGGGCGCCGGCGCGCAGGCGCGGGTCGCGCACCGCCTGGAGGGCGTGGACGACGGACTTCGTCCCGGCCCCGCGGTCCCAGAGGAGCCCGGCGATGCGGTCGAGGGCCTCGTACAGGTCGCCCTCGATGTCGAGCTCGCCCGCCACCCACGCGCGGGCCAGGCCGAGTTCGCCCGGCTTCCACAGCAGGCGGCGCAGGGCGCGGCGGCTTCGGACGACGAGGACGGGCGCGTCGGCGGGTCCGGCCTCGCTGCCGTCCCAGGCGCGTACGCGGACCGGTAGGGGGGTTCCGAGAAGTTCCTCGGCGAGCGTGGTCAGCCGCAGGGCGGCGTCGGCCATGGTGCACACCTCCGTGACAGTGTTGCCCGGATCACTGAGCGTTCACCCCAGATAACACCTGCGGACACCCTGTGGCATTCCCCGTGCGGCCGGTCCGTCGCGCGTACGCCGAAGGGGCCGCCCGCACCACGGATGGCGGGCGGCCCCTTCGGGCTGCGCGTTGTGCGTACTGCCCGGCGTCTACGGCCGGCGGAGCGGCGTCAGGACGCCTTGGCCTTCTCGTTGCCGGCGGGCGCGCCCGTCGTGGCGGCGGGGGCCGGGGCGGGCTTGGCGGCCTCGTAGAACTCCTCGCGCGGAGTCTCCATGGCGCCGAGCGAGACGACCTCGCGCTTGAGGAACATCGCGAGGGTCCAGTCGGCGACGACGCGGATCTTGCGGTTCCAGGTGGGCACGGCCAGACCGTGGTAGCCACGGTGCATGTACCAGGCGAGACGGCCCTTGAGCTTGATCTTCATCTTGCCCATGACGATCATCGCGACGCCCTTGTGCAGGCCGAGGCCGGCGACCGCGCCCTTGTTGGCGTGGCTGTACTCCTTCTGCGGGAAGCCCCGCATGCCGGAGACCACGTTGTCGCCGAGGACCTTGGCCTGGCGCAGCGCGTGCTGGGCGTTCGGCGGGCACCAGGCGTTCTCGACGCCGGCCTTGCGGGCGGCGACGTCCGGGACCTGGGCGTTGTCGCCCGCGGCCCAGATGTAGTCCGTGCCCTGCACCTGGAGCGTCGTCTGGGTGTCCACGTGGCCGCGGGGGCCGAGCGGCAGGCCGTAGCGGGCCAGCGCCGGGTTCGGCTTCACGCCGGCGGTCCACACGATGGTGTTGGAGTCGACCTCGAGGCCGTTGTTCAGCACCACGTGGCCGTCGACGCAGGAGTCCATGCCGGTCTTGAGGTAGACCTCGATGCCGCGGGCCTCGAGGTGCTCCTTGCCCCACTTGCCGAGCTCGGGCCCGACCTCGGGGAGGATCTTGTCGGCCACGTCGACGAGCAGGAAGCGCATGTCCTCGCGCTTGACGCTGGTGTAGTACTTGGCCGCGTCGCGGGCCATGTCCTCCACCTCGCCGATGGTCTCGGCGCCGGCGAAGCCGCCACCCACGAAGACGAAGGTCAGCGCCTTGCGGCGGACGTTCTCGTCGGTCGTGGAGTCGGCCTTGTCCAGCTGTTCCAGGACGTGGTTGCGAAGGCCGATGGCCTCCTCCACGCCCTTCATGCCGATGCCCTGCTCGGCCAGGCCGGGGATCGGGAAGGTGCGGGAAACCGCGCCGAGGGCGACGACCAGGTAGTCGAAGGGCAGCTCGTACGCCTCGCCGACGAGCGGCGCGACGGTGGCGACCTTGCGGTCCTGATCGATGGTCGTGACCCGACCGGTGAGCACCTCGGCCTTGGGCAGGACGCGTCGCAGGGGTACGACGACGTGCCTCGGCGAGATGCTGCCGGCGGCAGCTTCGGGGAGGAAGGGCTGGTACGTCATGTACGAGCGCGGGTCGACGACCGTGACGGTCGCTTCCGCGTAGCGCATCTTCTTGAGAATGCGCCGTGCTGCGTACAGGCCTACGTACCCACCGCCTACTACGAGGATCCTGGGACGCTCCGTGGTGCTCATGCCATCGAGTATCCACCCCTCGGACGGGGGTGGCTCGTGAGCCCCTTCACAAGCACTTCGGGCACCTCTGCTACACTCCGCCGCCCACGTGATCCAGGTCATGGCACGGCGGGGGAACCACGGTGTACGGCGGGACGTTGGAAACCCCCCGTGAGCTGGTCGCATGCCACGTTCCGGGGGCCGAACCACCGGTCGGCCCAGGGGCCGGTTCACCCGGACGAGACGCCGCCGAAGCCGTCCGAAATGCGGGCAGCCCCCCGGAGTTGAGCCTCCAGAGGGCCTTTGGTCCCTGATTCGCAGGCCCAGAGGCCCCAATTCCTTGTGAAGAACTTCACGAAGTTCTTCCGTCAGGCGGTGGACCAGGCGATCCCGTCGAGGATGTCGTGCTCGCTGACCACCACTTCCCGGGCCCCGGTGCGCTCCATGATCTCCAGCAGGACGAGTGCTCCGGCGCCGATCACGTCGACCCGGCCCGGGTGCATGACCGGGATCGCGGCCCGCTCGTCGTGCGTCGCGGCCAGCAGCTCGCCGGTGATCTCCCTGACCCGCTCGTACGGGACGCGGGAGTGGTGGATGGCCGCCGAGTCGTACTCCTTCAGGCCCAGCGCGATCGCGGCCACGGTCGTCACCGACCCCGCGAGCCCGACGAGGGTGTGCGCCTCGCGCAGCGGCACGGTCTCCTCGGCGAGGTCGAGCGCGGCCCGGATGTCGGCCTGTATGGCGGCGATCCGGTCGGGGGCGGGCGGGTCCGAGACGACGCCGTCGCGCACCAGGTGGCGCTCGGTCATCCGTACGCAGCCGATGTCGACGGAACGGGCGGCCCGTACCCCGTCGTCGCCGACGACGAACTCCGTGGAGCCGCCGCCGATGTCCACGACCAGGTAGGGCCCGGTGAGGTCCGCGCGGCCCGTCAGCTCCTTGGTGGCGCCGGTGAAGGAGAACTCGGCCTCCTGGTCACCGGTGATCACCTCCGGCTCCACGCCCAGGATGTCGAGGACGCCCCGTACGAAGTCGTCGCGGTTCTCCGCGTCGCGGGAGGCGGAGGTGGCGACGAACCGGGTCCGCCGGGCGCCGTGCGTCTTGATGACCTCGGCGTACTCGCGGCACGCCGCGAAGGTGCGCTCCAGCGCCTCGGGGGCGAGCCGACCCGTGCGGTCGACGTCCTGGCCGAGCCGCACGATCCGCATCCGGCGGTCGATCTCGACGAGCTCGCCGGTCGCCAGGTCGGTGTCGGCGACCAGGAGGCGGATGGAGTTGGTGCCGCAGTCGATCGCGGCGACCCGGGTGCTCGTCACTTGCCGTCCTCCTGACCGCTGTCGTCCCCGCCGCACGGCGTCACGCACGGCCCCTTCGCCCACCACTCGGGGAGCAGCGCGAGCGCCTCGTCGCCGAACGGGTTGACGCCGGGCCCGGCCGCCAGCGCGTGGCCGACCAGGACGTGCAGGCACTTCACGCGGTCCGGCATGCCGCCCGCGCTCGGGAAGCCCTGGAGCACCTCGATGGTGTCGCGGCGCCGGATGTAGTCCTCGTGGGCGGCGCGGTAGGCGGCGGCCAGCTCGGGGTCCTCGGAGAGCCGGTCCTGCATCTCCTTCATCAGACCGGAGCCCTCCAGGGTGCCGATCGCACCGGCCGCGCGGGGGCAGGTGAGGTAGTACAGCGTCGGGAACGGCGTGCCGTCCTCCAGGCGCGGGGCCGTCTCGACCACGTCCGGCTGTCCGCAGGGGCAGCGGTGCGCGATGGCGCGCAGTCCGCGCGGAGGGCGGCCCAACTGGAGCTTGAACGCGTCGATGTCCGCGTCGGTGGGCTCGGTGCGCGGGGTGGTCGGGGGTGCGGCGTCCATCGTTGCGTTCGTGCCTTCGTGTTCGGTGGTGACTGGTGATTACTGCTGGGCTGCGCGGTCGGCCTTGTCGACGCCGTCCCAGAGGTTGCTGTACCAGGGGCGGTCGGCGCCTCCCTGGTCCTCGCGGCGCTGGTCGCGGGCGTGCGGGTCGATGACGGTGAACCCCGTCTCGCCGGGCCGTACGAGATGCAGGTGCTCGCGGGCCAGACGCTCGACGTACGCGTCGTCCTTGAGCCGGGCCTTCTCGTCGCGCAGTTCCTCGACCCGCCGGCCGGCCTCGCGCATCTTGCGCTGCTGGTCGGCGATCTCGCCGCGCTGCGACACGTACTGCCGCATCGGGTAGGCGAGCGCCACGACCAGCGAGCACACGACCAGGACGAGCAGCGCGGCCCGGCCGGTGAGCCGGGAGCGGCGGGCCTGACGGCGCGTCTGCGAGCGGTAGACACGGGCGGCGGTCTGCTCGCCGAGCAGCCGGATCCTGGTGGTGGTGGAGAACCGGTCCCGGTTCTTCCCGGCCATGTCTCTCCCGTCTCCCCTGTACGCGCGTACGTCCCCGCACACGGTACGGGACCGGGTGCGGGGACGTAGGGAGGCTGAGGCTTTCAGCCCTTTTGCCGTGCTCAGCTTTTGCCGTGCTCAGCGCTTGCCGTGCTCAGCCTGTGCTGTGCTCAGCCCTTGAAGCGGGGGAACGCGCTGCGGCCCGCGTACACGGCCGCGTCGTCGAGGATCTCCTCGATGCGCAGGAGCTGGTTGTACTTGGCGACGCGCTCGGAGCGGGCCGGGGCGCCGGTCTTGATCTGGCCGCAGTTGGTGGCGACGGCGAGGTCGGCGATGGTGACGTCCTCGGTCTCACCGGAGCGGTGCGACATCATGCACTTGAAGCCGCTGCGCTGCGCCAGCTCGACGGCGTCCAGGGTCTCGGTCAGCGAACCGATCTGGTTGACCTTGACGAGAAGGGCGTTGGCCGACTTCTCCTCGATGCCGCGGGCCAGACGCTCGGGGTTGGTGACGAAGAGGTCGTCACCGACGAGCTGCACCTTGTCGCCGAGGCGCTCGGTGACGGTGTTCCAGCCGGCCCAGTCGTCCTCGAACAGCGGGTCCTCGATGGAGACGAGCGGGTACGCCGCGACGAGCTCCTCGTAGTACTCCGTCATCTCGGCGGCCGAGCGGGACTTGCCCTCGAACTCGTACACGCCGTCCTTGTAGAACTCGGACGCGGCGACGTCGAGCGCGAGCGCGATCTGCTCACCCGGGACGTAACCGGCCTGCTTGATGGCCTCGAGGATGAGGTCGAGCGCGGCGCGGTTGGAGTCCAGGTTGGGCGCGAAGCCGCCCTCGTCGCCGAGGCCGGTGGACAGGCCCTTGGACTTCAGGACGGACTTGAGGGTGTGGTAGACCTCCGTGCCCCAGCGCAGGGCCTCGGAGAACGACTCGGCGCCGATCGGCGCGATCATGAACTCCTGGATGTCGACGTTGGAGTCGGCGTGCGACCCACCGTTGAGGATGTTCATCATCGGAACGGGCAGCAGGTGCGCGTTCGGGCCGCCGAGGTAGCGGAAGAGCGGCAGGTCGGACGCCTCGGAGGCGGCGTGCGCGACGGCGAGGGAGACGCCGAGGATGGCGTTGGCGCCGAGGGACGCCTTGTTCTCGGTGGCGTCCAGGTCGAACATGGCCTGGTCGATCAGGCGCTGCTCGGTGGCGTCGTAACCGACGAGCTCCGGGCCGATCTGCTCGATGACGGCGAGGACGGCCTTCTCGACACCCTTGCCCTGGTAGCGGTTCGGGTCACCGTCGCGAAGCTCGATGGCCTCGAACGCTCCGGTGGAGGCACCGGACGGAACGGCAGCACGACCCGTGCTGCCGTCGTCGAGGCCGACCTCCACCTCGACCGTGGGATTGCCTCGGGAGTCCAGGATTTCCCGGGCTACGACGACGTCGATGGACGGCACGAGCATCTCCTTCTGGGATGTGACGCTAGGGGTGCAGGGTCACTTTCGCCTTGCGGCAAGAGCCTAACCGGCTCGGGGGCGTCGATCGGCCGTTCGCCCGCCCGCTGGGACGAGAAGAGTCCCGAATACCCGCAATTGGGGACGAAACTCTTGGACGACTTGGCGGACCGGCGCGGCCTACTGGGCAGTAACGGCAAAACCCCGGCCCGGCGCGTACGGGGGAGAACGCGCCGGGCCGGGGTGCTCACGGTGTGACCCCGGGTCAGCTCAGGTGGAGCTGCTGGCCCGTGTAGATGACATCGGCGTCGTCGACGATGTCCTTGTTCAGCTCGAACAGCTTCTCCCAGCCGCCCTTGACCTTCTTCGCCTCGGCGATCTTGCCGAGAGTGTCGCCGGACTTCACCTTGTACTCGCCGTCACCCTTCTTGAAGGACTTCGGCGCGGCGGGCTGCTCGGCCTTGGGGGCGGTACGGACCTCGCTGCGCGAGGCGGGCTGCTCGGCGGCGCGCGGGGCGGCCTGCTCCTGCTTCGGCGCGGGCGCGGCCTGCTGGGAGGAACCGGAGGTGTCGACACCCGGGTCGACGCCGTCGTTGGTCAGGCCGCCGGCTCCGGCGCAGGCCCAGGCGCCCGGGCCCTGCATGTCGAGGAGCTTCTCGGCGGTGGCGATCTGCTGCGCCTTGGACGCCTTGTCGGCGGTCGGGGCGTACTGCGTGCCACCGGCCGCGGCCCAGCTGGAGGCGGAGAACTGCAGGCCGCCGTAGTAGCCGTTGCCGGTGTTGATGGACCAGTTGCCGCCGGACTCGCACTGGGCGACAGCGTCCCAGGTCGCGACGGAGGCGGCGGAGGCGGAGGTCGCGCCCATCAGCGGTACGGCGACAGCGGCGCCGGTGATACCGGCGAGCGTGGCGATACGAGTGGCCTTGGACGGGCGACGGTGCTTGGCCTTGCCGGAAAACAGCATGCGACATCTCCTCACCGACGCCTACGAGGTGAGCTGTCGGGTTCGGGCCAAGTGAGTGCCCGGCGCGCGACCTGCGTCGCGCGGCTTAACCCCAAGCCGTTCCCGTCGCGTCTTTCGACGTCCGGGCCCGGCGCCTACCTGGGTCCCCCGCTCCTGCCTACGGCGCTTTACGCGTCGGTTCCCCCCGACCGACGGCAGGATTCGGCGTGACGGTCGACGGGGCCCGCGGTGGCGAGCGGTCCGACCGTAAACACATGAGCCCGTGATGTTCAAAAAGGCTCATCAGGGAGATATCGCCCTTCCCGCCCCTCCCCCGACCCCTGTCTGCGCAGGTCAGAGGCGGCGGGGCGGGATCGTCCGGGCCGCGTACGTGAGTTGAGGCAAAGAGACCCTTGTCTCACTTGCTCCAATACGGACATAGCGGCCCGAACTACCCCCCGAAATCAGCCCAGATCGAGGCTCTGGCCAGGAAGGATGAGGTCCGGGTCGGACCCGACGGTCTCCTCGTTCCCGGCGTAGAGGGCCGTCCAGCCGCCGCGTACGTCGTGGGCGTCGGCGATGGCGGTGAGGCTGTCGCCGGTGCGGACGGTGTAGGTGCCGTCGGCGCGCTCGGCGCCCTCGGCCTCGGCGGCGTCACGTGCCGGTCCGTCACCTCGCGAGGCATGGCGGCCCGATTCGCGCTCAATGCCCGCTTCGTCGGATACGGCCGTGTCGTCCTCGCGGGCCTTCTCGCCCCGGTGCTTGCCCTTCGGGGCGGCTTCCTCGCCCCCCTCTTCCTTAGCGGCCCGCTCACCGGCGGACGGCGTCGCGAGGTCCTCGGAGTCGCCGTCCGGCGTCCCGCTCCCGCCCCGGGAGGCCGACCGGTCGGCCTTGACGGACCCGGACACGGCCCCGTCCTTGCCGGATTCGGCGGGCTTGTCCGCCGTGGCGCCGGCCGACGGCTCGGCGGACTCCGGGGCGTCGGGGCTCTCGGACTTCGCCGCGGCCGGCGCGTCCTTCTGCGAACCGGCGGCCGATCCGTCGGCCGACGTGTCGTCGTCACCCTCCGTCAGGCCCGAGATGAGCGCGCAGCTGGGCCAGGCGGCGGGCCCCTGTGCGGCGAGGACCTTCTCGGCCACCTGGATCTGCTGGGAGCGGCTCGCGAGGTCGGCGCGCGGCGCGTAGGCCGTACCGCCGAACTTCTGCCAGGTCTCCGGAGAGAACTGCAGCCCGCCGTAGTAGCCGTTGCCGAGGTCGGCGCTCCACATGCCGCCGCTCTCACAGTCGGCCACCCGGTCCCAGGTCGTGGCGTCGGCGGCGGCCGCGCCGCTCGCGCCGAGCAGCGGGATGGCGATGGCCGATCCGGTGACTCCTGCCGCGACGACGAGAGCCGGAGCCTGACGGGGGCGGCGGTGTCTACCGTTCCCGGAGCGCATGCGGTTGCCTTTCGAGTGACGGCTGAGGTTGACGGTGAACGTAGCGGTACTCGAACGTTTGTTACAAGTCGATGCAGCGCAGATCACGTGAAGGTCTCGAAGTGACGCAGCGTCACTTCGTTTCGGCGGCGAACTCCACGGGAAGGGTGCGCAACCCACGCATAATGAGGCCGCCGCGCCACCGCAAATCGTCGGGATCTCCCGCGAGTCGTACGTCGGGAAGACGCCGCAGCAGCGTCGCGATGGCCGTCTGCCCTTCGAGCCGGGCCAGCGGGGCGCCCAGGCAGTAATGGATGCCGTGGCCGTAGCCCAGGTGCTGGTTGTCGCGGCGCGCGAGGTCGAGCGTGTCCGGGTCGCCGAAGCGCTCGGGGTCGCGGTCGGCGGCGGCCAGCACGACGAGCACGGGGTCCCCGGCCGCGATGTCCCGGCCGCCGAGCGTCAGCGGCTCGGTGGCGTACCGCCACGTCGCGAGCTCCACCGGCCCGTCGTAGCGCAGCAGTTCCTCGACACCCGTCGCGAGCAGCCGCTCGTCGCCCCGGGCGAGCGCGCGCTGGAGGCGCTCGCGCTGCTCCGGGTGGCGCAGGAGCGCGTACATGCCGTTGCCGATGAGGTTGACCGTCGTCTCGAAGCCGGCGAACAGGAGGATGAAGGCCATCGCGGCGGCCTCGTTCTCGGTGAGGTGCTCGCCGTGGTCACTGGCGCGGATCAGCCCGGAGATCAGGTCGTCGCCCGGCGCCTCCCTTTTGCGGTGGATGAGTTCGGCGAGGTAGGCGCGCATCTTCTTGACCGAGCGCGCGACTCCGCCCCGCGGCCCGCCGCCGTGGCGGATCATCATGCCCGCCCAGTCGCGGAAGTCGTCCTGGTCCTCACGGGGGACGCCGAGCAGGTCGCAGATCGCGTAGATGGGCAGGGGGAAGGCGAAATCGTGGATGAGGTCCGCGCTCCCCTGCGCCGCGAACCTGTCGATGAGCCCGTCCGTCAGCTCCCGTACGCGCGGCGCGAACTCGGCCACCGTGCGCGGCGTGAACGCCTTCGACACCAGACGCCGCAAACGCGTGTGGTCCGGCGGGTCGATGTTCAGCAGGTGCGTCATCAGCTCGGCCTTGCGCTCGCCCGGAATGCCCGTCCGGCCCTTGGCGTGCGCGGAGCCGGCGTGGTGGGCCGGGTTCTTGGAGAGCCGCTGGTCGGCGAGCGCCTGCCGCGCGTCGGCGTACCGCGTCACCAGCCACGCCTCGACCCCGCTGGGCAGCACCGTCCGGTGCACGGGCGAGTGCTCCCGCAGCCAGGCGTACGCCGGGTAGGGATCGGTCGCGAACTCCCAGGTGAAGAGCTCGGGCATGGGGGTGGCAGGCGGCTGGTCGGGCATGTCCCGACAGTATCGGCCGCCGTCGGCGCGGCACGCCCTCGGCCGCCGTCGGCGGGGACGGCGCGCGGTGCGCCGGCGCGGGCTACCCGGGGTGGCCCTCCGCCGCGCGGATCGCGTCGCGGTAGGTGCGGGCCGCGGCGCGCAGGGCGGCTTCGGGGTCCACACCGGCCTGCTCCGCCCGTACCGCCATGGCCAGCAGTTCGTAGCCGATGCCCTCGCCAGAGGGGAGGGGGACCTCCAGGTGCGCGTTGCGCGCGCGGGAGGAGAGCTTCGCGGCGAGGGCGAGGCCCGGCTGGCCGAGCGGCACGCCGTCGGTCGCCGACTCGCGCTGCTTCTCGATCGCCTTCGTGCGCAGCCAGTGCTCCTTGACCTCTTCCGGGGTCTCGGCGGTGTCGTCGCCGAAGACGTGCGGGTGGCGGTGGATGAGCTTCTCCACGATCGTGCCGGCGACGTCGTCGATCGAGAAGGGCTCCTCGCCGTCCTCCGGGCGGCCCTCCTGGGCGATGCGCGCGTGGAAGACGACTTGCAGGAGGACGTCGCCGAGCTCTTCGCGCAGCTCCTCGCGGTCACCGTCCTCGATGGCCTCGACGAGTTCGTACGCCTCCTCGATGCCGTACTTCGCGAGCCCCTTGTGGGTCTGCTGCGAGGACCACGGGCATTCGAGGCGGATGCGGTCCATGACCTGGACGAGGTCGAGCAGGCGCGCGCCGGGCAGGTCGTACGAGCCGGGCAGCAGCTCCAGGTCGGGCATCTGGACCCGGCCCGAGCCGGCCAGCCTGGCGAGGCCGTCGGTCAGGGCCTGGTCGCCCTCGCCGGACGGGATGACCACCACCGTGCGGTCGCCCTCGCACGCGTCGACCAGCTCGCGGGCGGTCGGGGCCGCGTGCTCGACGGCGACGCCCGCCTCCCGGAGGTACGGCAGCTGCGGGTGCCCCGCGTCGGCGCACAGCACGCGGTCGGCGGCGCGCAGCGTCTGCCACGCGGGCCACGACAGGAGCCCCGGCGCGACGCGGTGGCTCGCGGTGAGGAGGACGATGCGGCCGGGGGCGGCCGGTGCGGGTGCGGATGCTTCGCTGGTCACACGTCGAACGTACCTCGCCGGTACGACACCCCGCGGCGGAGCCCTAGGCGCCCGCCTCGGCGGGGGCCTCCTCCTCCTTCGTCACCTGGGTGATCCACGGCGTCCGGTAGTCGCCGAGCTGCATCTTCTCGTCGTTCCAGGTGCCGTAGCGCGGGTTCACGTCGATGTCGAGCGCCTTGGACGCCTCGACGAACGCCGCGTTCACCTTCTGCTGGCCCTCGGGGGTGTTCGTGGCGCCGATCTTCTCGGCGAGCTTGCCGACCAGTACGTCCCTGCGCAGGGCGTCCTCGATCTGGTCCGGGGCGACGCCGCGCTGCTGGAGGTACATCGCGGCGAGCTGCTCCTCACCGCCGGCCTGCTCGGCGGCGTCGGCCCGCGCCCGCTGGACGTCCTTGCGGCTCGCGCTCACCCCGGCGTCGTCCGCCGCGCGCTCCACGATCCGGTCCACGATCATGTCGTAGAGCTTGGCGCGGCCGAGCTGACCGGTCGAGCCGATGAGCCGGGCGGCCTGCGGCGAGGTCTGCTGGGCCTGGCGCACGTCCTTGACCTGCGTCTGGAGGGCGGCGACCTCGATGCGGCCGCCGCCGACGACAGCAGCGGCTCCTGGATGCGCCTCGTTGCCGCACGCGGCCAGGAGCGGCGCCGCGATCAGAAGCGCGGTGGAGACGGAGAGCGCGGTGCGACGGCGGCGGTGCAAAGGGTGCCTCCCGGCGGTGATCGTGCGGCATGGCAACGAAAGTGCGACGAACGACCTTGCGGTGATCGATGTTAGGCAGTCGGAGTGGTCCGGGCCACTGATTCGCCCAACGATTCGCGCGTCTTCGTGGATGCGCTGTCCGCGGCGGCCTCGGCATCCGGGGCCCGGCCGCCGAGCATGATCATGCGGGAGACGACGAAGGTCACCGGGATCGCGGCCGCCGCGGCGACCAGCGGGGCGTACGCGCTGTCGAGCCGCAGCACGTCCACGAGCAGGTAGACGCCACTGGTCGTGATGACGAGGTTCGCCGCGTTGGTCAGGGGGAAGAGCAGGAACTTCCGCCAGGTGGGACGCGTGTTGTAGGTGAAGCGGCAGGTGAGGAAGAAGGAGCCGACCATGCTGACGGCGAAGGCCAGGACGTGCGCGGCGACGTACGGCAGCCAGGGCAGCAGCAGCAGGTAGCAGGCGTAGTACGTCCCCGTGTTCATCACGCCCACCGCGGCGAACCTGATCAGCTGGCGACGGATCATCGGCGTACGAGCTCCCGGCCGGGCCGCCGCGAAGGCGCTTCTGGCGTCGCCGCTTCCACGTTCGTCGCCTTCACCAGGAAGTGCGGCCGGCGTTTCACCTCGTAATAGATGCGGCCCACGTATTCGCCCACGACACCGATCATCAGCATCTGCACGCCGGCGAGTGCGGTCACCGCGACGAGCAGCGTCACGAATCCGGGGGTTTCCACACCGTTCACGAGGGCGACACCGACGATCCACGTCGAATAGGCCATGGCGACGGCGACCAGCAGCAGACCGAGATAGAGCGCGGCGCGCAGCGGCTTGTCGTTGAAGGAGATGAGGCCGTCGAGTCCGTAGTTGAGCAGCTTGGAGAAAGTCCACTTCGAGCGGCCGTCCTCGCGCACCGCGTTCTCGTACTCGAAGGTGACGGTGCTGAATCCGACCCAGGCGAAAAGGCCCTTGGAGAAGCGGTTGTACTCGGTGAGTTCCAATAACGCGTCGACGCTGCGGCGCGAGAGCATGCGGAAGTCGCCGACCCCGTCGACGAGTTCGACGTCGACCAGGCGGTTGATGAGCCGGTAGTACGCACGGGCGGTAAGCGTACGCGTGACCCGGTCGCCCTTCCGGGTGCGGCGGGCGACGACCTGGTCGAAGCCCTGCTCGTGCAGCGCCACCATGCGGCGCACCAGTGCGGGCGGGTGCTGGAGGTCGGCGTCCATGATGACGACGGCGTCGCCGGAGGCGTGGCGCAGGCCGGCCAGCATCGCCGCCTCCTTGCCGAAGTTGCGGCTGAAGGAGACGTAACGCGTGCGGGGGTCGGATTCCGCGATCTCCTGAAGGATCGCGAGCGTGCGGTCCTTGCTTCCGTCGTCGACGTAGACCAGTTCGACGGGGTGGCCGAGGCTGCCGAGTTCCTCCGTCACGTGCGCGTGGAAGCGGCGAATGATCTCCTCTTCGTTGAAACACGGGACGACAATCGAGATGAGCACGGCTCTCCCTCGTCGGGCGCACTGGTGAGGCAGTTGAGCAAAGGACAGCCGCCCGATATGGCGGAGGCCGATTCTCCACATGAAGTGTCGGCCACCAACAGGTGAACTCGCTGCGCTTTGTATGCCTTTGGGCGGCTCCGGGGTCATGGAGATCTCTTTTTCTGGCACATGCTGGCTTATTCGGTATCGGGCGCAGGAGAAGGATCACCATGTCGATTACGGAAGCGGCCCGAGGCCGTGCGGCGGCGCTGGCGGCGTTCGTCACGGTCGTCCCGGTGTGCGCCGGTGACGCGATCGCCCGCTCCTTTCCCTTCGGTCCGCGCACGCGCGCCGTCAACGACCTCGGCAACCAGTTCGTGCCGCACCACGTCCGTCTGTGGGACCTGCTGCACGGCCGTGCGGACGGCGGGGTGCTGGTCAACTGGCAGTCCGGCTACGGCACGAGCTTCCTGCCCGACGTGGGCACGTACCTCAGCAGCCCGTTCGCCCTGCTCGTCGGCCTCTTCCCCCGGGACGGCATCGACCTGGCCGTGTACGTGATCACCGTGCTGAAGATGGCCGTCGCGGCGGCCGCGATGTCCGTGCTGCTGCTCGCCCTGCGGCGCGCGGGCGGGGGCGGGCCCTGGTG
>NZ_VBVX01000776.1 GCF_005981925.1 Streptomyces albidochromogenes
CTTCAAGGTTGGCGACCGGGTCACGTACACCAACGACTACGGTGTGAGCTTCCGAGACGAGCTGGTGACGGGCTTCTCTCCGGCGGTGGAAAGCTATGGTGGCTTCGTCTACCTGGACAAAGACAGCTGGTGGTTCCCCGTGCCTCCCGGAGCTCTTCAGCTCCAGCGGCGCCCCGATGGACAAGCCAGCGATTCAGTGGTGGCCGCGCAGCGCTAGCCCTTGACGCCGTGAGGGGCACCGCGCCCCTGGCACTTTGTAGTACCAGCAGCCCCGTTTTACGGAGGCCTGCTGGGCTTCCCCAAGCCTGTACGAACGTGCGGGCTTCGGAAAGCGATTTCATCCTCCTGCGTAATGCAGGCGGCTCGAAGCGGCAGCTGCCCGCGCCACCTGGCAAGCAGCTTCAT
>NZ_VBVX01000108.1 GCF_005981925.1 Streptomyces albidochromogenes
CTGCCCGGGCAGCCCACCCAAGCCGCCCGCCACCCCCCTTGCAGAAGGAGTTCGCGTGAGATCCACGCCCAGACGACGTGCCACCGCGGCCGGTGCGCTGCTGACCGCCGCAGCGCTGCTGACGGTCGGCGTACAGGCCGGCACCGCAACGGCCGACGACGCCCGGACCGCCGCCCCGAAGACCGCCGCCGCGGGGAAGGCCGACCCGGGCGCACTGCCCGCGAAGCTCTCCCCCGCCCAGCGCGCCGAGCTCATACGCGAGGCCAACGCCACCAAGGCGGCCACCGCCAAGGAACTCGGGCTGGGAGCGAAGGAGAAGCTCGCCGTACGGGACGTCGTCCAGGACCGCGACGGGACCACCCACACGCGGTACGAGCGCACGTACGAAGGACTCCCGGTCCTCGGTGGCGACCTGATCGTCGCGGAGAGCAAGGCGGGGAAGACCGAGGGGGTGACCAAGGCATCCAAGGCACAGCTGAAGTCCGTCGACATGAGCGCCGAGGTCGCGCCGGCCACCGCCGAGAAGCAGGCGCTGGTCGCGGCGAAGGCCGAGGGCTCGAAGAAGACCGAGGCCGACCGTGCCCCGCGCAAGGTGGTGTGGATGGGGCAGGGCAAGCCCACGCTGGCGTACGAGACGGTCGTCGGCGGCCTGCAGCACGACGGCACCCCGAACGAGCTGCACGTCGTCACGGACGCCTCCACCGGCAAGAAGATCTTCGAGTGGCAGGCCATCCACAACGGCACCGGCAACACCCAGTACAGCGGCCAGGTCACGGTGGGTTCCGCCCCGTCGTACACCCTGACCGACACCGGGCGCGGCAACCACAAGACGTACAACCTCAACCGGGGTACGTCCGGCACCGGCACCCTCTTCTCGGGACCGGACGACGTCTGGGGCGACGGCACCCCGCAGAACCTGGAGACCGCGGGTGCGGACGCGGCGTACGGGGCGGGCCTGACCTGGGACTACTTCAAGAACGTGCACGGCCGCTCCGGCATCCGCGGTGACGGCGTCGGCGCGTACTCCCGGGTCCACTACGGCAACGCGTACGTCAACGCCTTCTGGTCGGACTCCTGCTTCTGCATGACGTACGGCGACGGGGCCGGCAACGCCAAGCCGCTCACCTCGATCGACGTCGCCGCCCACGAGATGACGCACGGCGTCACCTCCAACACCGCCGGCCTCGTCTACAGCGGCGAGTCGGGCGGCCTGAACGAGGCCACCTCCGACATCTTCGCCGCCGCCGTCGAGTTCGCCGCCAACAACCCCAAGGACCTCGGCGACTACCTGGTCGGCGAGAAGATCGACATCCGGGGCAACGGCACGCCGCTGCGCTACATGGACAAGCCGAGCAGGGACGGCTCGTCGAAGGACGCCTGGTACTCCGGCATCGGCGGCATCGACGTCCACTACTCGTCCGGTCCGGCGAACCACTGGTTCTACCTGCTCTCCGAGGGCAGCGGCGCCAAGACCGTCAACGGCGTCAACTACGACTCGCCGACCTCCGACGGCCTGCCGGTGACAGGCATCGGCCGGGAGAAGGCCGCGCAGATCTGGTTCAAGGCGCTCACCACCAAGTTCGGCTCCTCGACCAACTACGCGGGTGCGCGCACCGGCACGCTCGCGGTCGCCGGTGAGCTGTACGGCACCACCAGCGCCGAGTACAAGGCCGTCGCCGACGCGTGGGCCGGCGTCAACGTCGGGACGCGTCCCGGCGGCGGCGACCCGGGCACCGGCACGTCGTTCGAGAACACCACCGACGTGGCCATCCCGGACAACGGCGCCGCGGTCACCTCCTCGGTCACCTCGACCAAGACGGGTGCGGCGCCCAGCAACCTCAAGGTCGACGTGAACATCGTCCACACCTGGCGCGGTGACCTGGTCATCGACCTGCTGGCGCCGGACGGCACGGCGTACCGGCTGAAGAACTCCAGCGGCTCCGACTCGGCCGACAACGTCGTCGCGACCTACACGGTCAACGCGTCCTCCGAGACGGCCAACGGCGTCTGGAAGCTGAAGGTCCAGGACGTGGCCGCGCAGGACACCGGCTACATCAACAGCTTCAAGGTGACCTTCCCGTAAGGCGCCTCGAACACAGACCAGCCCTGCGGGAGCGGACCACCGTTCCCGCAGGGCTGTTCCATGGACCGGTACGGGCCGTCAGCGCATCAGCACGCCCGCGCCCTCACCCGTCGCCTCCGTCGGCAGTGCCACCAGGCCCAGGTCCGCGTTGTGCGGCAGCAGGCGGTGGGACGGCAGTATGCGGACGGTGTAGCCGAAGGGACCCGTGCGGTCGAGGGCCAGCGGGCCCTCGTACATCCAGCGGCCCTCCAAATCCGGGCCGCCCGCCGGTTTCAGCGGGAAGGTCCGGGCCTCGCCGATCGCGTCGTCCGGGTCGACCCGGCCGGCGACCGCCTGCACCTCCACGTCGTCGGGGCCCAGCGGGCCGAGCGCCACCCGGACCCGCAGGCTCAGCGTCGAGCCCAGCTCCGCCGTGCCGTTGACGGCGGTGGCCGCCAGCGCCTCGACGTGGTCCACCGCGACCTTCGGCCAGGCGGCGCGCACCCGCTTCTTCCACTCCGCCAGCTCCCGGGCCGCCTCCGGGACCATCGCGCGGTGCGCCTCGGCGGCGGGGGCGTACAGCCGCTCGACGTACTCCCGCACCATGCGTCCCGCCAGCACCTTCGGGCCGAGCCTGACCAGGGTCTGGCGGACCATCTCGATCCAGCGGTCGGGCAGCCCGCCGCGGCCCCGGTCGTAGAAGCGGGGCGCCACGCGCTGCTCGATGAGCTCGTACAGCGCGTTGGCCTCTAGCTCGTCGCGCCGGTCCTCGCTGGTCGCCGCGCCGTCGGCGGTCGGGATGGCCCAGCCGAAGTCCGGCTCGAACCACTCGTCCCACCAGCCGTCGAGCACCGACAGGTTGAGGCAACCGTTGAGCGCGGCCTTCATGCCGCTCGTTCCGCACGCCTCCAGCGGGCGCAGCGGGTTGTTGAGCCATACGTCGCAGCCCGGATAGAGCTTCTTCGCCATGCCCATGCCGTAGTCGGGCAGGAAGACGATCCGGTGGCGCACCCGCGGGTCGTCCGCGAACCGCACCAGCTCCTGCACCAGCCGCTTCCCGCCGTCGTCCGCCGGGTGGGCCTTGCCCGCCACCACGATCTGCACCGGCCGCTCCGGGTGGAGCAGCATCTCCATCAGCCGGTCGCGGTCGCGCAGCATCAGGGTGAGGCGCTTGTACGACGGGACGCGCCGCGCGAAGCCGATCGTCAGGACGTCCGGGTCGAGCACGCCGTCGATCCAGCCGAGCTCCGCGTCCCCGGCCCCGCGCTGGCGCCAGGACGCGCGCAGGCGCTCCCGTACCTCCTGGACCAGCTGTTCGCGCAGGGTGCGCCGCAGGTCCCAGATGTCGGTGTCCGCGATGTCGGCGGCGGCGTCCCAGCGCTGTCCGCCGTCGGCGGAGCCGCCGGAGCCGACGGACAGGGCGTCCTCGGCGCGGCCGGCGCCGATCTGCCGCGCCCCCAGGCGCATGACCTCGGGGGCGACCCAGGTCGGCGCGTGCACCCCGTTGGTGACGGAGGTGATCGGCACCTCCATGGGGTCGAAACCGGGCCACAGGCCGGAGAACATCCGGCGGCTGACCGCGCCGTGGAGCGTGGAGACGCCGTTGGCCCGCTGGGCGAGGCGCAGGCCCATCACGGCCATGTTGAACAGGTTGGGCTCGCCGCCCGGGTACGTCTCCATGCCGAGCTGGAGGATACGCCCGACGTCGACGCCCGGCAGCTCGCCGGACTCGCCGAAGTGGCGCGCGACGAGCTCGCGGTCGAAGCGGTCGATGCCGGCCGGTACGGGCGTGTGGGTGGTGAAGACGGTGCCGGCGCGCACCGCTTCGAGGGCGGGTTCGAATTCCACCCCTTCGCCGGCCAGTTCCCGGATCCGCTCCAGGCCGAGGAAGCCGGCGTGGCCCTCGTTGGTGTGGAACACCTCGGGTGCGGGGTGGCCGGTGAGCCGGCAGTACGAGCGGACGGCCCGCACCCCGCCGATGCCGAGCAGCATCTCCTGGAGCAGCCGGTGCTCGCTGCCGCCGCCGTACAGCCGGTCGGTGACGTCGCGCTCGCCCGCCGCGTTCTCCTCGACGTCCGAGTCGAGCATCAGCAGCGGTACGCGTCCGACGCGCGCCTGCCAGATGTGGGCCCGCAGCGACCGCCCGCCGGGCAGGCTCAGCGCGACCTGGCTGGGGGTGCCGTCGGCCTCCCGGAGCAGGGAGACGGGCAGTTCGTTGGGGTCGAGGAGGGGATAGTGCTCCTGCTGCCAGCCTTCCCTGGACAGACTCTGCCGGAAGTACCCGTGCCGGTAGAGGAGTCCCACCCCGATGAGGGGTACGCCGAGGTCGCTTGCGGCCTTCAGGTGGTCCCCGGCGAGGATGCCGAGGCCGCCCGAGTACTGCGGGAGAGCCGCTGTGACCCCGAATTCGGGGGAGAAGTAGGCGATGGCAGCGGGCAGTTCCGGGTTCGGTGACTGCGACTGGTACCACCGCCGGCCGCGCAGATAGTCGTCCAGGTCGTCCGCCGCGGCGGTCAGCCGGCGCAGGAACCGCTGGTCCTGGGCGAGCTCGGCGAGCCGCCCGGCGGGTACGGAGCCGAGCAGTCGTACGGGATCACCCCCGGAGGCTGCCCAGCCTTCGGGGTCCACGGCCTGGAACAGGTCGCGGGTCTCGGTGTGCCAGGACCAGCGCAGATTGCGGGCGAGGTCGCTGAGCGGTCGTAGGGGATCGGGGAGAACGGGGCGCACGGTGAATCGACGAATGGCCTTCACGTGTTCCACCTTCGCAGGGGACATACGAACCGGGTCGGACGCACGGCGGTGTGTGTCCGGCCTTTCCCCCACGAAGGTAGTGGCACCCCGCTCTCCGTCACCACGGCGCACGGGGGCGCTGGGGATCATCGCAGGGCGTGCGTCCCGGCGTCGTACGGCGATCCGAGGTTGACGGTGCCGGGGTCGAACGCGCCGGTCGCCGCGTACCGGGCGGAGACGGCCGCCAGTTCCTCGGCCGGGATCACCTCGTCGATGTCGGTGAATCCGCCGGGCGCCCGCTCGTGCGCCAGATTGATGACGACCTCGGGCCCCAGCCGCCGGTTGGCCCGCTGGAGTTCGGTCATCGCGGGCCTGCGCCCGGCCTCGTACGCCGCGAGCGCCTCGGCCGGGTCGGCGTGCCGGGCCATGGCGTGGGCGAGGGCGCGGGCGTCGACGATCGACTGGGTCGCGCCGTTCGACCCGATCGGGTACATGGCGTGAGCCGCGTCGCCGATCAGCGTCGTACGGCCGTGGCTCCAGCGCTCCAGCGGGTCGATGTCCACCATCGGGTACTCGAACGCGCGCTCGGCGGCCCGCAGTACGTCCGGGACGCTGACGCCGTCGAACTCCCAGCCCTCGTAGTGCCGCAGGAACTTGCCGACCGGGACCGGTCGGTTCCAGTCGCCGCGCGCGGCGTCGTCGACGGCCTCGGCGGGCATCGCGAGCGCCCAGTTGACCAGGACCTCCCCGGTCCGGGGGTCCGGCTCGGTCATCGGGTAGACCACGGCCTTCTGCCGGTCGGAACCCGCGACGAACATGAACGTCCCGGCCCGTTCGGCGGGCATCCGGGAGGTGCCGCGCCATACGAGCATGCCGTTCCACAGCGGTTCGGCGCTGCCCGGGTGGAAGGCGGCGCGGACGGTGGAGCGAATGCCGTCGGCGCCGATCAGCACGTCGGGCTCCAGGGCGGCGTACCCGCGCGTCGTGTCGTCGCGGTGCTCCAGCTTCACGCGCGCCCGGCCGCTCGGCAGCGGGGTCACCCGGGACACCCGGACGCCGCCGACGACGGCGTCCGGGCCCAGCCGCTCCCGTACCGCGGCGGCCAGGGCCAGCTGGAGGCGGCCCCGGTGGACCGAGAGCTGCGGCCAGCGGTAACCGGCGCCGAGGCCGCGCGGCTCGCGGGAGATCAGGCCCCCGGAGCAGTGGTAGTAACGCAGCTCGCGGGTGCGCACGGACTGCTGGTCGAGTACGCCGAGGAGGCCGAGCGCGTCGAGTTCGCGCACGGCGTTGGGCATGATGTTCAGCCCGGCGCCGACCGGCTGGATCTCGCGCGCGGCCTCGGCCACGGTGATCCGGCGGAATCCGGCCGCGTGCAGGCTCAGGGCGGCGGTGAGTCCGGCGATGCCGCCGCCCGCGATCAGGATGTGGGTCATGGTGGGGGCCCTTCAGGCGTGGGAGGCGACCGGGGTGCGCGGGCGGGCGGTGGCGCGGCGCACGAGGGTCTCGTTGTCCCGGGTCAGGTCGAGCACCGAGCGCAGCAGCTCGACCGGCGCGCCGCCGGAGCCCACGTCGTACAGCCGCACGTCCTCGCTGTACGCCTTGCGGGCGATGCCGATGTGGCGCGCCCGGAAGGTCTTGAGGATGCGCAGGACGCGGGCCAGGGAGACGGCGGAGGCGGCGAGCTGCGGGGACAGCCGGTCGGCTGCCGCCCAGTCGGTCGCGGCGGCCAGCCGGGTCACGGCGGAGGTGCCGACGCGGTGCGCGGCGTGGAAGTCGCGCCAGGAGGGCAGCGAGTAGCGCACCGACTCGGCGAGGAAGGCGTCGTACTCCGGGCTGCTGTGGTCGCACTGCCACAGCGTCAGGTCGACCAGCCACAGCGGCACCTGGGCGGCGGCGGGACCGAGGAGGGCGTGGCCCGCCACGTCCACCTCCTCGAAGTACGGGCGCAGGACCTGCGCGAAGAAGACCGGGGAGACGTTGGCGACGGTGAAGTCGATGGAGTCGACCATCGACTGGACGTGCTGCGCCGTGCGGTCGAGGGCGACGGCGAAGCCCGGATCGTGCGGTTCGAGGCGGGCCAGCGCGGCGCAGGTGTCGAGCGAGGCGGCGAGGCTGGGGAAGACCATGCGGACGGCGTCCTGGAGGTTGCCCTCCATCTCCTCCCCCGTGTACATGCGCTGGCGCGCGCCGATCGGGTTCCACGTCGTGTAGTGGTGCACGGTGTCGCGCGGCACCATGTCGGTGCGCCGCCCCAGCGCCGCCAGGACCGGCCCGGCCTCGGGGACGACGGCCAGCGGCTCGGTGCCGTGCCGTTTGAGCGAGCCGAGGAGCATGCCGAGGTCGCGCATGGCGGCGAGCGCCTCGACGACGTTCCACCGGGCCACGACGGCGGGCGGCGGCAGCAGGGTGCGCAGGGCGACGGTGAGCGCCGGCACGTCGGCGTCGCGGTTCATCGCGGGCAGTACGGCGAGCAGCGGGTCGGCGGCCAGGGGGTCGGCCCGGCGTATCTCGGATATCCGGTAGCGCGGCTCGTTGCGCGCGTCGAGACGGGGCGCGGCGAAGTCGGAGACGTCCCTCAGGTGTGAGACATGCGTGACGTGCGTGATCATGGAAAGGCCCCCTCGGGCGGTGGATGCGGTGGATGCCATGCGGTGCGGCCGACGGCGTGGGTCCGACGCGGCGTGGGCGCGGCGGAGGCGTGCGCAGTGCGGTGGTGCGGTCCGTTGTGGCGGCCCCGTATCAAGCGCGGCGGGCGGCTCGTGGCCGGCCGTTCGCGGGTGCCCGGCCATCGCCGGGCGGTGCGTACGCCGGGCGGTGCGGCCCGTGCCGTACGGTGCGCCCTGACGCGGCGCGAGAGCGCGGGCGAATCCCGCGCGGGCGGGCGGCGCCCCTCGACACCGCCCGCCGCGGCCTCTACTGCAAGGCGTCCCCCGCCCGCTCCCGGGGTGCCGGGAGGTCGGCCGGTGCGGGGAGGCGCAACCGGGTGGAGAGCAGGGCGGCGATGCCGGCGAGGGCGGCGCCGACGAGCAGCGCGGCCCGGAAGCCCGCCGTCTCGGCCGCGGCGCCGGCGCCGGCGGACGCGTCCGTGACGGTGGTGGCGACGGCGACGAGGACCGCCAGACCGAGCACCGAGCCGAACTGCTGGCTGGTGTTGACCAGTCCGGAGGCGAGTCCCGTCTCCTCGGGCGACGCGTCGGCGGTCGCGGCCGCGTTGGTGGTGACCATGACCAGCGGCAGCGCGACCCCGAGCACCAGGCTCGGGGCGAGGACGGTGGAGAAGAAGGTGCCGTCGGCGGCGAGCGCGAGGCCCAGCCAGGCCGTACCGGCGAAGAGCAGCCCGAAGCCGAGCGTCATGGTGGAGCGCAGTCCGAGGCGGGCGATGAGGCGCCCGCTCCGCGGCGCGGTGAGCACGACGACGACCGACAGCGGGAGCAGCCCCAGGCCGCCGACGAGCGGCGAGTGGCCGAGCACGCTCTGCAGGTAGAGGCTGACGAGG
This sequence comes from Streptomyces albidochromogenes, assembly GCF_005981925.1. GTDB lineage: Bacteria > Actinomycetota > Actinomycetes > Streptomycetales > Streptomycetaceae > Streptomyces > Streptomyces albidochromogenes. Next base: position 8,289 of record NZ_VBVX01000108.1, read on the forward strand.
AAGAACATCGGGAAGAGCGCCGTCTGGGCGAGCGCGCTCAGTGCGTTGGCGAGTCGCAGGGCGGGCCGCCGCAGTACGGCCGGCGGCACCAGCGGGCGCGCGACCCTCGTCTCCAGTACGGCGAAGACGACGAGCAGCAGCACCCCGGCGCCACCGGCGGCGAGCGTCCGCCCGCCGGGCCGGCCCGCCTCGCCCGCGGCGACGAGGGCGTACGCGATCAGGCCCAGCCCCCCGGTGACGGCGAGCGCGCCGCCGACGTCGAAGCCGCGCTGGGTGGAGCGCGTACCGCCGTCGAGGAGGCGCAGCGCGAGTACGCCGAGGACCAGGGCGACCAGCACGTTGAGCCAGAAGGTCGAGCGCCAGCCGAGCAGGTCGGTGAGGACCCCGCCGAGGACGGTTCCCAGGACGCCGCCGAGCCCGCCCATCGCGGCGTACGCGCCGAGCGCCTTGTGCCGGGCGGTCCCGTGCGGGAACAGGATCAGCAGCAGGGCGAACGCCGCCGCCGCGGCCAGCGCGGCCCCCACGCCCTGGGCGGCGCGGGCGGCCACGAGTACGCCGGAGGTGTGCGCGAGCCCGCCGGCGGCGGAGGCGGCCGCCAGCAGGGCGAGCCCGGCGACGAACAGCCGCCGGTGGCCCAGGAGGTCGGCGGCGCGCCCGCCGAGCAGCAGCAGTCCGCCGAAGGTGATGAGGTAGGCGTTGGCCACCCACGACAGTCCCGCCGAGCCCGAGCCGAGGTCCTCGCCGATCGAGGGCAACGCGACGTTGACGATCGCGGTGTCCATGATGAGCAGCAGCTGGGTGGAGGCGAGCAGCGCGAGGGCCGCCTTGGCAGAGCCCTTCACAGCGCCGGGCGCTCCCCGCCGCCCGCCCTCAGCGCGTACCCGTCGAGGCAGGCCCGCGCGAGCGATTCGCACGCGCCGGTGTCGCCCTCCCAGACCTGCTGCACGAGGTAGATGTGCGGGGCGCCGTGGTAGAAGCGCTCGTACTGCTCGTGCCGCCCGGCGAACTCCGAACCGAGCGCGTCCCAGGCCAGTTTGAGCAGCTTGATCCGGTCCTCGGCGGGGTGCCCGGGCGAGCGGATGTACTTCTTCACCAGCGGCCCGAGTTCGGGGTGCAGCAGGTCCTCGCCGGACGCCGGCAGCTGGATGACGCCGCCGCCCGCGAGCATCTTGATCTCCTGCACGGCCTGCGGGTAGAGCTCGCCGGCCATGATGCGCTGCGCGAACGAGATCTCCTTGCCGGGCCGCACGCCCTGCCCGCCCTCGACGTTCTCGTACGACGCCTCGGCGGCCAGCACGAACGCCTTCGCCTGGGCCACCTTGCCCATCAGCCGGCCGATGGCCTGGGTGACGGGGGGCAGCTCGTAGGTGTTGTTGGCCTTCGTGATGAGGATGGCGAGGCCGGTCAGGAACTCCAGCTTGGTCCAGAAGCGCGTGGCGGCCTGGTGCACGAAGTTCACGTACGCCGGGGTCTGCCACCACATCGCGAAGGCGGCGTCGACGTTGCGGTACGCGAGGACGTTCTCCCACGGTACGAAGACGTCCTCGCAGACCAGGAGCGCGTCGTTCTCGTCGAAGCGGGAGGAGAGCGGGTTGTCGAAGACGCTGCGCGCCTGCGCCTCGTACGACGTGCGGGACAGGAATTTCAGGCCCGGGGTGTCGATCGGCACGGAGAAGCACACCGCGTGCTCGACGTCCTTGGGGGCGAGCGGCTCGATCGTCCCGACGATGACCTCGTTGCCGAAGACGGCGCCGGTGCCGATCATCTTGGCGCCGCGTACGACGATCCCGCCGTCCCGCTCGGCGACGACGCGGACCACCAGGTCGTCCTCCTCCTGCTCGGAGGCGGAGCGGGTCCGGTCGATCTGCGGGTTCGTGATGGTGAACGTCGGGTAGAGGTCGCCCTCGGCGAGCCGCCGGTGGTAGGCGAGGGCGTTGGGGGCTCCGTCGAACGACTCCGTGGTGAAAACCTGCGGGAGCGCGGCGAACCCGGTGGCGCCGCCGGCCATGTAGTCGGGCGTGCGGCCGAGGAAGCCGTAGCTCGCCTCGGCCCACACCTTGTGGGCCCGGCGGCGGGCGACCAGGTCCTCGTAGGACCGCGGGATCGTGTAGGCGCGGTGGACGCCGTCCGTGGTGAGGACGGGTGTGTGCGCGGAGTCGTGCGCGAGGTCGAAGAGGCGGGCGACGGAGCCCGCGGTGTTGCGGAAGGCGGGGTGCCGGGTGACGTCCTTGACGCGCTCGCCGTCCAGCCACACCTCTCGGCCGTCTCGCAGCGATTCCAGATAATCCTGACCGGACCTCGTCACCATTTCTCCTCATACGGAACGGCACTGCCGCTGCCGAGCCTGTCTGTCCGCGCCTGTCCGGGCAATGAACACCCGTCCACCGGTCCTTATGAACCGGCCAGTCGGGACCGAAATCCGCCCCTCGGCGGGCCCCAGGGCTCCCTGCCGGGCCGTCTCCCCGTACGCCGGCGGGGCCGGAGATCCCCCTCCGGCCCCGCCGCCCGCGCATCCGCCCGCCGCTCCCTACGCCACGCCGGCCGCCGTCCGGTACTCGCCCGGCGTCGTGCCGAACCACTTGCGGAACGCGAGGTGGAAGCCCACCGAGCTCTGGTAGCCGACCCGCTGCGGCACCGTCGACTGCGCCACCGTCGTCTCCCCCAGCAGCCGCGCCGCCTCCTGCATCCGCCGCCCCGTCAGATGGCGCGCGGGCGCGTCCCCGACGAGGCTGCGGAAGGCGGCGGTGAACGCCGACCGGGACATGCCGACCTCGCGGGCGAGCGATTCGATGGTCCACGGCTCCGCGAACCGGGTCGCGATGATCACCATGGCCCTGCTGATGCCGGGGTGCCGCAGCACCGGGAGTGCCGCCGGTTTGTCGGCCAGCCGGCGCAGCAGCGGCCGCAGCGCGAGCACCAGCGCCATCTCGAACGCGCGCAGCGTGATGAGCCGGTCGCCGGGCCCCACCGGCCGGTCCGGCGCCGCGAGCAGCCGCAGCGTGTCGCGCAGCAGCGGCTCGGCGGCGACCTGCTGACCGTCGAGGACCAGGGCCCACGGCAGCGCCTTGTAGAGGCCCGTGGCGGCGCTCGCGTCGTAGTGCAGCCCGGCGCACAGCAACCGGCTCTCCGGTCCCTGCCCCTCGATCCTAATCTCGCCCGACGTACCGGGCTGGCGCTCGGGCAGCACGGCGCGCAGCGGCACCCCCTGCCGGTCCGGCCGGTCGGAGAGCCGGTGCGCGATCCCGGTCGGAAAGACGGCGAGGTCGCCCTCGTTCAGTTCGAGCGGGGTCTGGCCCTCACCGCTGATCCAGCATCCGCCCTCGACGATGTAGTGGAGTACGGCGCAGCTCTGCTCGGCGTCGCCCTCGATGGCCCAGGGGGCGTTCACGTGCCAGCGGCTGTCGAAGACGCCGGTCAGACGCAGGGGCTTCAGCAGTTCGCTGAGCAGGTCGTCGCCCTCGTCGGCTTCTCGTTCCATCGCGTCCATTGGACGATCCCTCAACCCTCGCCCCGGTTTGTTAATTGATCGGCCGAAGCCCCCGCCGCCAGCCTGGAGAGGCCGTTCCCGGCGACAGCCTCACCCTATCGAAGGGCTCTGTACACCCATGTCCGATCAGATTCCGATGCGCGTGGTGGTCGTGGGGGCGACCGGCTTCCAGGGGGGCGCCACAGCCCGTCTGCTGGCCGAGCGCAACCACCGCATCCGCACCCTGACCCGCAAGCCCGACAGCGAGCGCCCCCAGCTCCCGGGGACCGCCTTCGTCTCGGGCGACCTCGCCGACGCCGACGACGTACGCCACCTCTTCGAGCGCGCCACGCACGCCTCGGTCGTGATGCCGCTGGTGTACGACGCCGAGACGGTCGGCACGTACGCGCGCAACATCGCGCACGCCGCCCGTGAGACCGGCGTGCGCAGACTCGTGTACAACTCCAACACCCGCGTCCCGGAGTCCTCCACCAATGTGGCGGCCTTCGAGACCCGCCGGCTCGCCGAGACGGTGCTGCGGGAGAGCCTGCGCGGAAGCGGGGTGGAGCTGGTCGTGCTGCGGCCGCCGGTCTACCTCGACAACCTCTTCAGCCCGTGGAACGGCCCGGCGCTGGCGAAGGACGGCGTACTGGCGTACCCGCTGCCCGCCGACACCCCGGTGGCCTGGATCTCCCACCGTGACCTCGCCGAGGCCGTGTACGCGGCGCTGACCGTGGACGGCGTCGCCGGGCGGACCCTGGACATCGGCGGCGCGCGGAGCCTGACCGGCGACGAGCTGGCGGACGCGTTCGCGCGGGGCCTGGGGCGGGACGTGCGGTACGTGCCGCTGGCGCCGCACGTCTTCGAGGAGGGCCTCGCGCGGGTCGTCGGCCCACAGGCGGCGGCCGGGGTGGCGGGGATCTACCACTACATGGCGAGCGGCGCGGGCCCGGACCTGATGGCGGCCGACGACGGCGGTTCCACGGAGGCGCTGTCCGTGCGGCCGGCGCCGGTGGACGAGTGGGTGGCCAGGCAGCCGTGGCAGATCTGGTCGGACGACACGGCGGCGGCCTCCTAGATCTGGACGATCTGCGAACGACCTGGGCGATCACCTCCTCAATGCCCTCACCGGGCGGGCGGCCCATTCCTGTCCCCCGTGGGGTCTTGTAGTGCCCCACGGCGCACGAGAGGCTGCCCGCAGGGCGTCCGCGGCAGCGCTACGGGGGACCGGCTGCCAGGGCCGGACCGGCTCCGCATACAGTGCGCCCAGTTGAGGAGGGGACCCAGCACATGGCACCAACACGCATTTCGCGCCTGCGCCTCGCGGGGGCCGTCACCGCTGTCACCACGGCAGCGGTGCTTTCGGCCGTCACGCTTCCCGCGCAGGCCGCCCCGGCCGAGGGGCGAATACTGGGAGCCGGTTCACCCGGCTCGGTCGGCGGCAGTTACATCGTCACGCTCAAGCAGGGATCGGGGGGAATCAAGGCTCCCTCGGCGGCCGGCAGCAAGCTGGCGCGCCAGTACGGGGCGACGATCAAGCACACGTACAGCACCGCGCTCAACGGCTACGCGGTGAAGGCGGACGAGGCGGAGGCCAAGCGCCTCGCGGCCGACCCGAACGTCGCGTCCGTGGTCCAGGACACCAAGGTGTGGCTGAACCAGACGCAGACGAACCCGGTGTGGGGCCTGGACCGGATCGACCAGCCGGCCCTGCCGCTGGACAAGTCGTACACGTCCCCGGACAGCGGCGGCACGGGTGTGCGGGTGTACGTCATCGACACCGGCATCCGCACGTCCCACCAGGACTTCGGCGGCCGGGCGAGCAGCGGCTGGGACTTCGTCCAGAACGACGCGAACGCCCAGGACGGCAACGGCCACGGCACGCACGTGGCCGGAACCGTGGCCGGCGCCAAGTACGGCGTCGCGAAGAAGGCCAAGGTCATCGGCGTACGGGTGCTCGACACCGAGGGCGGCGGTACGACGTCCCAGGTGATCGCGGGCATCGACTGGGTGACCAAGAACGCGAAGAAGCCGGCCGTGGCGAACCTGAGCCTGGGCGGCTGGGCCAACGCCCAGCTGGACGCCGCCGTACGCAACTCGATCGCGTCCGGCGTCACCTACACGGTCGCGGCGGGCAACGACGGGCTGCCGGCGAAGCTGTTCTCGCCGGCCCGTGTCGCGGAAGCGGTCACGGTCGGCGCGACCGATGTCAAGGACGCGCGCGCGAGCTTCTCCAACTGGGGCCCGGCCCTGGACGTCTTCGCCCCCGGCGCGTCCATCACGTCCACCTGGAACACGGGTGACACGGCGACGAAGACGATCTCAGGTACGTCGATGGCGGCCCCGCACACGGCCGGCGCGGCGGCGCTCTACCTGGCCGGCCACACGACGGCCACCCCGGCGCAGGTCGGGGCCGCCCTGACCGCCGGGGCGGTCAAGGGCAAGGTCAAGACGGGCGGCATCGGCTCGCCGAACCTCCTGCTGCAGGTCGGCAACTGACCCAGTAGCACCTGACGGACACCGCGAGACGGAACGGCCCCGCCCGAAAGGCGGGGCCGTTTCTTTTCGGACCGTTTACGCGGCGGTAGTTAACAGAGCGCCGGATTGCGCACCCGGAGTACGAGGGAAGGCTCCTCCGGTACGCATGCCCGTGGGCCCCGAGCCGGCCCAAGTCGGTCCACCCGAGTGAACGTGGACAGGAGCGGTGATGCCCGCACCCCGCCAGTCGCCAACGGAGCAGATAAAAAGGACAGACCCCAAGAAAGCCCCCGAACGCGAGCCGCGCTCGTCCGCGGCCGCACAGCCCCCAGGTGAGCCAATGATCGGTCGCATTCCTGTCCTGGACGTACGTCCTGCCGTCGACTGCGGCAGAAGGCCGGCGAAGGCGGTGGCCGGTGAGACGTTCGAAGTCACCGCCACCGTGTTCCGTGAGGGCCACGACGCCGTCGCCGCCAATGTCGTCCTGCGTGACCCGGCGGGCCGGGAGGGCCCCTGGACCCCGATGCGCGAACTCGCGCCGGGCACCGACCGGTGGGGTGCGCGTGTGACGCCCACCGCCGAGGGGCAGTGGACGTACGCCGTCGAGGCCTGGTCCGACCCCGTGGCGACCTGGCGCCACACCGCGCGCATCAAGATCGCGGCGGACCAGGACACCGAGCTCGTGCTCGCGGAGGGCGCGGAGCTGTACGAGCGGGCCGCGTCCGGGGTGCCGAAGAAGGACGGGCGCGAAGCCGTCCTGGCCGCCGTCGACGCGCTGCGCGACACCGCGAGGCCGCCCGCCGAGCGGCTCGCCGCCGCGCTGGAGGCCGAGGCGGACGCCGCGCTCGGCCGCCACCCGCTGCGCGAGCTGGTGACGTCCTCGCCCGAGATGCCGCTGCGCGTCGAGCGCGAGCGCGCGCTGTTCGGGTCCTGGTACGAGTTCTTCCCGCGCTCGGAGGGCGCCCGTACCGACAAGCGGGGACGGGTCAGGAGCGGGACGTTCAAGACGGCCGCCGAGCGGCTGCCCGCCGTGGCCGCGATGGGCTTCGACGTGGTCTACCTGCCGCCGGTCCACCCGATCGGCACCACGCACCGCAAGGGCCCCAACAACACCCTGTCGGCGACCGCCAAGGACGTCGGCGTGCCGTGGGCGATCGGCTCGGCGGCCGGCGGCCACGACGCGATCCACCCCGACCTCGGCACCTTCGCGGACTTCGACGCCTTCGTCGCGCGCGCCCGGGACCTGCGCATGGAGATCGCGCTGGACTTCGCGCTCCAGTGCTCGCCGGACCACCCCTGGGTCAAGGAGCACCCGGAGTGGTTCCACCACCGCGCCGACGGCTCGATCGCGTACGCCGAGAACCCGCCGAAGAAGTACCAGGACATCTACCCGATCGCGTTCGACGCCGACATGCCGGGCCTGGTCGCGGAGACGCTGCGGGTGCTGCGGCTGTGGATGAGCCACGGCGTACGGATCTTCCGTGTCGACAATCCGCACACCAAGCCGGTGGTCTTCTGGGAGAAGGTCATCGCGGAGATCAACAGCACCGACCCCGACGTGATCTTCCTCGCCGAGGCGTTCACCCGCCCCGCGATGATGCACACGCTCGGCGCGATCGGCTTCCAGCAGTCGTACACGTACTTCACCTGGCGCAACACCAAGCAGGAGCTGACCGAGTACCTGACGGAGCTCACCGGCGACGCCGCCTCGTACATGCGTCCCAATTTCTTCGTGAACACCCCGGACATCCTGCACGCCTACCTCCAGCAGGGCGGCCGTCCCGCCTTCGAGGTGCGGGCGGTGCTCGCCGCGACCCTGGCGCCCTCGTGGGGCGTGTACGCGGGCTACGAGCTGTGCGAGAACACCCCGGCCAAGCCGGGCAGCGAGGAGTACCTCGACTCGGAGAAGTACCAACTGCGCCCGCGCGACTGGGAGTCGGCGGAGCGCGAGGGCAGCACCATCGCCCCGCTGATCACCACCCTCAACCGGGTGCGCCGCCGGAACCCGGCGCTCCAGCAACTGCGCGACCTGCACTTCCACCACGCCGACAACGACGCGGTCATCGCGTACTCGAAGCGCTCCGGTTCGAACATCGTTGTGGTGGTCGTCAACCTCGACCCGCACCACACCCAGGAGGCCACGGTCTCGTTGGACATGCCGGAACTCGGCCTCGACTGGTCCGATTCCGTCCCGGTGCGCGACGAGCTCACCGGTGAGACCTACCACTGGGGCAGGGCCAACTATGTGCGCCTCGAGCCGGGCCGTACGCCCGCGCACATCGTCGTCCTGCGACCGTCCCCGCCGATCGGAGGGTCACCCACATCATGATCGTCAATGAGCCCGTCCACGACACGTTCGAGGACACGCCCGCCAAGGACCGCGACCCCGAGTGGTTCAAGCGAGCGGTGTTCTACGAGGTGCTCGTCCGCTCCTTCCAGGACAGCAACGGAGACGGTGTAGGCGACCTCAAGGGCATCACCGCCAAACTGGACTACCTCCAGTGGCTCGGCGTCGACTGCCTCTGGTTGCCGCCGTTCTTCAAATCACCGCTGCGCGACGGTGGTTACGACGTCTCCGACTACACGTCCGTCCTCCCCGAGTTCGGCGACCTGGCCGACTTCGTGGAGTTCGTGGACGCCGCTCACCAACGCGGCATGCGCGTCATCATCGACTTTGTCATGAACCACACGAGCGACCAGCACCCGTGGTTCCAGGAGTCGCGCTCCGATCCCGAGGGGCCGTACGGCGACTACTACGTCTGGGCCGACGACGACAAGCAGTTCCAGGACGCCCGGATCATCTTCGTGGACACCGAGACGTCCAACTGGACCTTCGACCCGGTCCGCAAGCAGTACTTCTGGCACCGCTTCTTCTCCCACCAGCCGGACCTCAACTACGAGAACCCGGCGGTGCAGGAGGAGATGATCTCCGCCCTGCGCTTCTGGCTGGACCTGGGCATCGACGGCTTCCGCCTCGACGCCGTTCCCTACCTCTACCAGGAGGAGGGAACGAACTGCGAGAACCTCCCGCGCACCCACGACTTCCTCAAGCGGGTGCGCAAGGAGATCGACGCGTCCTACCCGGACACCGTGATCCTCGCCGAGGCCAACCAGTGGCCGGAAGACGTCGTCGACTACTTCGGCGACTTCAAGAAGGGCGGCGACGAGTGCCACATGGCCTTCCACTTCCCGGTCATGCCGCGCATCTTCATGGCCGTACGCCGTGAATCCCGCTACCCGGTGTCGGAAGTCCTGGCCAAGACCCCGGCCATCCCGTCCAACTGCCAGTGGGGCATCTTCCTGCGCAACCACGACGAGCTGACCCTCGAAATGGTCACGGACGAAGAGCGGGACTACATGTACGCGGAGTACGCCAAGGACCCGCGGATGCGCGCCAACATCGGCATCCGGCGGCGGCTCGCCCCGCTGCTCGACAACGACCGCAACCAGATCGAGCTGTTCACGGCTCTGCTGCTGTCGCTGCCGGGATCGCCGATCCTGTACTACGGCGACGAGATCGGGATGGGCGACAACATCTGGCTCGGCGACCGCGACGCCGTGCGCACCCCCATGCAGTGGACGCCCGACCGCAACGCCGGCTTCTCGTCCTGCGACCCGGGACGCCTCTACCTCCCCACGATCATGGACCCGGTCTACGGGTACCAGGTCACCAACGTCGAAGCGGCGATGACCTCGCCCTCCTCGCTGCTGCACTGGACCCGGCGGATGATCGAGATCCGCAAGCAGAACCCGGCCTTCGGACTCGGCTCCTACACCGAGCTGCCGTCGACCAACCCGGCGGTGATCGCGTTCCTGCGCGAGTACAAGGACGACCTGGTGCTGTGCGTCCACAACTTCTCGCGCTTCCCGCAGCCGACGGAACTGGATCTCCAGACCTTCAACGGCCGCCACCCGGTCGAACTCATCGGCGGGGTGCGTTTCCCAGCCATCGGCGAATGGCCGTATCTGCTGACCCTCGCAGGTCACGGCTTCTACTGGTTCCGGCTGCGCAAGGACGCGACGCCGCCTCCGGTCAAGCGCGCCTGAAGTGCCTTCTGCGGCAGGGCGGTTTCCCCCGCCCCGCCGTGGGCACTCATCCCGTCATATCGGGTCCGTACGGACGATCCCCGACCCGACACTCCCCGCGTTTCGACTGCGGGGAGAACCCCACGCACCGCCCGGACAGCTACGGTCGCAATCCGGGACACTCTGCGCATCCTGTGGTGTGCCCGGGGAAAGGACGCGATGCCATGTCGGAGGCTGCATCCACCCGGAGTACGGCCGCCCGCCGCGCCACTGGGCCGGCTCCACACCCGGCGCTGCTCCCCTCACTGGCGCCCCTGCTCCACGAATGGCTGCCCAGGCAGCGGTGGTTCGCCGGCAAGGGACGCCCGGTCACCGGGTTCTCCCTCGTCGCCGCCACCGAGTTGCTGCCGGCCCGGGGCGGCTCCACGGGCGATACGGGCGCGCCCGGTCTGCTGCACCTGCTGGTCGGCGTCCAGCAGCCCGCCGGGCCCACCCACGGCCCGTCGGCGCCGCCGGTCGCCGACTGCTACCAACTGCTGCTCGGCGTACGGTCCGCGCTGCCGCCACGGCTCGCGCAGGCCCTGATCGGGCACGTCCAGGAGGGGCCGCTGGCCGGTCTCACCGCGTACGACGCTCTGCTGGACCCGCGGCTCGCCGCTCTGCTCCTGGAGCGGCTGCGCACCACCGGCTCGCCGGGGGCGCTGCGCTTCGAGCGCGACCCGTCGGCCGTGATCCCGCCCGGTCTCACCCCGAGGCCGCTCGGGGCAGAGCAGTCCAACTCGTCCCTCGTCTATGGAGATTCGTTCATCCTCAAGGTCTTCCGCCGGGTCAGTCCCGGCTCCAACCCCGATCTGGAACTGCCGCTCGCCCTCGCCCGCAAGGGCTGCGAGCGGGTGCCGGCGCCGGTCGCCTGGTACGAGGCCGACAACGCCGACGATCCGTACGAGCCGTACACCCTCGGGGTGCTCCAGCCCTTCCTGCGCGGCTCCGAGGACGGCTGGCAGCGCGCGCTGCGGGCCCTGGCCACCGGCCACGACTTCACCGCCGACGCGCGGGCGCTGGGGCGGGCCACCGCCGAGGTGCACACCGCGCTCGCCGTCGCCCTGCCGACGGTGACACTGCGCAGGCAGCAGACGGAGGCGCTGGCCGCGGCGATGACCGAACGCCTCGACGCGGCGGCGCAGGCCGTGCCGGCGCTGGTGCCGTACGTCCCGGCGCTGCGCACCGCGTTCGACGCCTTCGCGGCGCGGGGGCGGGCCGGACGGGCCTGGCCCGCCCAGCGGGTCCACGGCGACCTGCACCTCGGCCAGGCGCTCCGCGCGCCGGGCGGCGAGTGGTCGGTCATCGACTTCGAGGGCGAGCCGTCGCGCCCGCTCGCCGAACGACGGCGCCCGCAGCCGGTCGTACGCGATGTGGCCGGCATGCTGCGGTCGTTCGACTACGCGGCCCGCTCGCACCAGCCCTGGGAGCCGGAGTGGGCGACGCGGTGCCGGGAGGCGTTCTGCGACGGGTACGCCAAGGCGTCGGGAACCGATCCTCGGGACGAACCGGAGCTGCTGCGGGCGTACGAGACGGACAAGGCGGTGTACGAGGTCCTCTACGAGGCCCGCCACCGCCCGGACTGGCTGCCGGTCCCCCTGGCGGCCATCCACCGCCTGGCCTCGGCGCGGCCCGGCGGCGGGATCCCGGCCCACCGCTCCCCCGGACCGCACCCGGGCCCGGGGCGGCAC
>NZ_VBVX01000777.1 GCF_005981925.1 Streptomyces albidochromogenes
CCCCTGCCTCCACCCCGGCGACGGCTACCCCGCCGCACCCGTGCCACACTCGTCCCATGCGCGTGTACCTCGGTTCCGACCATGCCGGATACGAACTCAAGAACCACCTCGTCGAGTGGCTGAAGGCCCACGGGCACGAGCCCGTCGACTGCGGCCCCCACATCTACGACGCCGTGGACGACTACCCGCCGTTCTGCCTGCGCGCCGCGGAGAAGACCGCCGCGGACCCGCAGAGCCTGGGCATCGTGATCGGCGGCTCCGGCAACGGTGAGCAGATCGCCGCCAACAAGGTCAAGGGCGTCCGCGCCGCACTGGCCTGGAGCGAGCAGACGGCGGCGCTCGGCCGTGAGCACAACGACGCCAACGTGATCTCGATCGGCGGCCGGATGCACACGCAGGAGG
>NZ_VBVX01000109.1 GCF_005981925.1 Streptomyces albidochromogenes
GGGTGGGCCCGGAGGGCCCGTTCGGTGCCGTGGGCTCAGTCATCGGTCGTCCTCGGGGGCCGCCGTTCGCCGGTGCGCGGGCTCTTGGAGGTGCCCGTTCTGCGCCGCGGGCGCTCGGTCGTGCGCGGCGCCGGACGCCGCTCCGCCGGCGGGAGTTCCTCCGTGTCGCGCAGGGCGGCGATCTCCTCGCGCAGCCGGCGGTTCTCCTCGACCAGGTCGCGGCTGCCGCCCTCGGCGCGCGAGGACAGCGACGGGTCGTGCTCCCACCAGTCGATCCCCATCTCCTTGGCCTTGTCGACCGACACCACGAGGAGACGCAGCTTGATGGTGAGCAGCTCGATGTCGAGCAGATTGATCTGGATGTCGCCGGCGATCACGATGCCCTTGTCCAGCACGCGTTCCAGAATGTCCGCCAGGTTGGCCGACGAGCCCTGGCCGTACGGCGAGGGGGAGGCCCGCGTCGGGAAGGAGCCGAGGTTACTGGGGGCTGGTTCGGTCACGGCCGTTCACCCTTGATCGGGGCGGATCAGCGCCGGCCGGCGGTGCGGCGGCTCGGACTTTCCTCTTCGTACGGTTCCTCCTCCTCGTCGTACGGCTCCTCGTCGTCCGGCCCTTCGTCACGGTCCTCGTCGCGGGCCTTCGCGGGCTCGTCCTCGGACTCCTCCTCGTCCTCCCAGTCCTCGCCCTCGTCCTCGCCCTCGTCCCAGTGGCCGTCCTGGCCTTCCTCGTCCCTGCCCTCGTCCTCGTCCTCGCCCTCCGACTCCTCGTCGCGGTGGCCGTCGTCGTCCTCCTCGTCCCCCTCGTCCCCCTCGTCCTCCTCGTCCCCCTCGTCCTCCTCGTCCTCCTCGTTCTTCTCGGCCTCCTCAGCCTCCTCGGCCTCCTCGTGCGTGCGCACGACCTCGCTGTCGCGGATCTCCCCGCGCCAGCCGTCGGCGGGCTCGTCCTGCATGGTGACGAACTTGCGGAACAGCTTCAGGTCCAGCCGCAGGCGGCGGCCCTGGGCCCGCCAGATGTTGCCGGTCTTCTCCACCAGTCCCTTGGGGAAGTACTCGACCACCACGAGCACCTTCGTCAGCCGGTCGCCGAGCGGGTGGAAGGTGACCGCGCCCTTGGTGGTCCCCTTGGCACCCTCGGACGTCCAGGTGATGCGCTCGTCCGGCACCTGTTCGGTGACCTTCGCCTTCCAGCTGCGGTTGGCCTTGGCGACCTTCACCTGCCAGTTGGAGTTGACGTCGTCGGACCGCTCGACGTTGACCGCGCCCTTGGCGAAGCGGCCGAAGTGCTGGAACTGGGTCCACTGGTCATAGGCCTGCCGTACGGGCACGCCCACGGTGATGTCCTCGATGATGACGACGCTCTTCGTCCGCGTCTCCCCCTTGCCGCCTCCGAACAGACCCTTGACCTTGTCCTTCAGGCCTCCGGCCATGTGCTTGAGCCCCATGCCGCCCGCGACCCGGGCCGGGGACTTGCCCTCACTGAGCTGCTTGCCGCCCTTGGCCAGGGTCCCGAGGGTGCCGCCGATCGAGCTGCCGGGCTCGGCCAGCTGCTTGGTGGCCTCGCCGAGACGCTCCCCCAGGCCGGCCACCGTACGCTCGGCCCGGGCCTGCACGTACTTCTGAAGCTCTTCCTTGAGCCGATCGCCCGCTTCGCCGGCCAGCCCGGTCTTCTTGGTGTCGGTCATCCCTCCGACCTCCTCTGCGTGGCGGCGCCACCGCGGTCACCGCGCTGGGCGGCGGGGCCGTCCGACGCCTTCTTCTTGCGCGCGGCGGTCTTGCGGGCCGGAGCGCGGCTCGTCTTCTTCGCCGCCGGCTTCTCGTCGGACTTCTCTTCCGACTTCTCGTCGGACTTCTCTTCCGACTTCGCGCGCGACTTGGTGCCTGTCTTGGCAGCGGGCTTCTTGTCCGCCTTCGCGTCCTCCTCCGGCTCCTCCTCGGATTCGTCCTGCCCTTCGTCCTCCGGCTCCTCCTCGGATTCGTCCCGCTCCTCGTCCTCCGGCTCCTCCTCGGATTCGTCCCGCCCTTCGTCCTCCGGCTCCTCCTCGGATTCGTCCCGCTCGTCGTCCCGTGGCTCGTCCCCGGATTCGTCCTCCGCGGACTTCGCGGACCCCAGAGACGCCGAGGTCTCCTCCTGGAGGCTCGCCGTGCGTTCGTGCAGCGTGTCGGCAAGCCTGTCCGCCAACGCGCCCACGGCGGCGGTGGAGACGTCCTTGCCCGCGTTGAGCAGGTCCTTGCGCACCTGCTCGCTGAGGACGTCCATGGCCGGTGAGCCGGTCACAGCGGAGGTGATCTTCTTCGTGTCGACGTTCTTCTTCATCGCCCAGGCCGCGACGGCCATGGCGAGCTTGCCCTTCTTGGTCCGCCCCAGCAGATAGCCGCCGAGCAGCGCCGCACCTGTCATCGCCTTGTTCATCGTGGGTTCTCCCTAAAGCGGCGGATTTCCTCAAGCCGCTCGAGCAACTCGTCCTCGCGCCGGTCGAACGTTTCCTCATCGATCCGGCCGGACTCCAGCGCCTCTTCCAGCTCGGCGAGTTCCCGCATCACGGGCCCGGGGTCGTAGAACTCGTCCTCTGCCGCCCGCGCGACCTGCTGCACCACCCACCCCACGCCCCGCACGGGGGCCAGGGGGAGGGTCAGCAGCTGGTTCAACAAGCCCATGGCACATCTCCGAGCCCGAAGAGTCGTGTGAGTCGTCCGAGTCGCACGAGCCTTCGCAATGAGTCGTCTAGACGAAGCTGTACGGCGGCAGCGGCCCGTGGAGACGGAAGGCGAAGTCCTCGCCGAACCGGTCGGCAAGATCCTTCTGCGCCGTCATGAAGTCGTTCTGCCGGGCCTGCTCCACCAGGAACGAGACACTGACGAAGTCCTCGCCCGTCGGCTCCGACGCACTGACGTCGCGCGCCGCCGGACTCAGTGCCTCCACGGTCTGCGCCGCGAAGGACTCGTGACGCCGCTGGACCTCGGCGGCGACCAGCTCGCCGAGCGTCATCCGCAGATCCTGGCCGCCCCGGCCGGCGCGGATGTCCTCGTTCAGCCGGCGCGCCTCCTCCGATTCGAGCAGGATGCGGCGCAGCAGCGGCTCCTCGGCGCACGACGCCTTCACGTGGAACTCCACGCAGCTGTCCAGCGCCGACAGCCGTTCCCGGTACGCATCGGCCCGCTCGTCCAGCACCTCGAGCACCGCGTCGTCGTCGGGCGCGATCGCCCCGAAGCGCAGCGGCAGCACGCTGCCGTCGGCCATCAGCCGCTCCAGCACCGTCTGGTGCGCCAGTACGTCGCGCCGCTTGGCCTTCAGCCCCTCGGGCGAGTCGCTGACCACAGCGACCACCGACCGGCCGTCGACCGTGCGCAGCTGCTCCGGCGGGTTTCCCACGCCGGTCAGGCCGTCCAGGCGGAGCGGATGGGCCGCAGCTGTGATCGCGTAGACATAGACCGCCATGGCTCACTCTTCCCGGTGCCGGGAAGGGCGGCGCGACGGCCGAGACCTCTCCCGCCCCTCTGCCGGCTCGCGCTCTTCCTCGCCGCTCTCGCGGCCCTGGTGGAGCGAGTCCGTGAACGCCTCCACCGCACCCGTGAGCGCACCCTTGCTCTTGCCCTTGGCTCCGCCCTCGGTGACCTCGCCGACGATGTCCGTCAACTGGCTCGGAGCCTTGCGCCCCGTCTCCAGATCGAGCCGGTTGCACGCTTCGGCGAAGCGCAGGTAGGTGTCGACGCTCGCCACCACGACACGGGCGTCGATCTTCAGAATCTCGATGCCCACCAGAGAGACCCGGACGAACACGTCGATGACGAGCCCGCGGTCCAAGATCAGTTCGAGGACGTCGTACAACGATCCGGATCCGCCGCCGCCACCTTGGGCCACGCCGCCTCCGCCACCTTGCGGCACCACGGTCATGGCGCCTCCCTTCGCGGGCGACACCGCTGGTGCGCCCCATCCCACTGTGTTCACCTGCGCGGCCCGGACACCGTCGGCACGGCGGCCGGGCCGTCAGGATCGTCGGTCGGTCTGGCCGCGCGTGTACCGGCGGATCCGCTCGTACGACATGAGTTCGCCCTCGGCGTCGAGCGTGACCCGGTAGCTGGCCATCACACTCGTCGTCTCGGGGATGCGCTCGACCTCCAGCACTTCGACCTCGGCCTCCCACCCGTCGTCGATGGGCCGCACCGCCGATACGGACTCGGGGGCCCTGCCCAGCAGACCTTCCAGCTGCTCCGTCGCCGACCGCATGACCCGGGGCGCCGAGAGCCGCTTCGGACGCCCTTCGCGAGCGCGCTCACGCGGGCGCTCCGCGTCCTCGTCCCGTTCGTCCCGATCACGCGCCATGTCCTACCCAAACACCTTGAATTTGTGTATAGAAGGTTAAATTGCATCCTATCGGACAGATGGGATCGCCCGCTCGGTGGGAGCCGCCGCCGCTCTGTAGGGTCTACGGCCGGACGGCAGGGCCGGAAGGAGACCGACGGACATGGCAGTGGACGAACTCGACACCCGCATCCTGCGGCTGCTCATCGAGCAGCCGCGCACGAGTGTGCGCGAGTACGCCCGCCTCCTCGGCATCGCCCGCGGAACGCTCCAGGCCCGCCTGGACCGGCTGGAACGCGACGGCGTGATCACCGGTACGGGCCCCACCCTCTCCCCCGCCGCCCTCGGCCACCCCGTGCTCGCCTTCGTCCACGTGGAGGTCACGCAGGGACATCTGGACGCGGTGGGCGACGCGCTCGCGGCCGTACCGGAGATCATCGAGGCGTTCTCCATCACCGGCGGCGGCGACCTGATGACCCGGGTGGCGGCGCGCGACGCCGGGCACCTGGAGGACGTCATCCAGCGGCTGATCCAGATTCCCGGCGTCGTACGGACACGGACCGAGGTGGCCCTGCGCGAGCGGGTCCCGCACCGGCTGCTGCCGCTGGTGGAGTCGGTCGGCCGGTCGGCCGCGGCGCAGCGGTGACCCACCGCCTTCTGCCGCGCCGCGGGGGCGAGTTCACCCCGCGGGCCGCGAGGAACTGACTCCGTCCGGAACCGGGGCGGGGGCGCGCCGCGTCCTTCCGCAGGCACCCGGCGGAGCGGCAACCGGTCACCACACGTTCACGCGCACCCCACCGTTCCCGCACCGGGCGCCTGATGCGAACATGCCGTTCGACAGTATTTGCGCACTTGAGGAATGGAGAAACATACGTGAGACCAGGGGGCACAGCAGTCCGCCGGTGGGGGATGACGCTGGTGGCGTCGACGGCGGCATTCGCGGTGATCACACCGACGTCGGTCGCGCAGGCGGCCACCGGTCCCACCGTCAGCGCCAAGGGCGCGTTCCTGCTCGACAGCAAGCCCAACAAGACGCTGTGGAGCAAGTCCGCCGACACCAAGCGGCAGATGGCCAGCACGACGAAGGTCATGACGGCCGTGGTCGTGCTGGAGACGAGCGGGGTCAACCTCAACAAGCTGGTCACCGTCAAGCAGAGTTACCGCGACTACGTCGCCCGTAACGGTGCGAGCACGGCCGACCTCAAGCGGGGCGACAAGCTCACGGTGCGTCAGCTGCTGTACGGGCTGATGCTGCCGTCGGGCTGCGACGCCGCGTACGCCCTCGCCGACACCTTCGGCACGGGCACCACCGAGACGGCCCGCAAGAAGTCGTTCATCTCCAAGATGAACAAGAAGGCCGCCTCGCTGGGGATGACGAACACCAAGTACGACTCCTTCGACGGCATCTCGGCGGCGGGCAACAACCTCACCACGCCCCGCGACTCGGCCAAACTGGCCCGTCGCGCGCTCGGGAACTCGACGTTCGGGGCGGTCGTCAAGGCGAAGAGCACCAAGCAGACGGCCACCAACGGCCGGGTCTACACCTGGTACAACACGAACCAGCTCCTCGGTTCGTACAGCGGCGCCATCGGCATCAAGACCGGCACGGGTTCCGTCGCGGGTCCCTGCCTGGTGTTCGCCGCCAAGCGGGGCGACCGGACGGTCGTGGGGGTCGTCCTCAACGACGCGAACCGCTACACGGACGCGAAGAAGATGCTCGACTGGGCGTTCAACACCAGCACCACGATGAAGCTGCGTACGCTCCCCTCGGGCGCACAGCAGGACTAGTTCCACGCCGTACCGACGCCCCGGCCGGGCACTTCCCGGCCGGGGCGTCGCGGTGTCATGGTCGGTGTCGGCGCACTGCCCACGAGGGAAGGAAGCCCCGGACCATGACACCGTTCCGACCCGCCCCGGCCTGGCTGGCCGACGCCGTCTTCTACCAGATCTACCCGCAGTCGTTCGCCGACTCCGACGGGGACGGCATCGGCGACTTCAACGGGATCACGCGGCACTTGGACCACCTCGCCTGGCTGGGCGTCAACACGGTCTGGCTCAACCCTTGCTTCGCCTCGCCGTTCCGGGACGCCGGCTACGACGTCAGCGACTACCTCGCGGTCGCCCCCCGGTACGGCACCGAGGACGACCTCGCCGCGCTCGTCGAGGAGGCGCGCCGGCACGGCATCCGCGTCCTCCTCGACCTCGTCGCGGGCCACACCTCCGACCAGCACCCCTGGTTCACCGCCTCCGCCGACGATCCCGACGACGACCGGTACATCTGGACCGACGGCACGCGGCCCGCCCCGGCGGGGTTCGTCGCGTCGCCCGGATCCCGCCCGGGCGCGTACCTGCCGAACTTCTTCGACTCCCAGCCGGCACTCAACTTCGGCTACGCCCGCGCGCATCCGGCCGAGCCCTGGCGCCGGCCCGTCGACGCCGAGGGCCCCCGCGCGAACCGTGCCGCCCTGCGCGCCGTCATGGACCACTGGCTCGGGCTCGGCCTGGCCGGCTTCCGCGTCGACATGGCCGCCTCCCTCGTCAAGGACGACCCGGGCACGGTGGAGACGTCCAGGATCTGGACCGAGACGCGCCACTGGCTGGACGCCGCCCATCCCGAGGCGGTCCTGCTGTCGGAGTGGGGCGACCCGGCGGTGTCCGTACCGGCGGGCTTCCACGGCGACTTCTTCCTGCAGTTCGGCGGCCCCACCGTGGGCCGCCCCCTGCGTTCCCTGTGGAACAACCGGGAGGGGACCGACGCCGACGAGTGGGATCCCGTCGACTGCTTCTTCGACCCCTCGGGCAGGGGCTCGCCCCGCCCGTTCGTCGCGGCGTGGCAGGAGGCGTCCGCCGTCGTCGCCGGGCGCGGTTTCGTCGCCCTGCCCACCGCCAACCACGACTTCGCCCGCCTCAACTGCGGCCCCCGCACCCCGGAACAGCTGCCCGCCGCGTTCGCCTTCCAGCTGACCTGGCCGACCCTGCCCGCCATCTACTACGGCGACGAGATCGGCATGCGCTTCGTTCCCGGCCTGCCCGACAAGGAGGGCAGCGTCCTGGGCCCGCGCTACAACCGCGCCGGCTCCCGCACCCCCATGCAGTGGGACGCCGGCCCGGGGGCCGGGTTCTCCACCGCCCCCGCCGACCGCTTCTACCTGCCGCTCGACCCCGCCCCGGACCGGCCCACCGTGGCCGCCCAGCGGCGCGACGAGGGCTCACTGCTGCACCTGGTCCGCCGCCTGATCGCCCTGCGCCAGGCCACCCCGGAGCTGGGCAGCGCGGGCACGGTGGCCGTCCTGCACGACGGCCACCCCTTCGTCCACCTCCGGGGCGGGCGCTACCTGGTCGTTGTGAATCCACGGCGCGACACGGCCACCGTGGCCGCGCCCGCCGCCGTGCGCGGCGGGCAGCCGCTGCCCCTGGAGGTCTCGGGCGTACGCATCGACGAACACGCCGTCACGGCCGACGGATTCGGGTACGGCGTCTTCGACCTGGGCCCGCTCGCCTGAGAGATCCGGTGGGACGGCGTCAGGGCTTGAGCAGCGTCTTCACCATGCCGTCCTGCTTGGCCTGGAACGTCTCGTACGCCTTCGGGGCGTCCTCCAGCGGCACGGTGTGGGTCGCGAACCCCTCGACGCCCAGCGGGTCGGTGTCGTCGAGGAGCGGCAGGATGTCGTCGACCCAGCGCTTGACGTTGGCCTGGCCCATCCGCAGCTGGATCTGCTTGTCGAAGAGGGTCAGCATCGGCATCGGGTCCGCCATGCCGCCGTAGACGCCGGACAGGGAGATGGTGCCGCCCCGTCGCACCACGTCGATCGCGGTGTAGAGGGCGTGCAGGCGGTCGACCCCGGCGTTCTCCATCAGCCGTTGCGCGACGGCGTCGGGGAGCAGGCCGGTCATCCACTGGGCGGCCTTGGCGACGGGCGCTCCGTGGGCCTCCATGCCGACGGCGTCGATCACGGAGTCGGTGCCCCGGCCGTCGGTCAGGTCGCGAACGGCGTCGGGCAGGTTCTTTCCGTAGCTGCTCAGGTCGAGTGCCTTGACGCCGCGGGCCGCCGCGCGGCTCAGCCGCTCCGGCACGAGGTCGACGCCGATGACCAGGCTCGCGCCCCGGTGCAGGGCGATGCGGGCCGCCATGTCGCCGATGGGGCCGAGGCCCAGTACGGTCACGGTGCCGCCGGGCGGGATCGCGGCGTACTCGACGGCCTGCCAGGCGGTGGGGAGCACGTCGGACAGGTAGACGAAACGCTCGTCGGGCGGCCCCTGCGGCACCTTGATCGGCAGGCTGTCGCCGAAGGGGACGCGGAGGAACTCGGCCTGTCCGCCGGGGACCTGGCCGTACAGCTTGGTGTAGCCGAAGAGCGACGCGCCGGTGCCGCGCTCCCGGACCTGGGTGGTCTCGCACTGCGAGTGCAGGCCCTGGTCGCACATGAAGCAGTGCTGGCAGGAGACGTTGAAGGGGATCACCACACGGTCGCCGGGCGTGAGCGCGGAGACACCCGCGCCGACCTCCTCGACGATGCCCATGGGCTCGTGGCCGAGGATGTCGCCCGGGTCGAGATAGGGCCCGAGCACCTCGTACAGATGCAGGTCGGAACCGCAGATGCCGGTCGAGGTGATGCGTACGATCACGTCGGTCGGCTCAATGATCCGCGGGTCGGGCACCGTGTCCACCCGTACGTCCCGTCGTCCGTGCCAGGTCAGTGCGCGCATCGTCGTCTCCTCGCAGCCGGGTCTCTACGACGCTCCGGGTCCCCCCTGCGGGGGCCGCCATTCCGATGTGGTCCCAGAAACCACGATCACACGGGGACGGGCCCGCTGCGCGATGTACGGGAACCGGGGGGATGCCGGGGAGGCCCGTTTGGCCCCGGGCGGCACGGGCACCCGGCGGCGCATGGATGTGCTCCCGTTGGACGAGAGGTGGTTGAGCAGGGCGGCCTGCGCGGACACCGACCCGGAACTGTTCTTCCCCGTCGGGGCCAAGGGCCCCGCCCTGGACGAGCAGGCCGCGGCCAAGGAGGTGTGCGGGCGCTGCCCCGTCACCCGGCAGTGTCTCGCGTACGCCCTGCGGTCGGGGCAGCGCTCCGGGGTCTGGGGCGGTCTGGGCGAGGAGGAGCGCTCGCCGCTGCACCGGGCCAGAGCCCGGTCCCTCCGCACGGCGGGCTGAGGGGCCGGAGCCGCACGTCCAGGGGTGCGGCCGGCGCCGTGGGCCGATCGGAGCGCCGTCACGCCGCCCGGCGGGTGTCGAGGGCCGCCCGGCGGGTGCGGAGCGAGGAGCGCCACCGCGCCGCGACCCGGGTGGCCAGGGCGGCGTACGCGATGCCCACCAGGAGCGAGGCGAGCGTGGCGAGGAGTTTCGAACGGTCTTCCAGCAAGGGGAAGACCTGCCAGTGCGTCACGTAGATGTACAGCGAACTGCCCGCGAGTACGCCCGCGACGCGGTTGGCTGAGGCGAGGCTCGGCAGCTTCCGGACCCAGATCAGCAGGGTCAGGCCGGCCATGACGACCGCCTCGCGGGCCGGCTCCCCGCTGAAGAACCCGGGTACGGCCGCCAGGACCACGGCGTTCACCAGCAGCCGCTGCCGCACGGTGGTGGCCCGGGCGGCGGTCCAGCCCAGGGCGAAGAACCAGAAGACGGTGGCGACCAGCGGGATGTGCATGCGGTCGTCGAGGCCGAAGAGGGTGTAGCGGCCGACGAGTCCCAGGGCCAGCAGGCCGGCGGGCAGGGCGAACGGGAAGCGGCGCTCGGCCCGGTCCATCCGGGGCACGGCGAGCAGCGCGGCGACGGCGAGCAGCATGTAGAGGAGGACTTCGATGAACCAGAAGCCGTCGTTGGGGCCGAGGAGGCTGGTGAGCAGCAGGACGCCGGTGAGGTCGTAGTCGTCGGTGACGAGCAGCATGAGCGCGAGCCACGCCGCGCTCGGCACGGCGATCCTCGCCGCGCTGCGGCCGATGGCGCGCAGGCGCTCGCGGCGGTCGGCCGAAGTGAGGTGGAAGCGGGCGAAGTTGTAGCCCGCGACACCGAGCAGGACGTGGGCGCCGCCCTTGACCCAGAAGAGGTCGATGTGCGAGCCCACGATGAGGACGATGGCCACGGCGCGCAGCGCGACGCTCATCTCCAGCGTGCGCCGGCGAGGTCCGCGCCGACGCGGGGCGGGCGTGGCGGACGGTTGCCGGAGTTCCCTGATGGGGAGGGTGTGCCAGTGGTCGGGCAGGCGCCCCAGCGCGTCTTCGAGGTGCAGTGACATCTCGACGTACGACAGGGAGTCGCCGCCGAGGCTGACGAAGCTGCTGTCCTCGGTGACGTCGTCCCGGTCGAGGATCCGCGCGTACAGCGCGCACAGGCCGGCGGCGGGCACGGACGCCGCCGCGTCGGCGGCGGGGGCCTCGGGCGCGGGCCGGGTGAGTTCGCGTATCGCCCGGTAGTCGGGCTTTCCTGTGGCGAGCCTGGGGAGTTCGGTCAGGACGCACACGCGTACGGCGCGCGCCGGCAGCCCGCATTCGGCGGTCACCAGCCGCCGCACCTCGGTGCGGCCGACGGCGTCCGGGGTGCCCGTGACGGCCACGACCAGTTCGTCGTCGTCACCGGCGCAGCAGGCGGTGACGCCGTGCCGCTCCAGCATCGCCTCCACCTGCTGCGGGTCGATCCGCAGGCCGAGTATTTTCGCGAACCGGCTGCGCCGCCCGATGAGTTCGTACAGGCCGTCGGGGGCGCGCCGCGCTATGTCTCCGGTGTGCAGCTCGTCGACGGTACGGCCGAGCCCGAGGTCCGCCGGGCCTTCGGCGTAACCGAGCATGACGTTGGGCCCCGTGTACACCAGCTCGCCGGTGGCCTCGCCGGGCCACTCCGGCAGCGGCTGGATCCGGAAGGAGCCGTTGGGGACGGCGACTCCGGCCGCCTCGGGGCGGGTGGCGGCGAGTTCCGGCGGCAGGTAGGCCATGCGGGCGGTTGCCTCGGTCTGGCCGTACATGACGAACAGGTCCCAGCCGGCGGCCCGCCCCAGGGCGGCGTACCGCGCGACCTGGTCGGGCGCCAGCCGTCCTCCCGCCTGGGTGACGTAGCGCAGGTGGGGCAGGTCCATCGCCTCGAAGCCGACCCGGTCGAGCAGGTCGAAGGTGTACGGGACGCCGGACAGGCTCGTCCCGCGGGCGGTGCGGAACAGCTCCCAGAAGCAGGCGTCGGTGACCGAGAGGCCGGTGAGGATCACGGCGGCGCCGCGCAGCAGGTGGCTGTGGATGACGGAGAGGCCGTAGCAGTAGTGCATCGGCAGGGTGGCCGCGGCGCGGTCGGTGTCCCGGATGTCGAGGTACGCGGCGATGGACTCGGCGTTGGCCTGGAGGTTCTCGTGCGAGAGCCGGACGAGCTTGGGCGATCCGGTGGAGCCGGAGGTGCTCAGCAGCAGCGCGAGGTCCGGGTGGAGGGTGTGCGCGGAGACGGGGCGCCGCTCGTCGAGCACCCACCGGCCGCCGTCGGTGTGCGCCACGATGTCGGGGTCGTACGCGCGGGTCAGCGACCGCACGGCCTCGGGGTGGTCGCCCGGCACCAGCAGCACGGGGTGTCCCGCCGCGAGGGCCGCGAGGTGGACCACGAGCGCGTCGACGGTGTTGGTGGCGGCGAGCAGGACCAGGCGCCGCTCCCGGCCGAGGCGGCGGGCGGTGAGGTCGACCCGTACGGCGAGCTCGCGGTAGGACACCGGGCCTTCGGCGGTGACGACGGCCGTACGGTCGCCGTGGGCCGCGAGGCCGGCGGCGAACGGGACGTTCTTGGTGCCTGGGAGCAGGCCGGAAGGGGCTTTCACGAGCGCATCGTAGGAAAGCCTCACCTTCCTGAACAGTCACAGGAACGTCACAGGTGATCCACTGTGCGTGCACGGATAAAGCCGGGGTAAGGTCGGCTCCGCCGCGCTCCGGGCAGGGCTGAAATGTTACGTACATCACCCTTGACGCTTAGGTAAGCATGGCCTTATTCATTGGGCGTCCCCAGGTCTTCCCCGCGGCCCCGCTACGCCGCTCGCTCCCTGACGACGCGACACGCGGCGCAAGTGAGCCATGCAGAAAGGCTTCCCATGCGACGCCCCCTGATCCGACGTCTGAGCGCGCTCGGCGCGGCAGCGGCCCTCCTCGCCACGGTCGCCGGCTGCGGCAACCCCGAGGACGACGCCGGTCTCGTGATCTACTCCGGTCGCAACGAGAACCTGGTCAAGCCGCTCCTGGAGGACATGGAGAAGGCCATCGGCACAACGATCGCCGTCCGCTACGGCGACAGTGCCGAAATGGCCGCCCAGATCCAGGAGGAGGGCGACAGGACCAAGGCCGGGCTGTTCTTCTCCCAGGACGCCGGGGCCCTCGGAGCCCTGTCCAAGAAGGGTCTGCTGAAGAAGCTCCCCCAGTCCTCCCTCGACCGGGTGGAGCCCTCCTTCCGCGGCGGCGCGGGCGACTGGGTCGGCACCTCGGGACGCGTCCGCGTCCTGGCGTACGACCCGGACCAGGTCACGAAGGCGCCGGACAGCGTGCATGAGCTGACCAAGCCCGAGTGGAAGGGCAAGGTCGGGTACGTGCCGACCAACGCCTCCTTCCAGGCGTTCGTCACCGGCATGCGCGTCCTGGAGGGCGACGACGCCACCCGTGACTGGCTCAAGGGCCTGAAGGCCAACGAGCCGAAGGTGTACGAGAACAACCTCAAGGTGCTCGACGGGGTCGGCGCGGGCGAGGTCGCCCTCGGCCTGGTCAACCACTACTACTGGTACGAGCAGGTCGCCGAGAAGGGCGAGGACAAGGTCGGCGCGAAGATCCACTTCCTGCCCGGCGGCGACCCCGGTTCGCTCGTCAACGCGGCCGGTGTCGGCATTCTGAAGGGCAGCGACCAGGCCCCCGCGGCGCAGAAGGCCGTCGACTTCCTGCTGTCGGAGAAGGCGCAGAAGTACTTCTCCGACGACACCAAGGAGTACCCGCTGGCCGCCGGCGTGACCAGCACGGTCAAGGACCTGCCGCCGCTGGACTCGCTCGACGCCCCCAAGATCGACCTCGGCAGGCTGGAATCGCTTCAGGAGACCCTGAAGATGCTCCAGGACGTCGGGATGGTCTAGGCCGTCATGACTGCCCCGGATCCCGTCGCCCCGGCGGGACCGGGCGCCCTCCCGCCCCGCCCGTCCGGCCCGCAGGCGCCGGCCGGGCGGCCGCGCGCCGAGCGCCGCCCGCCCGCCGTCCTCCTCGTTCCCGCCGTCGTCGCGGCGGTGTTCGCGCTGCTGCCGCTCGGTTACCTCGCGGTCCGCTCCCTGGAGCGCGGCCCCGCCTTCGCCTGGCAGGTCGTCGCGAACGAGCGCACGGCGCAGCTCCTCGGCCGCAGCCTCACGCTCGCCGCCGTGGTCGTCGCGGCCAGCCTGCTGCTGGGTGTCTCGTTGGCCTGGCTGACCGTGCGGACCGCTCTGCCCGCCGCCCGGGCCTGGTCCGTACTGGTGACGCTGCCGCTGGCGGTGCCCAGTTACGTGGCGGCGTTCGCCTGGCTTTCCGCCTTCCCGGACCTCGCGGGCTTCACCGGGTCGGCTCTGGCGCTGACCCTGGTCAGCTTCCCGTACGTCTACCTGCCCGTCACGGCCTCGCTGCGCGGCGCGGACCCGGCGCAGGAGGAGGTCGCGCGGTCACTGGGCACCGGGCCGCTGCGGACCTTCTGGCGCGTGACGCTGCCTCAGGTGCGGCCCGCGGCGGCCGGGGGCGCGGTGCTGGTGGCGCTGTACGTGCTGTCCGACTTCGGCGCGGTGTCCCTGATGCGGTACGACACCTTCACGCGCGGCATCTACACCTCGTACCGGGCCAGTTTCGACCGCACCCCCGCCGCCGCGCTCAGCGTGGTCCTGGTCGTCATGACGGTCGCGCTGGTCGCCGCCGAGGCCCGTACCCGGGGCCGCGCGGGCCACGCCAGGACGGGCGCCGGGACGGCGCGCCCGGCCGTCCCCGTCCCCCTCGGCCGGTGGCGCGTACCGGCGCTGACCTGGTGCGCGGCGGTCACGGCCGTCGCCGTCGCCACTCCGCTGGCCACGCTCGGGTACTGGCTCGCCGTCGGCAACTCCGCGACCTGGGACCCGGCCCGGCTGCTCGACACCGCCGCCGCGACCCTCGGCGTCGCCGCGGCCGGCGCACTGCTGACCAGCCTGCTCGCCCTGCCCGTGGGGGTGATCGCCGCACGGCACCGGGGGCGGGCCGCGCACCTGCTGGAGCAGTCGGCGTACGCGGGCCACGCGCTGCCCGGCATCACCGTCGCCCTGTCGCTCGTCTTCTTCGCGGTCCGCTACGCCGAACCGCTGTACCAGGGCCACCCGTTGCTGGTGTGCGCGTACGCCGTGCTCTTCCTGCCCGTCGCGGTGGCCGCCACGCGGGCCGCCGTACTGCAGTCCCCGCCGGTGCTGGAGGACGTCGCCCGCTCGCTGGGCCGCGGTCCGCTGCGCGTGCTGCGCGAGGTCACCGTGCCGCTGGCCGCGCCGGGGGTGGCCGCCGGGGCGGCGCTGACCTTCGTCGTCTGCATGAAGGAACTCCCGGCGACCCTGCTGCTGCGCCCCACGGGCATGGACACCCTCGCCACCCGGCTGTGGACGGAGACCGGAACCGGGTCGTTCGCCGCCGCCGCGCCGTACGCGGCGGCGCTGATCCTGCTCGCCGCCGTCCCCTCCTACCTCCTCGGGAGGCACCGCACATGAACGATCTGCGGATCACCGGAGTGTCCAAGGGCTACGGCCCGGACGCGAAGGTCCTCGACGGACTCGGCCTGCACGTCCCCGGCGGCGCGCTGGCCGCCGTGCTCGGCCCCTCCGGCTGCGGGAAGACCACCCTGCTGCGTGTGATCGCAGGCTTCCTGCGGGCGGACGCGGGGACCGTCACGGTCGGCGGGCGTGTTCTGTCCGCCCCCGGCACGCACGTTCCTCCGGAGAGCCGCCGGGTCGGGATCGTGCCCCAGGAGGGCGCGCTGTTCCCGCACTTGAGCGTCGCGCGCAACGTCGCCTTCGGCCTGACCGGCCTCCCCCGCGCCGAGCGTCGCGCCCGTACGGAGGAGACGCTCGGCCTCGTCGGCCTCGGCGGGTACGGCGACCGCATGCCGCACGAGCTGTCGGGCGGCCAGCAGCAACGCGTCGCCCTGGCCCGCGCCCTGGCGCCCCGGCCCGCGCTGGTCCTGCTCGACGAGCCGTTCAACGCCCTGGACAGCGCCCTGCGCACGGGGGTGCGGGCGGATGTGCGGGCAGCCCTGCGCGCCACCGGCGCCACCGGGGTCCTGGTCACCCACGACCAGCAGGAAGCGCTGTCCATGGCGGACCTGGTCGCGGTCGTACGGGACGGGAGGGTCGCCCAGTGCGACACGCCCCAGGAGGTCTACCGCCGCCCCGCCGACACCTGGGTGGCCCGCTTTGTCGGCGACGCGGTGCTGCTGCCCGGCACGGCCGGCGCCACCGGCGCCGACACCGCCACGACCGCCCTGGGCCGCCTCCCACTGGCCGCGCCCGCCGGGGGCCCGGGCGACGGCAGCGTCCTGCTGCGTCCCGAGCAACTGCGGCTGCGGCCCGCCGGGAGCGCGCCGGCCGAGGGCACCGTGACGGATGTGGCGTACTACGGGCACGACGCCATGGTCACCGTCACGGTCGACGGCCTGGCGGCCCCGGTCGGCGTCCGCGTCACCGGCCCGGTGTCCGTGCGCCCGGGCCAGCGGACCGGCATCGAGGTCACGGGCGAAGCGACCCTGCACCCCTAGCCGGCCGGGGCGGCGAGCGGCCGCCGCCACGTCAGTCCCGGCCCGCGCGTCGCCGCCCGCCCGGTTTCTCCCGGCCCGCGCGGGGCCGCCAAGTCGCCGTCAGCCGACGGGAAGCCGGTCCCGTACGGAGCCGGCCGCCGACTGGACACTGTGCGCCGCCCCGGAGACGGCCGTCCCCACGTCGCGCCCGGCGCGACGGGCCCGCCGGCGGCCGGACGACGCCGCGGTCCGCGAGCGGTAGGCGAGCGACGGCTTCCCGTGGGTGTCGGCGGCCGCGATCAGCAACCCGCCCAGGAGAGAGACGTTCTTGACGAACTGAGCGCGCTGACGGGCCCGTTCGTCCGGGTCCTCGTTCTTCCACCAGGCGTGGCCGGCGAGGGTCGTCGGCACGAGGGAGGCGGCCAGCGCGAGGGCGGAGGTGCGCGGGAACCGGCCGATCGACAGCAGCAGGCCGGCCCCCAACTGGACGGCGCTGTTGATCTGGACGAGTCGCGCCGTCTCGTCCGGGAGCTGCGGTACCCGTTCCGTCACGGGCTGGGCCACCGGGTCGGCGGCGGGAGCCACGGACCGCGGGTCGCGCAGGGTACGAAGTCCGCCCGAGACGAAGACGGAGGCGAGCAGGGGGCGAGCGGCTTTCCTCAGAATAGGCATGCCGTCCGCGTGCCCCGAGTCGGGGCGCTCACGCCTGCCGCGTCGCACGACGAGGCGGCTCGGGCGGAGCCGGCCGGTCCGGTACGCGCCTGCCGCGTCGCACGACGAGGCGGCTCGGGCGGAGCCGGCCGGTCCGGTACGCGGGGACCGCCTGGCGGAGCCGGCCGGTCCGGTCCACGGAGACCGCCTGGCGGAGGACGGCCACCCCGGCCTCCCGGCCCGGGGGCGACGCCGGCCTTTCGCAGCGCCCCCGGGCCGGGCCGGGGCGCGAGGATGGGCGTATGACCGACACCTTCAGGACGCGAATCATCAGTGTGACGACCGGCTCCGAGGAGACCGTGTGCGATGTGACCGACATGTGCGCGACGTTCCTCCAGGAGGAGGCGCAGGGCCGCGACGGCCTGCTGAACGTCTTCACACCCCACGCCACCGCCGGGCTCGCCATCATCGAGACGGGGGCGGGAAGTGACGCCGACCTCCTGGCAGCCCTTCACCAGCTGCTCCCCGCGGACAACCGCTGGCAGCACCGGCACGGCTCCACCGGTCACGGCCGGGACCACGTGCTCCCCGCGATCGTCCCGCCCCACGCGACGCTTCCGGTGATCGGCGGAGCCCTGGAGCTGGGGACGTGGCAGTCCGTGGTCCTGGTGGACACCAACAAGGACAACCCCCGGCGTCAGATCCGCCTGTCCTTCCTGGGGTGACCGACCTCCGGGCGGCGGAGCCGTCCGCGCGGGGCGGCTGGTCCGTACGGGTGGGGCGGTGGGCCGAACGGGCACCGCCGGGTCTACGCGCCCGGCAGGGTGTCCAGGTCCGGCTGGACCTCCACCGTGCATTCGGCGTCCTCAGGACCCAGGCCCTCCGCGTCGCGCCACACGCAGATCCGCACGTGATGGACGCCGGAGCCCTCGTGATCCCACTGCGTCGCAAGGTCACGCACCACCACCGCCGCCACGAACTCGGCGTCCTCGGGCTGGGTGGCGGTGGTGATCGTGCCTCGGTAGCGGGAGCCGAGGGGGCGCCATCCGGCGCTCCCGGCGGGGGCGTCCACGCGGTACACGTATGCGACGGGCGTCATTCCGGCACCGTACCCACATCCCCGGGAATTACGTGGGGCGGGAAGATCCGCACCTGCACCCCTGTTGGTAGAACCATGAACAACATTGCGGTGCGGGACGTGGATGTCGTCGTCATCGGTGCGGGCCAGGCGGGGCTGTCCAGCGCCTACCACCTGCGGCGCGCGGGCCTGGAGCCCGGGCGCGACTTCGTCGTCCTCGACCACGCCCCCCGCCCGGGCGGCGCATGGCAGTTCCGGTGGCCGACCCTGACGTACGCCAAGGTCCACGGCATGCACGCGCTGCCGGGCATGGAGCTGACCGGCGCCGACGGGAGCCGCCCGTCCTCCGAGGTCGTCGGGGAGTACTTCGCGTCGTACGAGCGGACCTTCGACCTGCGGGTACGGCGCCCGGTCGACGTACGGGCGGTCCGGGAGGGGGAGAACGGCCGGCTGCGCGTCGAGACGTCGGACGGCGTCTGGTCGGCGCGCGCGCTGATCAACGCGACGGGCACCTGGGACCGCCCCTTCTGGCCGCGCTACCCGGGACAGGAGAGCTTCCGCGGGCGGCAGCTGCACACCGCGGACTACCCGGGGCCGCAGGAGTTCGCCGGCCGGCGGGTGGTCGTCGTGGGCGGCGGGACCTCCGGCGTACAGCACCTGATGGAGATCGCCGCTGTCGCCGCCACCACGACATGGGTGACGCGGCGCCCGCCGGTGTTCCGCGACGGCCCGTTCGGCGAGGAGCAGGGGCGGGCGGCGGTCGCGCTCGTCGACGAGCGGGTACGGCGCGGGCTGCCGCCGCAGAGCGTCGTGTCGGTGACCGGACTGGCCGTGACGGAGGCCGTCGCGCGGGCCCGCGCGGAGGGAGTGCTGGACCGGCTGCCGATGTTCGACAGGGTGACGCCGGACGGCGTGGCCTGGGCCGACGGACGCACGGTCGACGCGGACGTCATCCTGTGGGCCACCGGGTTCCGCGCCGTGATCGACCACCTCGCGCCGCTCAGGCTGCGTGAGCCGGGCGGCGGCATCCGGGTGGACGGCACGCGCGCGGCGCGCGACGAGCGGGTGCATCTGGTCGGGTACGGGCCATCGGCCAGCACCATCGGGGCCAACCGGGCGGGGCGCGCGGCCGTACGGGGGATCGTGCGGCTGCTGGAGCGGACGCCGGCGGGTGCGGAACCGGCGGGCGCGGCGGCGGCGATTCCGGTCGTGGCGGAGCCGGTGCCGGTCGGGGGCTGAGGGCGCGCGCCGTACGGGTGGCCGGGCGTGCGCCGTCCGGCGGTGTCAGCCGCCGTTCTTGCTGGCGCCTCGGCGGTTCGCGTTGAACTCCGCGACGTTTTTGCGCTGTTCGGCGTAGCTGTCGGTGAAACGGGTGTCCCCGGGCGCGACGGTGACGAAGTACAGCCACTTCCCGGGCGGCGGACTGAGCGCCGCGTTCATCGCCTGGCGGCCCGGGTTGCCGATCGGCGTCGGCGGGAGGCCGGCCCGCGCGTACGTGTTGTACGGGGTGTTGATCCGCGTGTCCGCGTGCGTGGTGTCGAGCGTCGAGCGCTTGAGGGCGTAGTTGATCGTCGAGTCCATCTGGAGCGGCATGCCGCGCGCCAGCCGGTTGTCGATGACGCGCGCGACCTTCCCCATGTCCTCGGGTGTGTCGGCCTCGGCCTGCACGATGCTGGCGATGACGACGCTGCGGTAGGCCGCGCGGGTGATGCCGAAGTTCTTGCCGGCCGTGTCGACCATGTACGACAGCAGACTCGCCGGTGTCGTCTTCTCGTCGACGGGATAGGTCGCCGGGAACAGGAAGCCCTCCGGGTTGCCCCGGGCCTGGGGCGGCAGTTTCAGTCGCGCCGCTCCCGCCGCCTTCTCGGTGGTCCGCGGGGCGACGCCGAGCGCCTTGTCGACCGCGGCGTACACCTGGGAGGACCGCCAGCCCTCCGGGATCAGCAGGCTGCGCGGCTCGCGCCGCTCCTCCCGGAACAGCAGCAGCGGCACCAGGACCGCGGCGGTCGCCACCGTGGCGGCCATGGTGACGATCAGCAGCAGCCGGCCGCGGCGCGTGAGGCGGGGACCGTGCGCGGGCCGCTTCGGTGCGGGCTCGTTCTCCATGCGGGCACGCTAACCCGCCCCGGCCGCCGTTCCCGGGACGCGCGGAGCGGCGATGGTCCATCCAGGGCGACGCGGACACGCGAACAGGGGAAGGGCCGGCTGGCTCGACCCAGGGCCCGCCCGCGCCGCTTCTC
>NZ_VBVX01000010.1 GCF_005981925.1 Streptomyces albidochromogenes
ACGAAGGCCCCCAACCGTGACCGGTTGGGGGCCTTCGTACGGGTGGGCGCGGACGGTTTCGAACCGCCGACATCTGCTTTGTAAGAGCAGCGCTCTACCCCTGAGCTACGCACCCGTGGATGAGGCAACAGCGTACATGGACCGGGGCGCCGGATCGCAATCGGACAGGTGGTCGCGGGCTGGTGGGGATAACCCCCGGGCCCGTTCGGTGGTGGGCCGCATCGTGCTCGGGAGGGGGGTCTTCGTACGGTGAAGGCTCACACGACGCACTACCTGGGGGATCGATCACCGTGGCTCTTCGTACCCGCGCCCTTCTCGCCGTAGGCGCCGCCGTCGTCGGCGTGGTCGCTCTGAGTGGTTGTGGCGTCGAGGCCAAGGACGCTCCCGCCGAGGAGCGGTCGTTCCCTTTCAGCGGGGACACGCTGACCATCCACGCCGACGACTCCCTCCTGGAGCTCGTGCCGGCCGACGTGCAGGACGTGGAGGTCACCCGGCGGACCGACGGGTGGGTCTTCCTCGGGTCGGGTCCCGAGCCGAAGTGGGAGATGAAGGACGGGAAGCTGGTCCTCGACCAGCGCTGCGACGCGATGGTCAGCGACTGCGAGGCGTGGCACCGGGTGAAGGTGCCGCGCGGGGTCGCCGTGACCGTGAAGGACGACAACGGGAGCGTGACCGCCACCGGCTTCGACAAGCCCCTGAATCTGCACGCCGACAACGGTGAGATCATCGTCAAGGACTCCAGCGGCCCCCTGGAGCTGAGCAGTTCGAACGGCGAGATCGTCGCGGAGGGCATCTCGTCCAAGCGGGTGACCGCCGAGTCCGACAACGGAAGCGTACGGATGGCCTTCACCTCCGTCCCCGACCTGGTGGAGACGACGAGCGAGAACGGCGAGATCGGCATCGACCTGCCGCGGGCCGCCTACAGCGTGACGGCCAGCAGCGACAACGGCGAGACCAGGGTCGGGGTGCCGCGCGACGCGAAGAGCCCCCACGTGGTGCGGGCGCGCAGCGACAACGGCGAAGTCACCCTGCGAACCGCGAACTAACGCGCCCGTGCGTTCGTCCTTACTGGTGGGAGAATGAACCGGGCAGGCGGACACAGCACGGGAGAGGGATGTGACGGCGACAGACGCGCAGCCGTGCACGCAGCGAGTACGCCGCCGTACGACAGCGGACGCCGTCAAGGACGCCGTCACGCTCGCGCTGCTGCCGGTGCCGCTGCTCGTCGCCCTCCCCTTCGCCTTCGCCGGCGGAGGTACGAGGCGGTGGTTCGGCGGCCGCGGTGAGAATGTGCGGGCCGACGCCCAGGCCGCCAAGGACGCCGCGGCGGCGGCCTTCTACGAGCTGGACACCGCCCAGCGCGACCTGCGGATCTCGATCGAGACGATCACGGCGGTGGACAGTTCGCCCGCGGGCCGCAAGGCCGTGGACGACTTCGCCGCGCTCGGGCGTCGTATCGACGAGGTCAGCCAGGCCTACATCACCGCCGTCGACGCGCACGACCTCGACCGCGACGACCTGGAGGCCGCCACCGCCGCCACGGCCCGCACGGACCTGACCCGCGCGAAGGACGAGCTGGTACGGGTCAAGGGCGAGCTGGACCGGTACGCGCAAGCACTCGGCCCGCTGCTCGACACGGCGGAGTCGCAGCTCGCCCGGCTCGCCCCCGCGGTGGAGCGGGCCCGTCAGGCCCTGCTCGCGGCGAGCAACGCGCTGGACGCGGTACGGGCCTCCGGGCTCCGGGCCGACGATCTCGCGGCGCGGCTCGCGGCCCTCGCGCCGGAGCTGACCAAGCTGAACCAGGGAGCCGGGCGGCACGGCGTACCGGAGACGCTGCGGCGCGCGGACCAGGTGCTGCGGGACGCCGAGGCCGTCCGGAGCGAGGCCGAGCGGCTGCCGGAGCGGGCGGCGGAGATCGACCGGCGGCTGGTGTCGCTGCGCACGCGGGCGCAGGCGCTGACGACCCGGGCCGGCAAGGTCGAGCCGGTCCTGAGCGAGCTGCGCCGCCGCTTCACGGCCGCCTGCTGGCAGGACCTGCAAGGCGTGCCCGCGCAGACGGCGGACACGGTCCGGCGGGCCGAGGAGAAGATCAAGGAAGCGGCGAAGGCCCGCGAGGAGCAGCGGTGGCCGGACGCCGTCGCGCTGCTCAGCACCGTCCGGGCGCTGCTGAACTCCACTGACGAGGCGGTCTCGGCCGCCGGTGACCGCCTCCAGCGCCTCAACGCCGTGTCGAAGGACCCGCAGCACGAGATCGAGCGGACGCGGTTCGCGATCAGGGACGCGCAGCGGCTGGCCATGGCCGGGCGCAACACCCCCGATCCGCGCCATGCCCGCCCGCTGGACGACTCGGTGGCCCGGCTGGAGCGGGCCGTCGCCGGCCTGGAAGGCCGCCATCCCGACTACTGGCACTTCCTGACCGAGACGGAAGCGGTACGGCGCACCGTGGCCCGCGTCGTCTCGGACATCCGCGAGGAGCGCGGCGCGGGCTCCTGAGCGTGGCGGGGCGCAGCGCACGGCTCGGCGACGCCCGGGGAAGCCGCACCGCCGCCCCGCACCGCCGCCCCGCACCGCCCCAGCAGCGCGCCCCGCAGGGGCGACTCCCGGGCGGGGACTCAGTAACCTGTGCGCATGCCCCGTTACGAGTACCGCTGCCGCTCCTGCGGCACCAGCTTCGAGCTGAACCGGCCGATGGCCGAGTCCTCCGCCCCCGCCACCTGCCCGGACGGGCACGACGACACCGTCAAGCTGCTGTCCGCCGTCGCCGTGGGCGGCACGGCGAGGGCCGCCTCCCCCGCCCCGTCCGCGGGGGGCGGCGGCGGATGCTGCGGCGGCGGGGGCTGCGGCTGACGGTCAGCGCTTCCTGGAGAGCGTCACCCCGTCCGCCACGGGGAGCATGACGCTCTCCATGCGCTCGTCGCCCCGCACCCGGTCGTTGAACTCCTTGATCGCCGCCGCCGCGCCCGTCGCGTCCTGGTCCGTGACGCCTCCGCCGTAGAAGACGTTGTCCGTGGCGATCACCCCGCCCTGCCGCATCCTGGGCACCAGTTCCTCCCAGTACGGCACGTAGTTGACCTTGTCCGCGTCGAGGTAGGCGAAGTCGATGTGCGGCTCGGCGGGCATCGCGCGCAGGGTGTCCAGGGCGGGGCCGATGCGCAGCTCGACGCGGTCGGCGACCCCCGCCTCCGCCCAGGCCCGGCGCGCGTACGCCGTCCACTCCTCCGAGACGTCGCACGTGATCAGCCGGCCGTCGGCGGGCAGGGCCTGCGCCATCGCCAGTGCGGAGAACCCGGTGAACGTGCCGACCTCGACGATGTGCCGGGCCCGGATCAGCCGGACCAGGAAGGCGAGGAGCGGGCCCTGCTCCTCGGCGGACTGCATGCTCGCGTTCCCGGGCAGCTGCCGGTAGGTGGTGTCGACGAGGTCCCGTTGCACGGCGTCGAGCGGCGGGGTGTGCGCCAGCATGTACGCGTACAGCTCGTCGGTGAGTGGAGTGCCGTTTCCCTTGCTCATCGCGTTCCCTCACGGTTGTCGGCCGGCGGCCTTCTTCAGCGTGGCTTCAGGCTGGGAATTCTAGGGTGTCGCGCATGATCGGAAGCGGCGCACCACAGTGGATCAACTCCCTCATGGACACCCTCGGGGCACCGGGCGCTGGCCTCGCCATCGCCCTGGAGAACCTGTTCCCGCCGCTGCCCAGTGAGGTGATCCTGCCGCTGGCCGGGTTCGCCGCCAGTACCGGGCGGATGAGCCTGGTCGCCGCCCTGCTGTGGACCACGGCGGGCTCGGTCGTCGGCGCGCTCGCGCTGTACGGGGTGGGGGCGCTCCTGGGGCGCGAGCGGACGGTGGCGATCGCGTCCAGGCTGCCGCTGGTGAAGGTCGCCGACATCGAGCGGACCGAGCGGTGGTTCGCTCGGCACGGCACCAAGGCGGTGTTCTTCGGGCGCATGATCCCGGTCTTCCGGAGCCTGATATCGGTCCCGGCGGGCGTCGAGCGCATGCCGCTGCCGGTGTTCCTCGGGCTCACGACGCTCGGCAGCGCGATCTGGAACACCGTCTTCGTGCTCGCCGGCTACCTGCTGGGCGAGAACTGGCAGGACGTGACGGGCTACGTGTCGGCGTACTCGAAGGTGGTGCTCGTGGGGGCCGGGCTGGCGGTGCTCCTCTTCGTGGGCCGCCGGCTGCTGAAGCCCGGGGCGGGCCGGCGGCGCGGCTGAAGCCCGGGCCGCCGGCCGCTCAGGCCGGGCGCGGGCCGGCGGCGCGGAGGAAGGACCGCAGGATCTCCTCGCCCGCCGCGACCCCGGCCTCCGGCAGCACGGTGACCGTCGGGGCCGTCCACCCCGTGTCGGCCAGCTCCCCGTGTCCCGGTCGCCAGCCCTGGTCCGCCGCCAGCAGCAGGTCCGCGTCGAGGAGGGAGTCGCCCGCGGCGAGGGTGAGCTCGGCGCCGGTGCGGCGGGCCACCTCGCGCACGGCCGCGCTCTTGGTGAGCGGTTTCGGTACGGCGTAGAGCTTGCGGCCCTGGAGGGAGACGGTCCAGCCGCGCTCCTGCGCCCACTCCGCGAGTTCCTTGACCCATTCGTCGGGCAGCAGCGCGCGTTCGACGACCAGGTAGGCGAAGAGGTCCTCGGCGACCCGCTCCTTGAGCAGCCAGGCGGGGTCGGCGGCGGCGACCAGGTGCGCGCGGACCTCGGCCAGGGTGGCGCACTCGTCCGCGAGCCTGTCCGCCACCCGCGCCTGCCAGTCCGGGTCGGACACCCCGTCGACCAGCAGGTGACCGCCGTTCGCGCAGATCGCGTAGCGGGGGGTGGGGATGGGAAGGCGGATGCGGTGGTACTGCTCGCGGGTGCGCGTGGTCGTGGGTACGAAGCAGGTCTCGGCGGCGAGCTGCCCCATCAGCCCGGCGGCGGTCTCGGTGACGTACGACAGCGGCTTGCTCTCGTACACCTCGACGCACAGCAGGCGCGGCGCCTGGGCGTCGGGCATGCGCAGGCCGAGCGCCGCGGTGGAGTAGATCAGGGTGCGGTCGAGGTCGCTGGCGACCAGGACGGGCGCGGGTACGGGCGCTGAGGTGGTCACTTCGCCGCTACCGCCTTGCCGTCCGCGCCGGTGGCGCCGCGGGTGTACTGGGGGTGGATCAGGCCGACGCAGGTGTACGGGAGCCCGTCGACCTCCTCGACCGGGACGCCGCGCTGCTCCGCCAGGAGCCGTACGTGGTCGAGGTCGGCGCCCGCGTCGCGCTTGGCGAGGATCTTCCAGGGCACGCGGCGCAGCAGGACGCGGGTGGTCTCGCCGACACCGGGCTTGACCAGGTTCACGTCGTGGATGCCGTACTCCTCGCTGATCCGCTCGACGGCCGCCCAGCCCTCCCAGGTGGGAGCGCGGTCGGCCGACAGCAGTTCCTTGACCTCGGCGTCCGCGGCGGCCGCGACCTCGTCGAAGCGGGCGGCGACACGGTCGAGGAAGAGGCCGGACACGTCGTCACCGGCGAGTTCGCGGTAGAACTTCGCCCCGTGGAAGTCGTCGGGTCCGACCAGGTCGGCGCGCAGGACCGTGCGGGAGATCAGGCCCGAGACGGTGGAGTTGAGGCACGCGGAGGGGATGAGGAAGTCCTCGCGGGTGCCGTACGTCTTCACACAGCCGCCGGGGTCGGCGAGGACGGCGATCTCCGGGTCGAAGCCGCGGACTCCGGTCCTGGCGGCGAAGTCGTCGAGCGCCTGGGCGAGTTCGCGGGTGATCGCGCCCTTGCCCGTCCAGCCGTCGACGAACACGACGTCGGCCGGGTCGTGGTGCGCGGCGAGCCAGCGCAGCGCCGTCTCGTCGATGCCGCGGCCCCGGACGATGGAGACGGCGTAGTGCGGAAGGTCGAGCCCGTGCCGGTGCTGGGCGTAACGCCGCATCAGGACGCCGACGGGGGTGCCGGCGCGGGCGAGGGAGACCAGGACGGGGCGCGGCGAGCGTTCGGCGAGGACCGTGTCGGTGACGGTGGCGACGGCCTGGGCGATCCGGGCGGCCGAGGTCTCCAGGGCCGCCTTGAAGAGCTGCTGGTACTGGGCGCTCGGCTGGTACTCGACGGGCAGCGACTCGGCGTAGTGCGCGCCGCCGCTCTGGATCGCCTCCTCGCGCTCCTCCGTCGGAGCCTCCAGCTCGATATCCGAGAGGTCCTGGAGGAGCCAGCCGACGTCCTCGGGCGCGTACGAGGAGAAGGCGGGGCCGCGGAGGGGCTCGGGCATGGGCGGCTCCTGCCGTAGAGGGGCTTGCTCGGGTACGGCGTCGGACGCGCCGGGCACGCCGGACATGTGACCGGACGTGCCGGGCGCACCGGGTATGTGCGAGGGGACGACCGCGAGCACGACGCGCCCGGTGTGGGCGGCGAGCACCGCGAGCAGTCCGTCGGGGGCGTGCAGCGCGGGGGTGTCGGCCGCGGAGTCGACCACGGCGACGACGGCGTCGAACCCGGCGCCCGCCACGTTGTAGGCGTAGCGCGTGCCGGGGCCGTCGGCGGGGTCGTCGTGCGCGGGGAAGACGAGGCGCGTGCGTATCGCGTATCCGGGGTCGTCCACGGCGAGCACGGGCGAGCGGGTGGTGGTCGAGTACCGCACCTCGGCGTCGAGGCGCTCCTCCAGCGCGGTGGCCAGTCGCAGCGGCGCGTACATCAGCTCCTCGAAGCCGAGGACGAGTACGCGGCGGGCGCCCGGCGGCAGCGCCTCGGCGAGGCGGTCCGCCATGCCGGGCAGCGCGGCCTCCAGCGCGTCCCGGTGCGCGGGCGTGAAGCCGTGGCGCCCTCCGTCGGGGACCCCTTCGGGCCAGCCCAGCTCCGCGCGGACGGCCCCCGTCACGGCGTCGGCGGGGGCGCCGCCGGTGCGGTCGGGGGTCGTGTCGTAGCGGCTCACCAGGGCCTGGCCCTTCGCCAGGACGTCCTCGGGCAGGCGGACCGTGCCCGAGGCCATGGCGATCAGGTCCACCCGGGCGCCGATCTCGCGCGCGAACTCCTCCAGCCGCTCCCGGTCGCGCGCGGAGCGCATGTCGACCAGGGCCACGATCACGTACCGCTCGCGCGGGTAGCGGGCGTGCAGGTCGCGGACGGTGTTGAGCACCGTGTTCCCGGTGGAGAACTCGTCGTCGACCAGGACCAGCGGCCCTTCGCCGGCCAGCAGCGCGGGGTCCTCGGGCAGCAGCAGGTGGGAGGTGGCGTGCGAGTGGGACTCCTCGAAGCCGCCGGCCGTCGCCACGCCCTCGACCGGGCGGCGCGTCGAGTGCAGGTACGGCGCGTAGCCGACGCCGTCGGCCACCGCGTGGCCGAGGCCGGTCGCCGTCTCGGCGTACCCGAGGACGACCGCGCGCGCGGCGGCCTCGTCTCCCAGCAGCTCGCGCACGCGCCGGCCGAGCGCGAACCCCGCCCCGTACACCCGCGACGGCAGCTGCGGCACATGCTTGCCCAGCACGTTCGACACCAGCAGATGGGCCCGCTTGGGGTTGCGGCGCAGGGCCAGTCCCAGCAGATCCCGCAGCCCGCCCGGCCCCTGGTCCCCGCCGTCACCGACGAGTTCGACGCCGAGCCGCTCCGCGACCCACGATCCCGACCACACCACGTCTTCGGTCCCCATCTCAGTCCGCTATCCCCGCTGTCAGCAGCTCCACGAAGCCCACGTCCTCACGCGCCACGCCGAACACCTCGGCGCGCAGCATGGTGCGCTCGGCCCAGGCGCGGTGCGGCTTCACTTCGTTCATCTTGTTCGTATAAGCGGAGCGCATCACTCCGCCGCCGTCGTGCTCCGGCCGCAGGATGTCCTGCGCGTCGCTGAACTCCTCGTGGCTGACCACCGACAGCGCGTGGACGGGCAGCACGTGGGAGGGGTGGATGCAGGTCTTGCCGAGCAGGCCGTTCGCGCGGTCGAGCGCGATCTCGCGCAGCAGACCGTCCATGTCGTGCTCGATGAGCGACGCGCGCAGTGCCTCCGCCTGCCCCACGAAGGGGCTGCGGCGCAGTTGCGGCTTGAACATCCGCTCCTGGACGCGGAAGTACTCCCACACCGGGCCGGTGATGGTGAAGCCCGTGCCGTCCGAGCGCCCCAGCACGTTGACCACGTCGGCGATGACCCCGGCGACGATCTGCACGTCGTACGCCGTCATGTCGGGCGCCCTGCGCAGCCCGTACGCCGAGCAGAAGTCCGTGACGCCCAGGCGCAGAGCGAGGACCCGGTCGCGGTACTTGTCGACGGTGCGGGCGATGCCCCGGAGGGTCTCGGCGCGGGTCTCCAGGTGGAGCAGTTGCGGCGACTCCAGCACGGGCATCGCGAAGAGGCGGTGGCCGCTCGCCGCCTCGGCGGCGGTGAGCGCTTCGAGGAAGGCGACGCCGCGCTCCTCGGTGAACTTCGGCAGTACGAATCCGGACAGCTGCCGCGCCGAGGCGCCGAGCCGGTGCACCAGGTCGGAAATCTGTGCGGGCTCGCGGACCCGGACGAACAGCAGCGGCTGCTCCCCGCCGCGTACGTCGAGCTCCGCGAACTGCCGGACGAGATTCTCCTCGGCGCCGGGGACTTCCCCGTCGTCGATGGAATCCTCCAGGCAGAGCACCATGGAGACGACCCCGCGCCCCGCCTGCTTGGCCACGTCGTCGGCGAGCCGCGGCCGGGTGGCCGGGCTGTAGAGCGTGGCGCCGAGGGCGGCGGAGAGCGTACGGGCCGGGGACCCGGCGTCGAACACGACCGGCTCCTTGTGGAACAGGTTCTCCCGGACAGTGGGCGGGATATGCCCGAAATGACGCATGAAAATCCCCCCGTGCTGCCGTGTCGGCCCATCGTTGTATGGCCGGTAATAGTACGTAGGGACGGTGTCAAGAGTTCCCTGCATCCGTGAATTTCAGGTTACCCAGGTGAATCCATTCATGCGGGTGAGCACCCCCGCGTTGTAGGGGTGAGCCCCGGGGAGGCAGGATGACCGGCATGACGCACGCCATGCTGAAGGGCTCGAACGTCCCGCTCGAAGCCGCGGCCGTGAGGGCTGTGCTGCGCTGGACCCCCGGCTCCGACGTGCCCGAAGTGGATGCCTCGGCGCTGCTGCTCGGTGTCGACCGGCGCGTACGCTCCGACGAGGACTTCGTCTTCTACAACCAGCCCCGCCACCCCTCGGGCCTGGTGCGCAGTCTGGGCAAGAAGCGGCTGGCCGACGGGGTCACCGACTCGGTGCAGACGGACCTCGCGGCGCTGGAACCGGCCGTGGACCGGGTCCTGATCGTCGCCTCCACCGACGACGTGCCGTTCGAGCGCGTCCGCGATCTCCGCATCGAGGTGTACGACGCGGCCGCCGCCGGGGGCGCCGAGCCGCTCGCCCTCTTCGAGGTCAGGCCCGAGACGGGGGCGGAGACCGCGCTGATCTGCGGCGAGCTGTACCGGCGGGGCGAGGGCTGGAAGTTCCGGGCGCTGGGCGAGGGCTACTCCAACGGGCTGATCGGGCTGGCGACGGACCACGGGATCTCCGTCGACGAGACGGACGACGCCGAAGGGGCCGACGGCGTCGGCGAGGCCGCCGCCTCCCCCGCTCCCCCGGCGGTGGCTCCGGCGGACGCCACACAGCCCATGCAGCCCGGGTACGGGTACCCGCAGCAGGGCTCCGACGCCCCGGCGCAGGGGGCGCCCGCGCCCGCGTACGGGTTCCCCCAGTCCGCGTCGACCCAGCCGGCCTACGGCTACCCGCAGCCGGCGGCGGCCGCCGCCTTCGCCCCGGACCCGAACTTCCGGCTGCCTCCGCAGGGGCCGCAGTTCGTACGCGCCCAGTAGGACGGTGCCCGGCGAGTCGGCCGGGCACGTCCGGGGCCCCGGCCCGGGTCAGGTCCTGGTCTTGTAGCCGCGCCCCCACTGCAGGCCCCAGCCGTACAGGCGGTCGAGTTCCGCCTGGAAGCCGTAGACGAACTTCACCTCGCGGCGCACGATCAGGTCGCCCTTGACGTTCTCCAGGGTGAACACGGCGCACGAGCGCGCCTGCGGGGCCCGCTCGTCCAGCTCGATCTCGATCCGCGGGCCGTTGCCCGGGAAGAGCGTCACCACGGCGTGCGTACGGTCGAACGCCGGTGTCTGGTCGTAGATGTAGACGAAGACCAGCAGGCGCTTGATCTCGTCGCGGTGGTCGAGGTTCACGTAGATCGTCTCGCCCGACGGGGCGCCGAACCGGTCGTCGCCGCTGAGCTTGACGTACGGCGGCGCGTTCAGGCTCCCGAAGAAGCCGCCCAGTGGCTGTACGACGCCCTTCGTGCCGTCCGCCAGCTCGTACAGGCACCCCAGGTCGAGGTCCACGTTGACCACGCCCTGGGTGTGCGCCTGCACCAGCTCCGGCTGGAAGAACTTGAAGGGGTTGCGCAGCAGGCTGTCGCCGCGCCGCCGTTTGCCCCCGATGTCCGACGTGCGCATCCGCCACGACAGATTGACACGCAGGTTGCCGGTGGTGGCCCCCTGCTTGGTGAGCGATACGGACGGATTGCGCTTGGTCAGCTCGATCGCGTTGCTCGCGGCGTTGCCGGACGCGAACTGATCGGCCGCCCTGTCCCGCCGCAGGCTGTCCCAGATGGTCATTCGGCCCCCACCCCCAGGGTGTCTTCGTACCCGTCCCCGCCGAACCCGCCGCACAGGCGGCGGGGCGGCCCCGAGGCCGACGCCTCGTGACCGCCCCGCTCAGAGCGTTCCTCAATCCCTACGGGGTCACACCCCGGACCGGACCTCAGTCTTGTCGCCCGAGGACGGCCCGTCGCCGCCCTCGGCCGCCGCGAGCCGCTTGTTGCGGCGGATCGAGGACAGGAACGAGGCGGCGATCAGGAGGACACCGACCAGGCCGGTGATGATCTCGCTGATCTCGTGCTCGATCGTGATCAGCAGGATGACCGCGAGCGCGCCGATCGCGTAGTGCGCGCCGTGCTCCAGGTAGACGTAGTCGTCGAGGGTGCCCTGGCGGACCAGGTAGACCGTCAGCGACCGTACGTACATCGCGCCGATGCCGAGGCCGAGCGCCATCCAGAAGATGTGGTTCGTGATGGCGAAGGCGCCGATGACACCGTCGAACGAGAACGAGGCGTCGAGGACTTCCAGGTAGAGGAAGAGGAAGAACGCGGCCTTGCCGGCGAGGCCGACGACCGACGGGTCCTTGCCCTGGGCCTTGGCCTTCTCCTCCTCCTCGTGCTCGCGTTCCTCTTCTTCCTCGATCTTGTTCTCGAAGTGGCTGGAGAGACCGCCGACGACGAGGTACGTGATCAGACCGGCGACGCCGGAGAGCAGCACCGTGGCCGACTTGTCCTGATATCCCGAGCTGGTGTGCGCGTGCGTCGCGAAGGTCATGGCCGTGACCAGCAGAACGATCAGCGCGATGCAGACCGACAGCATGTCGACCTTGCCGAGCTTGGCCAGCGGACGCTCGAGCCAGCCGAGCCACTTGATGTCCCGGTCCTCGAAGATGAAGTCCAGGAAGATCATGAGCAGGAACATGCCGCCGAAGGCCGCGATCGCCGGGTGGGCGTCCGTGACCAGGGCTTCGTACTGCTCGGGCTTGTCCATCGCGAGCTGGATCGCCTCGATGGGACCGACCTTGGCGCTGATCGCAACGATGGCGACAGGGAAGACCAGCCGCATACCGAAGACGGCGATCAGGATGCCGATCGTGAGGAAGATCTTCTGCCAGAAGGCATTCATCTTCTTCAGGATTCCGGCGTTGACGACCGCGTTGTCGAAGGACAGCGAGATTTCGAGGATCGACAGGATCAGTACGACCCCGAACGCCTCCCACCCCCACTGCCAGGCGGCGAAAGCCAGTCCGAGTGCCGTGACGGCAAACGACCAGCCGAAGGTTTTCAGAACCACTGGCTACCCCATCGTGTAAGTACGGGTCTCCCCCGCGCCGTGCGCGGCTTTACGAAACGTTGACCCCGAAGTCTAGGGCGATGCCCCGCAGTCCCGACGCATACCCCTGTCCTACGGCTCGGAACTTCCATTCTCCGCCGTACCGGTACACCTCACCGAAGATCATCGCCGTCTCGCTCGACGCGTCCTCGGAGAGGTCGTAGCGGGCCAGTTCCTGACCGTCCGCCTGATTCACCACGCGAATGAAGGCATTGCTGACCTGGCCGAACGTCTGCCCGCGGTTGTCCGCGTCATGAATCGACACCGGGAAGACGATCTTGTCGCAGCTCGCCGGCACCAGGGTGAGGTCGATGATCATCGACTCGTCGTCGCCGTCGCCCTCACCGGTGAGGTTGTCACCGGTGTGCTCGACCGAGCCCTCGGGGCTCTTGAGGTTGTTGTAGAAGACGAAGTACTCGTCCCCGAGCACGCGGCCGCTCTGGCACAGCAGCGCGCTGGCGTCCAGGTCGAAGGGGGCTCCGGTGGTGGAGCGCGCGTCCCAGCCGAGTCCTACCAGCACCTGGGTGAGATTCGGTGCGGCCTTGGAGAGGGAGACGTTGCCTCCCTTGGCGAGCGTGACACCCATGATCTTGCTTCCTCCCCGCGGTACGGAATGAGTGGTGAGAGCCCGGGTCCGGACCGGACCCAGGCTCTCGGGCGCGTCCGGTGCCCCGTGTGGCGGGGCGCCGGACGGGACGGGGGCTCGCTCAGACGTTGACGCCGAAGTCCTGCGCGATGCCGCGCAGCCCCGAGGCGTATCCCTGACCGATCGCCCGGAACTTCCATTCCGCCTGGTTGCGGTACAGCTCGCCGAAGACCATCGCGGTTTCGGTCGAGGCGTCCTCGCTCAGGTCGTAGCGCGCCAGCTCCGTGTTGTCGGCCTGGTTCACGACGCGGATGTACGCGTTGCGCACCTGGCCGAA
Organism: Streptomyces albidochromogenes; assembly: GCF_005981925.1. GTDB lineage: Bacteria > Actinomycetota > Actinomycetes > Streptomycetales > Streptomycetaceae > Streptomyces > Streptomyces albidochromogenes. Next base: position 12,797 of record NZ_VBVX01000010.1, read on the forward strand.
GCTCTGCTGCCGGGCCTCGGCCTCGTAGATCGAGACCGGGAAAACGATCTTGGCGACGTCGGCCGGCACCCCGGCCAGGTTCACCTTGATGACCTCGTCGTCGCCCTCGCCCTCGCCGGTGGTGTTGTCACCGGTGTGCTCGACCGAGCCGTCGGGGCTTTTGAGGTTGTTGAAGAAGACGAAGTTCGAGTCGTTGGTGACCTTGCCCTCAGCGTTGGTCAGCAGGGCGCTGGCGTCGAGGTCGAAGTCACCCCCGGTGGTGGTACGAGCGTCCCAGCCGAGACCGACGATGACCGCGGTCAGGTTGGGGGCTGCCTTGGTCAGCGAGACGTTGCCGCCCTTACTGAGGCTGACGCCCACGAGTCCTCCCATGTGTGTCGGGGGGCCGAGGACCCCCGGTAATGCGCTGGCATCGGATCAACGAGTCGATCCTAGTGACCGGTTCCCGTGCGCAGCAGGCCCGGTGTCCCGATTTTTCGGGCGCTCAGAGCGTGCCGAGCACCTTGAGGTAGTCGGCGGGGTCGCGGGCGTCGGGCAGGCCGTTGACGACGCTCCAGCGCACGATGCCCGCCTTGTCGACGACGAAGGTGCCGCGCACGGCGCAGCCCTTGTCCTCGTCGAAGACGCCGTACGCGCGCGAGGCCTCGCCGTGCGGCCAGAAATCCGAGAGCAGGGGGTACTCGAAGCCCTCCTGCTCGGCGTAGACGCGCAGCGTGTGGATGGAGTCCGTGGAGACGGCGAGCAGCTGCACGTCGTCGTTGACGAAGCTCGGCAGCTCGTCGGCGAGGGCCCGCAGCTCGCCGGTGCAGACCCCGGTGAAGGCGAACGGGTAGAAGAGCAGCACCACGTTCCTGGCGTCGCTCCCGGGGCCGCGGAAGTCGGACAGCCGCACCGTGCGGCCGTGGTTGTCCTTCAGCACGAAGTCCGGTGCCGGCGTACCGGCCTCGATCGCCATTGGATGCGCCATCCCCTCGTTGGGCCGTCTGTGTCCCGCCAGCCTACGCACAGGGCCTCCGCCGACGGATGTCGGCGGAGGCCCTGTTTCACCTTGGGCGCAGCCTGCTCATGAGGAGTCTGCTCGGACGCGGCGGTGGCTCAGCGCTTGCCCTTGGGGGTCACCAGCCGGCCGGCGCTCCAGTCCTTGCCCGCGCTGACGGTCTTGGTCTGGGACAGACCCGCCGTCTGGGCGGCCTCGCTGATGTCGCTCGGCTCGACGTAGCCGTCGCGGCCGGTCTTCGGGGTCAGCAGCAGCACCGTGCCGCCGTCCTCGAGCAGACCGATGGCGTCCACCAGCGCGTCCGTAAGGTCGCCGTCCTCGTCACGGAACCACAGCACGACGACGTCGGCGACGTCGTCGTAGTCCTCGTCGACGATGTCCTGGCCGGTGATCGCCTCAATGCCCTCACGGAGTTCCTGCTCGACGTCGTCGTCGTAGCCGATCTCCTGGACCACCTGTCCGGGCACGAACCCCAGGCGTACTGCCGGGTTGGTCCGCTCCTCCGCGTGGTCCGCGGTCGCGCTCACGGATTGCCTCCTGATCATGTTTTGGGGAATACCTTCAGTCCACGCGCGTGCGTGGGCGTTGGCCGTAGTCCACACGTGCGGGACCGATCGCGCAAGTACCCGGCGGTGGAGACAGCCGAAACGGTGACGGATGGGGCCGGTTCACCGCAACTCCAGACCCCGCCGGAAGCGGTCCCGGTGATCCATCCCACACCATTGCGACACGTTTGTAAGCCTACGCGGCTTCGGTGGGCCATTCGGACCCGAGCGGCCGCACCGAACGCACGGACGGGTTGGGCGTAAGGTTGCGATTTGGCCGGACCCATCCCCGGGCGGACGCCGAGCCTCTCACCACGAGGGGGTTACCCCTCAGTAGAGGTGACGTTTGCGATTCAGGGGTACACGATGGAGGCGGCGCGACACCCCTCACGACCCAACCAGCGAAGGAACAGCGTGGCTTCCGGATCCGATCGTAATCCGATCATCATTGGCGGCCTTCCGAGCCAGGTCCCGGACTTCGATCCCGAAGAGACCCAGGAATGGCTCGACTCCCTCGACGCCGCCGTCGACGAGCGGGGCCGCGAGCGCGCCCGCTACCTGATGCTCCGCCTCATCGAGCGGGCCCGCGAGAAGCGCGTGGCCGTGCCGGAGATGCGCAGCACGGACTACGTCAACACCATCGCCACCAAGGACGAGCCGTTCTTCCCCGGAAACGAGGAGATCGAGCGCAAGGTCCTGAACGCGACCCGCTGGAACGCGGCCGTGATGGTGTCGCGGGCGCAGCGCCCGGGGATCGGCGTGGGCGGTCACATCGCCACCTTCGCCTCCTCCGCGTCGCTGTACGACGTCGGCTTCAACCACTTCTTCCGGGGCAAGGACGAGGGCGACGGCGGCGACCAGATCTTCTTCCAGGGGCACGCGTCCCCCGGTATCTACGCCCGCGCGTACCTGCTGGACCGGCTGTCCGAAGCGCAGCTCGACGCCTTCCGCCAGGAGAAGTCGAAGTTCCCGAACGGCCTGTCGTCGTACCCGCACCCCCGGCTGATGCCGGACTTCTGGGAGTTCCCGACCGTCTCGATGGGCCTCGGCCCCCTCGGCGCGATCTACCAGGCGCGGATGAACCGCTACATGGAGGCGCGCGGCATCGCCGACACCTCCAAGTCGCATGTCTGGGCGTACCTCGGCGACGGCGAGATGGACGAGCCCGAGTCGCTCGGCCAGCTGTCCATCGCCGCCCGTGAGGGCCTGGACAACCTGACCTTCGTCGTCAACTGCAACCTCCAGCGCCTCGACGGCCCGGTGCGCGGCAACGGCAAGGTCATCCAGGAGCTGGAGTCGCAGTTCCGGGGCGCCGGCTGGAACGTCATCAAGCTGGTCTGGGACCGGAGCTGGGACCCGCTGCTCGCGCAGGACCGCGACGGCGTGCTGGTCAACAAGCTCAACACGACCCCGGACGGCCAGTTCCAGACGTACGCGACGGAGACGGGCGCGTACATCCGCAACCACTTCTTCGGTGACGACCACCGCCTGCGGGCCATGGTCGAGAACATGACCGACGACCAGATCCTGCACCTGGGACGCGGCGGTCACGACCACAAGAAGGTGTACGCGGCGTACGCGGCGGCCAAGGCGCACAAGGGCCAGCCGACCGTGATCCTGGCCCAGACCGTCAAGGGCTGGACGCTGGGTCCGAACTTCGAGGGCCGCAACGCGACCCACCAGATGAAGAAGCTGACGGTCGAGGACCTGAAGCGCTTCCGCGACCGGCTGCACATCCCGATCACGGACAAGCAGCTGGACGAGGGCTACCCGCCGTACTACCACCCGGGCCGCCAGTCCGAGGAGATCCAGTACATGCACGACCGGCGCAACGCGCTGGGCGGGTACGTACCGACCCGTGTCGTCCGGGCGAAGCCGCTGCCGCTGCCGGCCGAGAAGACGTACGCGGCCGCGAAGAAGGGGTCCGGCCAGCAGTCGATCGCCACCACCATGGCGTTTGTGCGCGTGCTGAAGGACCTCATGCGGGACAAGGAGATCGGCAAGCGCTTCGTGCTGATCGCGCCCGACGAGTACCGCACCTTCGGCATGGACGCTTTCTTCCCGAGCGCGAAGATCTACAACCCGCTCGGCCAGCAGTACGAGGCGGTCGACCGCGACCTGCTGCTCGCGTACAAGGAGTCGCCGACCGGCCAGATGCTGCACGACGGCATCTCCGAGGCGGGCTGCACGGCCTCGCTGATCGCCGCGGGTTCCGCGTACGCGACGCACGGCGAGCCGCTGATCCCGGTCTACGTCTTCTACTCGATGTTCGGCTTCCAGCGGACCGGCGACCAGTTCTGGCAGATGGCCGACCAGCTGTCGCGCGGCTTCGTGCTGGGCGCGACCGCCGGCCGTACGACGCTGACCGGTGAGGGTCTGCAGCACGCGGACGGCCACTCACAGCTGCTCGCGTCGACGAACCCGGGCTGTGTGTCGTACGACCCGGCGTTCGGGTACGAGATCGCGCACATCGTGCAGGACGGTCTGAAGCGGATGTACGGCGACAACGCCGAGGACGTCTTCTACTACCTGACCGTCTACAACGAGCCGATCCAGCACCCGGCCGAGCCCGAGAACGTGGACGCCGAGGGCATCCTCAAGGGCATCTACCGCTTCAAGGAGGGCGAGAAGGGCGAGATCGCGGCCCAGATCATGGCCTCCGGTGTGGCCGTCCCCTGGGCGGTCGAGGCGCAGCGGATCCTCGCGGACGAGTGGAACGTCAAGGCCGACGTCTGGTCCGCCACCTCGTGGAACGAGCTGCGCCGCGACGCGGTCGCGGTGGACGAGTACAACCTGCTGCACCCGGAGGAGGAGATGCGCGTCCCGTACGTGACGCAGAAGCTCTCCGGGGCTCAGGGTCCGTTCGTGGCGGTCTCGGACTGGATGCGTTCGGTTCCGGACCAGATCTCCCGCTGGGTGCCGGGTGCGTACACCTCGCTCGGCGCGGACGGCTTCGGCTTCGCCGACACGCGTGGGGCGGCCCGCCGGTACTTCCACATCGACGCGCAGTCGATCGTCCTGGCGGTGCTCACCGAGCTCGCCAAGGACGGCAGGATCGACCGCTCGGCGCTGAAGCAGGCGGTCGACCGCTACCAGCTGCTGGACGTGACGGCGGCGGACCCCGGCGCGGCCGGGGGCGACGCGTAGCACCGCGCGAGCGCCAGGGGCGGCGGGACCCTCCGGTCCCGCCGCCCTTCGGCGTTCCCTACGATGCGGGCATGAAGGTGCAGACGGCGCAGATCCAGTGGGAACAGCGCACACACGGGCTCCTGCTGGGGCTGGCCGGGGCCTTCGCTCTCGCGTACGCGGTCCCGATCGTGGCGCCCGACGCCAACTCTCTGGTGCGCCAGGTGTGCCTGGTGACCGAGTGGGTGGTGTGGGGGGCCTTCGCCCTGGACTACGTCGTACGGCTGGCCCTGTCCCCCGGCAAGTGGCTGTTCGTCCGCAGTCACCCACTGGACCTGCTCGCCGTGCTGCTGCCGCTGCTGCGGCCGCTCCAGCTGCTGCGGCTCGTCTCCACGCTGCTGCTGGTCGGCCGGCGGGCCAGGATGGCGCCGCAGATACAGCTCACGACGTATGTCGGCGGCGCGGTGGTGGGTCTGCTGATGTTCGGATCGCTGGCCGTGCTGGAGGTCGAGCGGGACTCCCCCGACGGGAACATCAAGACGCTGGGTGACGCCGTGTGGTGGTCGTTCACGACGATGACGACCGTCGGGTACGGCGACCACTCCCCCACGACCGGTCTCGGCCGGGTGCTGGCGGTGGGTTTGATGCTGTCGGGGATCGCGCTGCTCGGTGTGGTGACGGCGAACATCGCGGCCTGGTTCATCTCCCGCTTCGACCGGGACGACGTCGAGGAGCGCCGCCAGACGGCGGCGATCGAGCTGCTCACGGCGGAGGTGCGGGCCCTGCGGGCGCAGGTCTCGGAGCTGACGTCGGGGGCGGCGGGGGCGGCGGTCCCGGCGCCCGGCACGGGTGAGGGGCCGCCCACTGGGGCGGCCCCCTCGCCGAGACGTGCGGAGCAGGTACGTCAGATCGACATGCCGTAGACCGCGGCGCCGCCTATCAGCGCGATGATCGCGAGGACGGTGATGATCAGGCCGAGGATGAAGCCGATCATGGCGGGCACGTTGCCGCTGTTGAAGTGCTTGCCCATCGCGATCCAGCCGGTGATCAGCGCGACCGGACCGAGGACGATGCCGAAGGTGAAGAAGCCGACGATGCCGCAGATGAGCGAGATCCAGCTGAGGGCGCTGGTGTTGGACGGGCTGTGTGCGCGGCTGTTGCTCGCCATGGTCACTCCCTAGGTCGTGCCCTGGAATTCGTGTGATCCGGGCTTGACCACCGGTTGCCCCGGTTTCCGGCGCGCATCCCCCTCAGTTCTCCCACACTTTGAAGGCCCGTACGCGATAGGGCGATTGAGGCACCCATGTCCCACCGCCCGGGTATGTCTCGAATTCACCAGTTTCGGCGCACTCGGCCGACTGGTACGTCGTGACCGGCCGGCCCGTGCGGTTGGCGACGGCCTGGGCGTCGGTGCCGGGCGGCAGCGGGACGCAGCTCTCGATGTCCGTGCCGGACAGTTCGTGGGTCTGCCGCGCGCCCTTGAAGTCCGGTTTCGCCCAGAGGCAGAGCTCGCCGGCCGAGCAGGCCCCGAGGCGCGGCGGCCCGGCCTGGGCGGGCTGCGGCAGCAGTGCGGTGACGGCCAGGGCCCCGGCCGCGAGGACGGTCGTACGCAGCATGGCATTGGTCGTGCGCATCGGAATCAACCCCCGTGTGGTGCGGATCAGTTGGCCCCACACTGAGCCGCGCGAACGCCGTGGCGGAAGACGCCCCGGGCCGATCCACCCGGATAGGCGACAGCCCCGCCGGAACCGTCCGGCGGGGCTGTCGTACGCGTCGGGTTGACGTCAGATGTGCGCGCCGCCCGCGGCCGCGTCCGCGTTCTCCCCGCGCTTGGTCAGGGTGGCGACGAGCGCCGCGACGACCGCGACGACGCCGGCGACGGTGAAGGCGAGGTGCATGCCCGACACGAACGTGTCATGGATGACGGCGCCGATCTTCTCGATCACCGGGGGCTCCAGGCCCGCCTTGGCGAGCTCCTTCGCCGGCACGGAGGCGAACTCGGCGGCCTCCTCCAGCTTGGGGTCGGCCGGGATCGGGATGCCCGCTTCCTTCCAGTTGCCCGCGAAGTCGGCGCTGACCTTCGAGGACATGATCGCGCCGAGGACCGCGGTGCCGAGCGCGCCGCCGACCTGCATTGCGGCCTGCTGGAGTCCGCCCGCGACACCGGAGAGCTCCATCGGGGCGTTGCCGACGATGACTTCGGTGGCGCCGACCATGACCGGCGCGAGGCCGAGCCCGAGGAGGCCGAACCACAGCGACATCATCAGGGTGCTGGTGCCGGCCGTGAGCGTGGTCATGCCGAACATGGCGGCGGCCGTGGCGACCATGCCGCCGACCAGCGGGACCCGGGGGCCGAACTTGGTGATGAGCACGCCCGCCAGCGGCGAGGAGACGATCATCATGCCGGTCAGCGGCAGCAGGTGCAGACCGCTGTCGACCGGGCTCATGCCGTGCACGCCCTGGAGGAAGAACGTCACGAAGAACAGGCCGCCCATGAAGGCGATGGCCATGAGGACCATGAGGACGACGCCCGCGGAGAGCGGGACGGACCGGAACATCGCGAGGGGGATGAGCGGTTCCTTCACCTTCGTCTCCCAGACGGCGAAGACCGCGAAGAGGACGACGGAAGCGCCCAGCCAGGCCCAGGTGCTGGGGCTGTCCCAGCCCCACTCGCCGGCCTTGATGATGCCCCAGACCATGGCGAACATCGCGCCGGAGAGCAGCACGATGCCGGGGATGTCGAAGGAACGCGGCGCGTTCTGCGCGCGGTGGTCCTTCAGGATGACCAGGCCGAAGGCCAGCGCGACGATGCCGACGGGCACGTTGATGAAGAAGACGGACTGCCAGCTGACGTGCTCGACGAGCAGACCGCCGACGATCGGGCCGCCCGCGGTGGACGCGCCGATGACCATGCCCCAGATGCCGATGGCCATGTTCAGCTTCTCGGCCGGGAAGGTGGCGCGGAGCAGGCCGAGCGCGGCCGGCATGAGGAGCGCGCCGAACAGTCCCTGGAGTACGCGGAAGGCGATGACCAGGGAGATCTCGCTGGAGAGGCCGATGGCCCCGGAGGCGACGGCGAAGCCGGCTATGCCGATCAGGAAGGTCTGGCGGTGGCCGAAGCGGTCGCCGAGCTTGCCGGCGGTGATCAGCGCGACGGCGAGGGCGAGCAGGTAACCGTTGGTGATCCACTGGACGTCGGCGAGCGAGGCGCCGAGGTCCTTCTGGATGGCGGGGTTGGCGATCGCGACGATCGTGCCGTCGAGCGCGACCATCATCACGCCGATCGCCACGGAGAAGAGCGTCAGCCAGGGGTGGCCACGGAGCCCCTTGGCCGGCGCGGGCGCGGGACCCTGCGGCGGCGGCGCCTTGTCGATGGTGGTCTGACTAGTCATACCGACCACGCTAATGTCAGCGACTGACAGTTGACAAACGAATTCACAAGACGGTAACTGTCACGTAGCTCACAGGTATCCTGAGCTGGACAAAGGCGGAAGAGGCGTACCCAGGGATGACCGAGCGGCAGGCGGCCGAGGAGCCGACGACAGGGCTGCGCGAGCGCAAGAAGCAGCGCACCCGCGACGCCCTGCTGCGGGTCGCGCTGGAGCTGTTCACCACCCGGGGGTACGAGCACACGACCGTCGACGAGATCGCCGACGCCGTCGAGGTCTCCCAGCGCACCTTCTTCCGCTACTTCGCCAGCAAGGAGGAAGTCGCCTTCGCCGTCCAGGAGATGGTGGAGTCGCGCTTCGTCGCGGAGCTGCTGACGCGCCCCGCGCGGGAGCGGCCGTTCACCGCCATGCGCAACGCGGTCCTGTGCTCGTGGAGCAGCATCGGCGAGGCGATCGAGGCCGTCGTACCGGTCGAACTGCACATGCGCACCTACCTGATGATCGAGTCGACGCCCGCGCTGCTCGCCGCCCATCTGCGCCGTTCCACCGAGCTGGAGGAGCGCACCGCCCGGATCATCGCCGACCGCGAGGGGCTCGATCTCGACGCCGACCCGCGGCCGCGCATCGCCGTGGCGGCGTTCACCGGCGTCATGCGGGTCACGGGGCGGCTGTGGGGGCAGGGCGAGGACACCAGCATGGAGTCGATCAGGGCGCTGACCGAGCTCTATCTGGACCACCTCGAACCGGCGCTCGCGGCGGACTGGCGCGCCCCAGAGCGTACGCCGGGCGCGCCAGGCGCACACGGAGTGTGACGGAGCCTCAACCTCCGTACGGTTGAAACGTGATGTGCGTCACGGATTTCGCGGCGGGCCCCCGCCTTCTCCTAGGGTGGCCAGCAGTGACTTCCTTCGACTCCTCCCCCACCCTCAGCGCATGGCGCGCGCTGCTCGCTCTCGCCGTGGTGTTCGTCCTGCTGGCGACCACGGGCTGGACCGCGATACGCCACCACAAGGGTGATACCGACCTCCGTGCGGCGTCGTTGGCCGCGTGGGCGTCCGGCGGCATCGACGGCCGCGCACTGCCGGAGGCCGGGTCGCCGCCCGACCGCCTCGCCCGTTTCTTCGCCGGTCTCACCGCCGCCCAGCGCGCCCGGATCGTCGACCGCTACCCGCTGGTCGTCGGCAGTCTGAACGGCGTCCCGCTCACCCTGCGCTACCGGGCCAACCGTCTGGCCCTCGCCCAGGCGCGGAAGGTCGAGCGGGCGCGGATGCGCGACGAGCGGCTCACGTCCACCGGCCGCCAGACGGCGCAGCGCAGGGAGCAGCGCTTCGCGTCGCTCATGGCCGAGGGGCGGCAAATCCTCGCGTTCGACCCCGTGGGCTCCGGGCGGGTCGCCGAGGTCTTCGGCGACCTCGGGCGCGCCGAGCGGGTGTCGGTCGTCGTCCCCGGCGTCGACACCAACGTGGTGAACTTCGAGCGGACGCGCCGCAGGTACACCGCCCCGGTGGGCATGGCGAAGTCGCTGTACGCCGCCGAACGCGCCGCGTCGCCGGGGACCCGTACCGCCGTCATCGCCTGGGCCGACTACACCTCGCCCGTCGGCGTCGGCATGGACGCGGCCATCGGCCGGCTCGCCAGGGAGGGCTCCAAGCGGCTCGACTTCCTCGTGCGGGCCCTGCCCGGCGACTCGAAGGTGTCGCTCTTCTGCCACAGTTACGGCTCGGTGGTGTGCGGCATCGCGGCGCCCTCGCTGCCGCCGCGGGTCACCGACATCGCGGTCGCCGGCAGCCCCGGCATGCGGGTCGAGAGCGCGAGGGAACTGCGTACCGGGGCGCGGGTGTGGGCCGCCCGGGACCACGACGACTGGATCCAGGACGTGCCGTACCTGGCGGTCGGCGGGCTCGGCCACGGCGCGGACCCGATGACGCCGGAGTTCGGGGCACGGGTGGTGTCGGCATCCGGCGCGGTCGGGCACACCGGTTATTTCGAGCCGGGGACGACAAGTCTCGCCAACTTCGCCGGGATAGGCGTCGGCTCGTACTCCACGGTGCGCTGCGCCGGCGACGGCGGGGAGTGCAGGAGCGGAATTTCCGGTGCGGAAGCGAACTGACGCGCGTAGAACCTCGTGGCGACCCGAGCGGAGCCGGAACATTGTGGCCGGCACCGAGGGGCGACGCGCGGGCGCATGCCGCATACGATGAGCCGCATGGGTGATGTGCTGGCCGGAATTCAAGCCACCTGGGAGTTCGAGAGCGACTCCGTGCTCATCCGCTTCGAACGGGGGATCCGCACGCCGAAGCTGTTCCAGGCGCTCGGTGAACGGCGCGTCCCCCACGAGGCGCTGGCGTCGGTGACCCTGACGCCGGGGAAGCGCGGCACAGTCGTTCTGCACGCGACCCCGAGACCGGGCGCCGACCCGCTGATGGAGGCCGCGGCCGGGCAGTTGCGGGACGGCTCCGACCCGTACCGGCTGGTGCTGCCCGCCGAGCGCGAGACCCTCGCGGAGTACTACGGCGACGAACTGCGCGCCGTGCTCACCCCCGAGGCGAAGCTGCCCGCCGAGAAGTTCCTGGTGGCCGCCCCGCAGGCGCCGCGGCACTTCAAGGCGTACGACGGCAAGGCGTCCTTCGACGGGACGCGGGTGTCCTTCCGCTGGTTCTGGACGGGTGCGTCCTCGGCGAAGTGGAAGGCGGGCGACCAGAGCTTCCACGTCCAGGAGCTGAACGGCGTGGAGTGGCGCTCCCCCGACGTGTTCGACGGGTATCTGCGGCTGCTGCGGCGCGACAGCGGCCTGACGACGCTCCCGGCGCAGCCCGCCCAGGCGGACCAGGACCCCGCCGCGGTCGTCTTCGGCCTCGGGTACGGCCCGGTGCACGAGTCGCTGCCGTTCGCCGCCGCGGTCCTCGGGGCGGTGCGCACGGGAAGCGCGCCGCCGCCGCTGGAGGCAGCTCCGGCCGAACCGGCGCCGGGTGCCGCGCGGCGCGATCCCGCGGACATCGCCGAGCGGATCCGCCACCTCGGCGACCTGCGCGAGGCGGGCCTGGTCACGGACGAGGAGTTCACCGCGAAGAAGGCGGAGTTGCTCGCGGAGCTGTAGGACCGGCGGTGCGGTCGCGGGGGGGGTTCGGCGGCGCACGTTCCGGCCCCGGCCGCGCGGGGTGTCGTACCTGGGTATGAGGCCCGGTCTGGCACCGCGGTACGACGCCCGCCGGCGGCCCCGCGCCTACGCTGGCCGGGCCATGACCGAACCCGCCGCTCCCCCGCCCCCCGTCGACGGCCTCCTCGCCGCCGGACGCCGCAACGCCCGGATCCTCGCGCACGCGGTCAGCCACCCCTCGCACGCGCCGACGCCATTGTTCGCCGACGCCCCGAAGCGCTGGCAGCGGCTGCTGCCGTACGCCGTCGTGGTGGGCCTCGTCGCGGTCTTCCTGCCGGTCACGCACGCCGTCCTCATGAACGACTACGACGTGTCCGGCGGGCTCGCCGGGGCGATCGCCGTCGCGCAGACCGTGCCGCTGCTGATGATCGCCCACCGGCCGCTCCAGGCGTGGTGGATCATCCTGCCCGCCGACATCGTCGGCGGGCTGTTCGCCGTCAACGGGCAGGGGGCGCAGGCCCCCTGGCCGTGGACCCCGCCCGTGATGGTGGCGTACCTGTTCCTGCTGTTCGCGCTGGCGCTGCGCGAGACGCGCCGGACGCTCATCGGCGTCTGGCTCGTCACCGGCGCCGCCGGCCTCGTCCTCGGCCGGTTCTTCTCCGAGGAGAGCGGCGGTACGCACGTCCTTCTCGTCGTGCTCAGCGCCGTCGTCCTCGTCATAGGCGGCGCGCTGCGCGAACGCGGCGAGGCGCAGCGGCGGCTCGTCGAGCAGGAGACCATCAGCGAGGAGGAGCGGTCCCGGCGCACGCTGCTGGAGGAACGCACTCGTATCGCCCGCGAACTGCACGACGTCGTCGCCCACCACATGTCGGTGATCACCGTGCAGGCCGACTCCGCGCCGTACCGCGTCGGGGGCCTTTCGCCGCAGGCACGGGAGGAGTTCGCCTCGATCGCCGCGAGCGCGCGGGAGTCGCTGACCGAGATGCGGCGGCTGCTCTCGGTCCTGCGCAGCGAGGACGCGAAGGGCGAGCGCGCCCCGCAGCCCGGCCTCGCCCGGCTCCAGCAGCTCGTCGAGGCGACGGTACGGGCGGGGGTGCCGGCCGAGTTGTCCCTGGCCGCGGACCTCGCGGAACCCGGCCGGCTGCCGCAGACCGTCGACCTCTCCGCGTACCGCATCGTCCAGGAGGCCCTGGCGAACGTCGTACGGCACGCGCCCGGCGCCACGACCCGGGTCTCCGTCTCCCACGACGGCGCGGACCTGACCGTCCTCGTCGTCAACGGCCCGCCGTCGGGCCCCACTTCGCCCGTCGAGGCGAGCGGGGCGGGCGGCCACGGCCTCGTCGGAATGCGGGAGCGCGTACGGTTGACGGGCGGCACGCTCGACACCGGCCCGCTGCCCGACGGCGGGTTCCGGGTCGCCGCCCGGCTTCCCCTCGGCACGAAGGACCCCGCCTCCCCATGACCATCCGCGTGATCATCGTCGACGACCAGGCCATGGTGCGGGCGGGGTTCGCCGCGCTGTTGTCGGCGCAGAGCGACATCGACGTGGTCGGCGAGGCGCCGGACGGGCGGCAGGGCATCGAGGTCGGCCGGGCCACCCGCCCCGACGTGGTCCTGATGGACGTGCGCATGCCGGAGATGGACGGGCTGGCGGCGGCGCGCGAGCTGCTGGACCCGCCGCCGGGCGTCGTCCACCGGCCGAAGGTCCTCATGCTCACCACGTTCGACGTGGACGACTACGTGTACGAGGCGCTGCGCGCCGGCGCGTCCGGGTTCCTCCTCAAGGACGCGCCGCCCGCCGACCTGATCTCGGCGGTGCGGGTGGTGGCGGCCGGAGAGGCGCTGCTGGCGCCGTCGGTGACACGGCGTCTGATCGCGGACTTCGCACGGCAGCGGCCCGCGCCGCGCAAGGACCCTTCGCTGCGCCTGAACGGGCTCACACCCCGCGAGACGGAGGTCCTCGAACTGATCGCCCGGGGCCTTTCGAACCAGGAGATCGCGGCGCGACTCGTGCTGGCGGAGCAGACCGTCAAGACGCACATCGGCCGTGTCCTGGCCAAACTGGACCTGCGCGACCGCGCGCAGGCGGTGATCTTCGCGTACGAGTCGGGTCTGGTCTCGCCGGGGGCCTGACGGACGGCCCGCGGGCGGGCGGGCGCGGTGCCGGACGCGACGCGGCGCACGCCGGGACCTCGCAGGCGAACCCGGCACGAGAATCCGGCGCGTGAACCAGCGACGTGGACCCGGCACCCCCAATACCCCAGTAGTACACACGACTTGACCCCCTGGTGTGACGCCCCGCTCGGCGTCGTCCTCCTACCTTCCTCTCCGCCGGCAACCGGCCACCGGAAGAGGAAGAGGGAACCATGCGCCGTCTCAAGAGGACCCTGGTCGCACTAGCGCTCGCGGCAACCGTCGTATCGGGCACGGCGGGCTGGGCCTCCGGCACCGCGCAGGAGCCCGTCACCGGCCCGCCCCCCGGCACCGACGCCTGGCGGAGCGAGGGCCTGCCCGACCCGGCCACGGCCACTCCGGCCGAGATCGCCCGCTTCTTCGCGGCGCTCGGCCCCGGCCGGCGGCAGGATCTGGTCCGCCGCCACCCGGCCGTCGTGGGCAACCTGGACGGCGTTCCCGTCGAGCTCCGCTACGCCGCCAACGCCCGTACCGCGAAGGCCGCCGGCCTGGGCCGCCTGGCCGGTCCCGGCCGCCGCATCCTCGCCCTCGACCCGCGCGGCCGGGGCCAGGTGGCCGAGGTGTACGGGGATCTGGCGACGGCGCGGCACGTCGCCGTCGTGGTCCCCGGTTCGGACATCGACGCCGCCACCTTCGACCGTACGAACGACCCCTACGGCACCCCCGCCGGCATGGCGAAGTCCCTGCGCGACGCGACGAAGGGCCACCGCACCGCCGTGATCGCCTGGGCCGGTTACACCACCCCCGTCGGCGTGGGCGTGGACGCCGCCACGGGTGACCTCGCCGAGGCCGGGGCCGACCGCCTCGCCCGGCTGACGGACGGGCTCGACGCCACCGGCGCCCCCGACCCGGCCCTCTTCTGCCACAGCTACGGCTCGGTGGTCTGCGGCCTGGCCGCCGCCCGCCTCGACGCCGCCGACATCGTGGTGCTGGGCTCGCCCGGGATGCGCGCGGACACCGTCGACGACCTGGGCACACGGGCCCGCGTGTGGGCAGCCAAAGCCCCGTCCGACTGGATCGGAAGGGTCCCGAACGTCGAGTTCGCCGGGCTCGGCCACGGCGCCGACCCCACCGACCCGGCCTTCGGCGCCCGCCGCGTACCGGCCGGTGACGCCGACGGGCACACCGGCTACTTCGCCCCCGGCACACAGTCCCTGCGCGCCTTCGCGTCGATCACCGCGGAGGCGTCCCGATGAGGGCTCTGGCGGCGAGGATCGAGGCGCGGACCCCCGCCCACCGCGACCGGGCCGTCGACGGTCTGCGCGCCCTGGCCCTGCTCGCGGTGCCCACCGGCCACTGGATGCTCGGCGGCTTCACCCGGGACGACGGCGGCGCGCTGCACAACGCCAGCCCGCTGGCCTCCTTCGGCTTCTTCGCGCCCGTGAGCTGGGTGCTGCAGATGCTGGGCATCTTCTTCCTGGTCGGCGGCTACGCGTCCGTGCTGTCGTACCGCCGCCACCGGGGCGCGACCGGTACGTGGCTGCGTGGCCGGATCGCGCGTCTTGGCCGGCCGGTGCTCGGCGTGACCGCCGTGTGGGCGCTGCTGCTGCCGGTGCTGTACGCGGTGGGGGTGCCGGGCACGACGCTGCGGACCGGGTCGACGCTGGTGATCCAGCCCCTGTGGTTCGTGGGGGTGTACGTCGCGGTGACCGCCCTGACGCCGTACTGCGTCCGCGCCTCGCGGAGGACGGGCGCCTGGGCCGCCGCACCGCTCATCGCCTGCGTCGCGGTCGTCGACTTCCTGCGGTACGGGCCGTACGCCGAGGCCGTGCCGTCGTGGGTGAGCCTGCTGAACCTGCTGCCGGGCTGGCTCTTCGCGTACCAACTCGGCGTCTGCTGGGGCGAGAAGCGCATCGGCCGGCGCGGCGGGGCGGTGCTGCTCGCCGGTGGGACGGTGCTGTTCGCCGTGCTGCTGCTGGTGTTCCACTACCCGGCGTCGATGGTCGGCGTACCGGGAGAGGCCCGCACCAACTCCCACCCGCCGTCCCTGCTGGTGCTGGCACTCGCGGCGGCGCAGAGCGGTGCGGCGATCCTGCTGCGCGACCGGATCGGGCGGCTGCTGCGCAGGCCGGCGCTGTGGGCGCCGGTCGTCGTGGTCAACCTGTCGGCGATGACGATCCTGTGCTGGCACCAGACGGCGATGCTCGCCGCGGCCGTCCCCGCCTCGTTCCTCGGTACGGTCGCGGGCCTGACCGGGGCGCCGGACTCGCTCGGCTGGATTCTGGCGAGGCTCGCGTGGCTGCCGGTGTTCGCGGGGCTTCTGATCCTGATCGGGCGGTACACGCGGGCGTTCGAGGCGCCGTGGGGAAAGGTGACGGCGCTCCGGCGCGCGGTGGCGGGGGTACTGGCGGCGGGGTTCGCGGTGTTCGCGCTGGGGCTGGCGTGAGCCGGGGGGCGCGACGGCGGTCCGGGCACGGCCTCGGACGCCCGAACGCCGAACGCCACGCCGAACGCCGGACCGGCCGGTTCGCGGAGCGGGGCCCGGGGCGGCGCCCCGGGCCCCGGGTGGTCCTACTCGCGCCCCGCCGACGTGAACGTCATGTCCGCGTAGCGGCCGCCCGCGACCCGGCCGGCGATCGGTTCCAGCAGTTCCATCTCGCTCTCGGTGAGCAGGAGCCGCGTCGCCGCCGCGTTCTCCTCGACGCGGGTGCGCTTGCGGGTTCCCGGGATCGGCACGACGGCGAGGCCGTGCACCCGTGCCTGCTGCTGCACCCACGCGAGGGCGACCTGGCCGAGCGTGGCGGTGCGGCCCTCGGCGAGCTTGCGCACCGGTTCGAGCAGCACGGCGTTCGCCGCCGCGTTGTCGCCGTTGTAGCGGGGCTGGCTCCGGCGGAAGTCGTCCTCGGTCAGGTCCTTCTCGGCGCTGGTGAAGGAACCGGTGAGGAAGCCGCGGCCGAGCGGTGAGTACGGCACCAGGGCGACGCCGAGTTCACGGGCCGCCGGCACCACGCCCTCCTCGATGTCGCGGCTGAACAGCGACCATTCCGACTGCACGGCCGCGATCGGGTGCACGGCCTGCGCGGCCCGCAGCTCGCCGCCGGTCACCTCGCTCAGCCCGAGGTGCTTGACCTTGCCCTCGCGCACCAGCTCGGCCATCGCGCCGACCGACTCCTCGACGGGGACGTTCACGTCGCGCCGGTGCATGTAGTAGAGGTCGATCTCGTCGACGCCGAGGCGCTGGAGGCTGCCCTCGACGCACTGGCGGATGTAGGCGGGGTCGTTGTTGATGGTCCGCTTCGACGGGTCGCGGGGGTCGACGGACAGCGCGAACTTCGTCGCGATGACGACCTCGTCGCGGTGGGCCCGGAAGAACGGCGCGAGGAACCTCTCGTTCTCACCGGCCGCGTACGCGTCCGCCGTGTCGTAGAGGGTGATGCCCAGTTCGAGCGCCCGTTCCAGCGTGGCCCGGGCCTCGTCGGCGTCCGTGGGCCCGTACGCGAAGCTCATGCCCATGCAGCCGAGGCCCTGTACGCCGACTTCCGGCCCACCGGTTCCCAGCCGAACCTTGTCGATCTTGTTGTCGTCGCTCATATGGGTTTCAGGCCCTCTCCGACGCCCTCCGGGCGTCCGCGTAAAAGTCGATCTTGTAGTCCAGTACGGCGAGTGTGTCCCGCAGTTCGTCGATGCGCGCCCGTACGTCCCGGCGCGTGGACTCCAGCAGCTCCTGCCGCTCCTCGAAGGTGTGCTCGCCCTCCCGCAGCAGTTCGGCGTACCTGACCATGTCCGCCACCGGCATGCCGGTCAGCCGCAGCTTGCCGACGAAGGCCAGCCAGTCCAGGTCCCGGTTGCTGAAGCGCCGCTGGCCGGTGTGCGAGCGGTCGACGTGCGGCATCAGCCCGATCCGCTCGTACCAGCGCAGGGTGTAGGCGGTGAGGCCGGTGTGCGCGGCGACCTCGCTGATCGTGTAGTGGTCCCGGCCCTCGGGGCGGGGGTGCGCCCGGGGCGCGGTGGCGCAGGTGTCGGTGCGTGCGGGGACGGTTTCCGTCACGGTCATGACCTCCACGCTAGGACCTTGGAGTGCGCTCCAAGCAACCGTAAACCGGAAGAAATCCGCGGACGCCCTGGCTAGCCTGCGGGAGCATGAGTCCCGCACGCCGCGCCACCGCCGCGGACGCCGCCGAAGTGCTCCGTCTGCGCCAAGTCATGATCGACTCCGTCCACGCCGGCGACCCGTCCACCGACTGGCACGCCGAGTCCCTTCCGACCGTACGGAAGAAGCTCGCCGAGCCGGACGGGAACTTCGCCGCCTTCGTCGTCGACCACCCCGGCCGGCCCGGTGCGCTGGCCGCTCTCGCGGCCGGAACGGTCGAGTACCGCATCGGGCGCTCCGGCAATCCCCACGGCTCGGTCGGACAGCTCTTCAGCGTCGCCACCGACCCCGGCCAGCGCCGCCGGGGCCACGCCCGCGCGTGCGTCCAGGCGCTGCTCGACTGGCTGCGCGAGCGCGGCGCGGGCAGCGTCGACCTCAACGCGTCGGCCGAGGCGGAGCCGCTCTACGCCTCGCTGGGCTTCGTGCGCAAGCCCGACCCCTCCATGCGGCTCACCCTGTGAAGCCCTTACGCTCGTACGCATGCAGAGCCTGGCGTCGCTGATCGAGAACTGGCCGGTACCCACCGCGGCGGCCGCCGTCGTGCGGGCGGACGGCGCCGTCCTCGGGTCGTACGGCCCGACCGGCCACCGCTTCCCGCTGGCGTCGGTCACCAAGCCGCTCACCGCGTACGCCGCGCTCGTCGCGTACGAGGAGGGGGCCGTCGAGCTCGACGAGCCGGCCGGCCCCGAGGGGTCCACGGTCCGCCACCTCCTCGCCCACACCAGCGGCCTGGCCTTCGACGAGCACCGTGTGATGGCGCCGCCCGGTGAACGCAGGCTCTACTCGAACGCGGGCTTCGAGGTGCTCGGTGACCACATCGCGAAGGCGACGGACATCCCCTTCGCCGACTACCTGCGCCAGGCGGTGCTGGAGCCGCTGGGCATGGCGGCCACCTCGCTGGACGGCTCGCCCGCCAAGGACGGCGTCTCGACCGTCGACGACCTGGTGCGTTTCGCCGCCGAGCTGCAGGCCCCGCGCCTGCTGGACCCGCGCACGGTGGCCGAGGCGACGGCCGTGGTCCATCCCGGGCTGAAGGGCGTCCTGCCCGGCTACGGCCATCAGAACCCCAACGACTGGGGCCTGGGCTTCGAGATCCGCGACTCCAAGTCCCCGCACTGGACGGGTGGTTCGTCGTCGCCGCGCACGTTCGGGCACTTCGGCCAGTCCGGTACGTTCCTGTGGGCCGACCCGGACGCGGGCCTCGCCTGCGTCGCGCTGACGGACCGGGCGTTCGGCCCGTGGGCCGTCGAGGTGTGGCCGCCGTTCACGGACGCGGTACTGGCCACGTTCGCCGCCCGCTAGGTTCCGCCGCCCCGCGCGGCCGCGTTCGAGCGGGCCGCGAGCTCATGGAGGGCGTCGCGGGGTGGCTCCGAACGAGTGGACTCGCCGGACCGCGTGCCCGACGAGGAGTTCCGCCGGGGGCCCGGGTGGTGATGTTTGCCGTCCGAGCCGCTGACCTGGAAGAGGCGCCCTTCATGCGACGTACCCCCCACCGCCGTCTGTTCGCCGCAGGGCTGCTCGTGGCGTCCGTGCTGGCGCCCCTGGCGGCGACGCCCGCCACGGCCGTCCACACCGCCGGCGTCGGCCGGCACGACGAGGACGCGTATCCGCCGGGCGGTCTCGGCCCCGAGCTGAACGCCCGGCTGGACCAGACCATCGAGCACGTCCGCCGGCAGGCCCGCATTCCCGGCGTCGTCGTCGGACTGTGGATGCCGGGCAAGGGAAGCTACGTCCGCGCCACCGGCGTCGCCGACACCGCCACCGGCCGGCCGATGACCACCGACGTCTACTCGCGGATCGGCAGCGAGACGAAGACGTTCACCGTCACCGCGCTGCTCAAGCTCGTCGACGACGGCCGCATCCGGCTGGACGACCCGATCGCCCGCTACATCGACGGCGTACCCAACGGCCGCCGGATCACCTTGCGTCACCTCGCGGAGATGCGCAGCGGCCTGTTCCCGTACACCGCCGACCCGGAGTTCACGCGGGCGCTGGAGGGCGACCCGAGCCGCTCGTGGCACCCGCGGGAGCTGCTCGCGTACGGCTACAAGCACCGGAACACCTTCGCGCCGGGCACGAAGTTCCAGTACTCCAACAGCAACCTCGTCCTGCTCGGGCTGGTGATCGAGAAGGTCAGCGGCCGGCGGTTCGGCGACTTCCTGGACCAGCGGGTGCTCCGCCCCGCCCGCCTGCACCACACGCTGCTCCCCGAGGGCGCCGAGTTCCCCGACCCGCACGCGCGCGGCTACACCAACCAGACGCTGAGCGGCGCGTACGTCGACTCGACGGACTGGAACCCCAGCTGGGCCTGGTCCGCCGGGGCGATGATCTCGAACCTGCACGACCTGCGCCGCTGGGCCAGGATCGTTGCCACCGGGACGCTGCTGAGCCCCCAGACCCAGCGGGAGCGGCTCAAGACGCTGCCGACCGGCTTCCCCGGTACGACGTACGGCCTCGGCATCCTGAAGACCGGCGGATGGATCGGGCACAACGGCTCCCTGCCGGGTTACGAGAGCGTGACCGTCTACCTCCCGTCGCAGAAGGCCACCCTGGTGCTGATGTTGAACACCGACGCCCTGCACGAGGGCCAGGAGCCGTCGTCGCTCCTCGCCCGGGCGATCACCGAGATCGTCACGCCGGACAACGTCTACGACCGCCCGGTCCCGGGGCGCTAGGCCGGGCGTCCCGGGAGACGGCCGGCGGTCCTAGGAGCAGGCGGTGGCCGGCAGCGAGCCGTCGCTTCCCGTGAGGACCACCTTCACCAGGCCCTCGGGGTCCTCGGCGTGCGCCGCGGTGCAGACCAGCTGCCGGACGGCGGCCGCGTCGAGGGACCGCACGGCGAACCCGGCCGTGACGCGGAGCGCGCCCGCCGGGCGGCCCGCCTCCCGGCCGGGCCCGGAGTCCTCCCGGGCCGCCGGCACCACCTCGACCTTCTCGGTCGTGGCGGGCAGCCGGGTGGTGATCCCGGCGGCCCGTTCCTCCTCGGTGGGGCCGCCGAGCAGCGCGGCGAGCGTCCCGGCCGTCGGCACGGGTTTCTCCGTCAGGACGAGGGGCCTGGCCACGGGGATCGGCCTGCCGTCCGCTCCGACGAAGAAGAGCAGCGTCCTCTCCAGCTGGTCGGGGACGACGGGGACGACGGCCGGGC
This sequence comes from Streptomyces albidochromogenes, assembly GCF_005981925.1. Classification (GTDB taxonomy): domain Bacteria; phylum Actinomycetota; class Actinomycetes; order Streptomycetales; family Streptomycetaceae; genus Streptomyces; species Streptomyces albidochromogenes. Next base: position 33,379 of record NZ_VBVX01000010.1, read on the forward strand.
CGCCCGCCTCGACCACTTCGCTGGCCTGGACCCCGCACCCGGCGAGCAGCAGCGACACCCCTGCCGCGGCGGCGGCGCGTATCCGCCTCACGCGGTCACCTCGCTCGTGGTGAGGGGTATCTCGACGACGAAGACGGCACCGCCGCCCGGGCCGTTCGCGGCCCGGACCGTACCGCCGTGCAGCCGTACGTTCTCCAGGGTGATGGCGAGTCCCAGGCCGCTGCCCTCCGAGCGGGTACGGGCCTGGTCCGCCTTGTAGAAGCGGTCGAAGACGTGCGGCAGCACGTCCGCCGGGATGCCGGGGCCCCGGTCGGCCACCTCGGTGACGAGCCAGCGCGTGCTCCCGCCGCCCGGTGCGTCCGGCGTGCCGTCCGCCGCCCCCTCGGCGGTCCGCGGGGCCGGCGGGCGGGTCTCGGTGCGCAGCGCGACCGTGACGGGCGGCCGGCCGTGCCGCAGGGCGTTGCCGACGAGGTTGGCGATCACGACGTCGAAGCGCCGGGGGTCGAGCCGGGCGCGGATGCCGTCGGGCAGATCGAGGACGATCCGCGCGGGGTCGGTCCAGTGCCGGCTCTGGAGGGTCCTGCGGATGGTCTCGGCAGCGTCGATCTCGTCGGTGTTCAGCTCGGCCGCGCGGGCGTCGAAGCGGGAGATCTCCATCAGGTCCTCGACCAGTACGGCGAGTTTGTCCGTCTCGCTGCTGATCAGCCGCACGGCCGCGGCCGTGTCCGGGTCCAGGCCGGCCGCGTCCTCGTCGAGCAGTTCGGTGACGGCGAGCATCCCGGCGAGCGGGGTACGCAGTTCGTGCGAGACGTCGGAGGCGAAGCGCCGGGCGCGGGCCTCGGCGCGCTGGAGTTCGTCCACGGAGCGTTCGAGCGCCGCGGTGGACTCGTTGAACGTGCGGGCGAGTTCGGACAGTTCCCCGCCGCCCTTGACCGGGATACGGGTGTCCAGGCGGCCCCGCCCGAGACTGCGGGCCGCCTGCCGCAGGTCGCGGACCGGGCGCAGCACGCTGCGGGCGGCGAGGAGAGCGGGCACCAGGGCGATCGCGAGCGCCGGCAGCGCGCCGTCCCGTGCGGCGACGACCATGGCGTCGACGTTGGCCTGTTCGTCGGTCAGCCGCATGACGGCGTAGAAGGTGAGACCGGTGGGCCGCTGCGTCTGTCCTCCGGTGCCCGTCTGCGCGGTCTTGAAGACGACCGGCATGACCATGGTCAGGTAGGGCTCGCCGTTCCTGACGACCCGCTGGAAGCTGCCGTGCGGAGTGCCCCGGGCCTGGCGGCGCAGCTCGGGCGTGATGACCGTGGAGGTGGGGTTGGTGCCGGACGAGAGCCGGACCGACCCGTACTCGACGTACACCCACCAGTCGCGGGGCTTCCCCTGCCGGGCGAGCCCGCGGACCATTCCCTGCATCTGCTCGGTGTTGGGCGGCAGGTTGAGGTGGAGTTCCTGGATCTGGTCGCGGAAGGACGAGACGGCCGTGTCCTGCGCCTGTTCCAGGATGGCGTTGCGCGCCTCGCGGTAGGTGAGGGCGGCGGTGGTGCCGCAGCCCACCGCCGCGACGAGCAGGAAGGCGAGGACGAGCCGGGTGCGCAGCCCGGAGATCATCACAGGGGCCCGAAGCGGTAGCCGAAGCCGCGCAGGGTCTGGATGTAGCGGGGGCTGCCCGGAACGTCCTCGATCTTGTTGCGCAGCCGCCGGACGCAGGCGTCGACGAGCCGGGCGTCGCCGTGGTAGCTGTGCTCCCAGACGTGCTCCAGCAACTGCTGCCGGCTGAAGACCTGTTCCGGGGCGGCGCACAGATGCAGCAGCAGCTTCAGCTCCGAGGGGGCGAGGGAGACGCGCTCGCCGTACTTGGCGACGGTGAGCCCGGCCCGGTCGACGGCGAGTTCGCCGTGGAACTCGACGGCGGGCCGCCCGCCGCCGGGCTCCTCGATGCGGCGCAGCACGGCCCGGATGCGGGCTTCGATGACCTCCGTGCGGGCCGGTTTGACGATGTAGTCGTCGGCGCCCGCCTCCAGGCCGATGACGACGTCGAAGTCGTCGCCGCGGGCGGTCAGCATGATGATCGGCAGCTGGCTGCTCTCGCGCACCCGCCGGCAGACCTGGACGCCGTTCATGCCCGGCAGCATCAGGTCCAGGAGCAGCAGGTCGGGGCGGAACTCGGCGAGGGCGGCGAGCCCGGCCTCCCCGGTGGCGGCGGTCCGCACGTCGTGGCCGCGGCGGCGCAGCCCCAGCTCGACCCCTTCGCGTACGGAGGGGTCGTCTTCGATCAGGAGCACGCGTGGCATCTGTGGAGTATCCCAAGGGGTGAGAGCCGGGTGTTCGTCGCTGTCCTCGTGGCCGCCGTCCTCATCGCCGCAGCCTCCGTACCGCTCCCGTCAGCAGGGTGTCGACCTCGGTCAGGCCCAGCGGCTTGGCGAGGACGGCGAACACCGCCAGGATCGCGGCCGCTCCCGCCGCCGTCGCCGCCGGGGCGCCGGCCCCGGCCGCCCACCCGGCGGCGAGGTGGCCGAGGGCGGCGGCGGGCACGGCGGCGGCCAGCAGCCGGGCGTGGGCGGCCAGGGAGGGGGAGCGTCCCGCCGTCCGGTCCGGGGGCAGGCGCCGGTGCAGGGTGTACGCCGTGAGCGCCCAGCCCGCGCACAGGGCGAGCGAGTACGCGCCGGCCATGCCCGTCACCGCCCAGCGCGCCGGCAGCAGGAGGTACGCGGCCGTGGACAGGCCCGCGTTGAGTCCGGCGATCGCCAGGTTGAGGAGGAAGGGGGTGCGGGTGTCGCGCAGCGCGTAGAAGGCGCGGGAGAGGACGTACTGGCCCGAGAAGGCGATCAGGCCCGGCGCGAACGCCATGAGGATGCCGGACATCGCCGCGATGTCGTCCGCGCCGGTCCTGCCGTACTGGAAGACGAGCGCCATCAGCGGCTGGGCCAGGGCGAGCAGCGCGCACGCCGCCGGGACGACGGCGGCGGCGCTGGTGCGCAGCGCGTACGAGACGTCGCGGCGTACGGCCGGCCCGTCCCCTTCGGCCGCCGCCCCGCTCATCCGGGGCAGCAGAGCGGTGACCAGGGAGACGGTCACGATGCCGTGCGGCACGGCCCACAGGAGGTAGGCGTTGTTGTACGCGCTGAAGCCGGCGCCGCCGTCGATGCCCTGGGCCAGCGCCCGCTCCCCGGCCGACGTGGCCAGCCGGGTCACCACCCAGTACGCGGCCTGGTTGGTGAGGACCAGCAGCACCAGCCAGCCGGCCGCCCGCAGCGGCCGGGTCAGCCCGCTGCCCCGCCAGTCGAACCGGGGCCGCCAGCGGAACCGGGCCGCGCGCAGGGCGGGCAGGAGGGCGAGCGCCTGGACGGCGATGCCGGCGGTCGTGCCCCAGCCGAGCAGGGCCGTCTGTCCCGGCGTCAGCGTGCCGTCGCCGTGGACGGCGAGCCCGAGGAAGAGCCCGAACACGGCGATGACCACGACGTTGTTGAGGACCGGTGTCCACATCATCGCGCCGAACCGGCCGCGTGCGTTGAGGACTTGGCCGAGCAGGGTGAACAGGCCGAGGAAGAGGATCTGCGGCAGGCAGTAGCGGGCGAAGGCGACCGTCATGTCGGCCCGCGGACCGGTGTAGGAGGTGTACGCGTCGACGAGGGCGGGCGCGGCTAGGACCGCGCCCGCGGTGATCGCCAGCAGCGCCACGACGCAGACGGTGAGCAGCCGGTCGGTGTACGCGGCTCCGCCGTCCTCGTGCTCCTTGGCGGCCTTGACCAGCTCGGGCACGAAGACGGCGTTGAGGGCGCCGCCGAGCAGCAGCATGTAGACGATGGTCGGCACGGTGTTGCCGACCGCGTAGCCGTCGGCGGTCACGCCGACGCCGAGCGCGGCCGCGACGACGGCGGACCGTACGAAACCGGTGGCGCGCGAGACGACGGACCCGGCCGCCATGAGCGCGCCGCTGCGCAGCACGGACGGCGGTTTCGGCGCGGCGAGCGTCGTGGTGCTCATCGGCGGGCCAGATACGCCTGGAACGCGCGGTACAGCGTGTGGTTGGTCGTGCCCGCCATCGGCGTCTCCCACTCCCCCAGTGTTTCGACGACCTGTCCGCCCGTGCCCAGTTTCCAGCGCAGCAGACCGTGTCCGCGGTCGTCGGGATCGAGGGTGGAGGGTACCCCGCGCATGTCGTAGACGTCGGAGCCCCCCGCGTGGGCGTCCCGCAGCATGCGCCACTGCAGGGCGTTGGAGGGGCGGACCTCGCGCCGGTGGTCGGCGGAGGCGCCGGTCTGGTACCAGACCCGGCGGCCCACCGTGATCATGGTGTGGGCGGCGAGCGTCTCGCCGTCGTGGCGGGCGAGGTAGAGCTTCATCCGGCCCGGTTCCTCGGCGTTGAGGACCTCGTACTGCCGCTCGTAGTACGCCAGGGAGCGGCCGAGCCTGAATCCGTCGCGCTGCTCGGTGATCCGCAGCAGCCGGTAGAACTCGGGGAGGTCGGCCGCGCCACCGACCGACACCTCGACGCCGGACTTCTCGGCCCGGCGCACATTGCGGCGCCACTCCTGGTTGAGCCCGTTCCACAGGTCGTCGGCGGTGCGTCCGGCGAGCGGGACCTGGAAGACGAGGCGGGGCTGCGCGTCGCCGTCGCCGGCCGGGCCGTCGCCGCCGCAGCGCCGCCAGCCGCGTGAGCGCAGCCGGTCGGACACGGCGGCGCCCAGCGGGTCGACCTCGCAGGCGAGGACGTCGTCGACCCGCCGGTCGCGGCCGGTGAGCCGCTTGAGCCGGGGGGCGTTCCAGCGGCGGTAGGCGGGCGCGGGCCCGATGCGTACGGCGAAGACACCGGCCTCCCGCAGATGCTTGAGCAGAGGGGTCAGCCAGCCGTCGATGTCGGGATCGGCCCAGTCGGCGTACGGCCCCTCGGGCAGGTACGCGAAGTACTTCCGGGTGCCGGGGAACTGGCGCAGCAGCACCAGGGCCACCCCGGTCAGCCCGTGCGCGCCGGGCGGGCCCGAGCCCTCCGGCACGGGTCCCCAGCCGATCAGCCGGGACTGCCACCCCTCCTTCACAGCGGCCCAGGAGGGGCACTGGAGAAAGCTGGGACCCGACGGCCCGACCGCCCGGGACGCCAGGAACGCGCGGTACGTCTCGGTGGTGACGGGCCCGAGCCACGTCTCCCGGCTGCGGGCGGCCGCCGTAACGAGCAGAGCTGACACAGCGTGAGCCTCCGTTTTCCGCCCCCTCGTCGGTGGGGCGGCAAGGAGATTCACAGCCGCCCATGACCGCGTCGCGCGACGAATGTGACCGGACGGCGACGGTTTGTCTGCAGCCGCTGTCACATGGCCGCCGAGCCGGGTTCCCGGTGCTTCGCGCGGCCTACAGTCCGGTCATCCCACCCCTTCCTGGAGGCTTGAGTGAGTCAGATACGTGCGTCGCGTTCCGCTGCCGTGGCCGGCGTACTGAGCGCCGTGCTCTGCGCCTGTTCGTCCGGCGGCGCGAGCGTCGCGCCGCCCGCCGACGGCAAGCGGGCCGACGGTCCCGACCGTCCGGTGACCGTCAGGGTGACCCCGGCCGGCAAGGGCGCGGCAGCCGGGAAGCCGGTCGTGGTCACGGCGAAGGGCGGCACGCTGTCCTCGGTCACCGTCGTCGACGCCGACGGCAACCGGCTCGCCGGCCGCCCGGCGCCCGGTAAGGCGTCCTGGACGTCGGACCGCAAGGCGGTGCCCGGCACGACGTACGAGGTGCGGGCGAAGACCCGTACCGAGGGCGGCCGTGAGGCCACCAGCCGGACCTCGTTCAGCACGGCGGCGGCCGGCCGGGTCAACAAGCTGTCGCTGGCGCCCGGCAAGAACACCACCGTCGGCGTCGGCCAGCCGCTGTCGGTCGTCTTCGACGGCCCGGTCGCGCACAAGGCAGACGTGGAGAGGCAGCTCAAGGTCACCACGTCGAACGGCACCGAGGGCTCCTGGGGCTGGGTCCGGGACCACTCCGGCAAGGACCGCGCCGACTGGCGCCCGAAGGAGTACTGGAAGGCCGGTACGAAGGTCACGCTCGACGCCGAGCTCAACGGCACCGACTCGGGCCCGGGCGGCGGCTGGTTCGTCCGCGACTACCGGACCGGCTTCACCGTCGGCTCCCGTCAGGTCGTACGCGTCGACCTCGACCGCAAGCGCCTCACTCTGGAGCGGGACGGGAAGAAGGTGCGGGAGATCCCCGTCTCCGGCGGCACCCCCGGCGGTGTCAAGCGGTCCTGGCGGGGCACGGCCGTACTCATGTCGAAGGAGGGCACCATCAACATGAACTCGGAGACCGTGGGCCTGGCGGACGCCTACGACAAGATGGTCGACTACTCGATGCGGCTCACCTGGTCGGGCATGTACGCGCACGCCGCCCCCTGGAACGCCCGCTACTTCGGCCGGGCCAACATGAGTTCGGGCTGCATCGGGATGAGCGACGCGGACGCGGCGTACTTCTACGGCCAGGTGCGGGTGGGCGACCCGTTCGAGATCAAGGGCGAGGACACGAAGGGCACGGTGGCCGAGGGCAACGGCTACGGCGCGTGGAACGTGTCCTGGGAGCGGTGGCAGGCCAAGAGCGCGCTGAAGGGCTGACAGGGCGTATCAGTCGCCCATCTCCCACAGCAGCACCTCGGCGGGGTCGGCGGCCGCCACCAGCTCCAGGCCGTCCGCCCCGGTGATCAGGGCGGCGTCGCCGGGGCCCAGACCGTACTCCCCGAGACCGAAGCGGCCGCGCACGACGTGGGCGTACACCAGGGGAGCGTCCGGGACCGCCGTGCGCTCCCCCGCGCCGGGCCGCCGCACGTGCAGCAGCGCGCCGGCCTCGGGGAGGGCGTACGGCGTGGCGTCCGCGATGCCGCGCACCACCTCGTACGACGGCTCGCCGCCAGGGTCGCGCGGCGCCAGCCACATCTGCACGAAGACCAGCGGCCGCTCGCCGTCGTTGCGCTCCACGTGCCGCACCCCGGCTCCCGCGCTGAGCCGCTGCACGTCGCCGGGGCGCACGACGGTGGCGTGCCCCGCCGAGTCGCGGTGGGTGAGTTCGCCCTCGACGACCCAGGTGACGATCTCGGTGTGGCTGTGCGGGTGCTCGTCGAAGCCGGCGCCGGGTGCCAGGCGCTCCTCGTTGCAGGCCAGCACCGCGCCGAAGCGCAGCAGGTCCGGGTCGTAGAAGTGCCCGAAGGAGAAGGCGTGCAGGGACTCGACACCGGCGGAGGCGTCACCGCCGCGGAAGCGGTCCGCGGCACGCCGAACAGAAATCACGCAGCCCACCGTAGCCCCGGCCGGACAGCCCGGGGTTCCGATAAGGCAGTCTTGTCCCGTGCCCCAACCCGATCCTGAGCAGCCCGCCGCGCAAGCCGCCCACCCGCACTCCGCGACCCTGCGCCGGCTGGAGAAGTCCTCCGGCCGTCTCGCCGCGAACGCGATCGCCCGCATGGACGAGACGCTGCCGTGGTACCGGGCCATGCCACCGGAGAACCGGTCGTGGATCGGCCTGGTCGCCCAGGCCGGCATCGCCGCCTTCACCGAGTGGTTCCGGCATCCCGAGACCCCGCAGGCCATCTCCACCGACGTCTTCGGCACCGCGCCCCGCGAGCTGACCCGGGCGATCACCCTGCGCCAGACCGTCGAGATGGTCCGTACGACGATCGAGGTCATGGAGACCGCGATCGAGGAGGTCGCGGCGCCCGGCGACGAGTCGATCCTGCGCGAGGCCCTGCTCGTCTACGCCCGGGAGATCGCCTTCGCGACCGCGCAGGTGTACGCGCAGGCCGCCGAGGCCCGCGGCGCCTGGGACGCCCGTCTCGAATCGCTCGTCGTCAACGCGGTGCTCTCGGGCGAGGCGGACGAGGGAGCCGTGTCGCGCGCCGCCGCGCTCGGCTGGAACTCCCCCGAACACGTCTGCGTCGTCCTCGGCACGGCGCCCGACGGCGACTCCGAGCTGACGGTCGAGGCGATCCGCCGCGCCGCACGGCACGCCAAGCTCCAGGTGCTGACCGGTGTGCTCGGCAGCCGCCTGGTCGTCATCGCGGGCGGCAGCGACAATCCGCTCCAGGTCGCGAAGGCGCTGATCGGCCCGTACGCCGCCGGGCCCGTGGTGGCCGGGCCCATCGTCCCGGACCTGCTCGCCGCCACGCGGTCCGCGCAGGCCGCCGCCGCCGGGCTCAAGGCGTGCCAGGCCTGGCAGGACGCCCCGCGCCCGGTTCTGGCGGACGATCTCCTGCCGGAGCGGGCGATCGCGTCGGATCCCGCAGCGCGGGAGCAGTTGGTGGAGGAGATCTACAGACCGCTGGAGGAGGCGGGCTCGGCCCTGCTGGAGACACTGAGTGTGTATCTGGAGCAGGCGAGCAGTCTCGAAGGCGCGGCGCGGATGCTCTTCGTGCACCCCAACACCGTGCGATACCGCCTCCGACGTGTGACGGACGTCACCGGATGGTCACCCTCCGATGTTCGATCCGCCTTCACTCTGCGCATCGCTCTCATCCTGGGGCGTCTGGCCGACGGAGACCCCCAGCCCTAGACTTTTGTCGAACACCAACAAATCCCCCGACGGTTCTTGGTCCCTGTCCCCACGGGCCCGCAGGTCCGTCCACAAGAGAGAGTGTGAGGGTGCTCGTACTCGTCGCTCCCGGCCAAGGCGCCCAGACGCCCGGCTTCCTGACTCCCTGGCTCGACCTCCCCGGCGCCGCCGACCGGCTCGCCGCCTGGTCCGACGCCATCGGGCTCGACCTCGTCCACTACGGCACGCAGGCCGACGCCGACGCGATCCGCGACACGGCCGTGGCCCAGCCGCTGCTGGTGGCGGCCGGTCTGCTGTCCGCCGCCGCGCTGGACGCCCGCGCGGAGGTCTCCGCGGTCGCCGGTCACAGCGTCGGTGAGATCACCGCCGCCGCGTACGCCGGTGTGCTCACCGAAGAGGCCGCGCTCGGTTTCGTACGGACCCGTGGACTGGGCATGGCCGAGGCCGCCGCCGTCACCGAGACCGGCATGTCGGCGCTGCTCGGCGGCGACGCCGAGGTCGTCGTGCCGCACCTGGAGAAGCTGGGCCTGACCCCGGCGAACGTGAACGGCGCGGGCCAGATCGTGGCCGCGGGGACCATGGAGCAGCTCGCCGCGCTCGCCCAGGACAAGCCCGAGGGCGTCCGCCGGGTCGTGGAGCTCAAGGTCGCCGGCGCGTTCCACACCCACCACATGGCCCCGGCGGTCACCGAGCTCGGCAAGGCCGCGCAGGACCTGGTCGTCTCCGACCCGGCCGTCACGTACGTGTCGAACGCCGACGGACGCACCGTCTCCACCGGCCCCGACGTCGTCGCCCGCCTGGTCAGCCAGGTCTCCAGCCCGGTCCGCTGGGACCTGTGCATGGAGACCCTCGCGGAGCTGGGCACCACCGCGCTCATCGAGGTCTGCCCCGGCGGCACCCTGACCGGCCTCGCCAAGCGCGCCATGCCCGGTGTGAAGACCCTCGCGCTCAAGACCCCCGACGACCTCGACGCGGCCCGCGCGCTCATCGCTGAGCACGCGGCGCGATAGGAGCCCGAGAGAGCATGTCGAAGATCAAGCCCAGTCAGGGCGCCCCGTACGCGCGCATCATGGGTGTCGGCGGTTACCGTCCGACCCGTGTCGTGCCGAACGAGGTGATCCTCGAGACGATCGACTCGTCCGACGAGTGGATCCGCTCCCGCTCCGGCATCGTGACCCGGCACTGGGCCTCCGAGGAGGAGACCGTCGCCGCCATGTCGGTCGAGGCCGCGGGCAAGGCGCTGGCCGACGCCGGGATCACCGCCGAGCAGGTGGACGGCGTCATCGTCTCCACCGTGTCGCACTTCAAGCAGACCCCGGCGGTCGCGACCGAGATCGCGGACAAGATCGGCGCCGGCCGGCCCGCCGCCTTCGACATCTCGGCCGGCTGCGCCGGGTTCGGCTACGGCCTGACCCTCGCCAAGGGCATGGTCGTCGAAGGCAGCGCGAAGTACGTCCTGGTCATCGGCGTCGAGCGGCTCTCGGACCTGACCGACCTGGAGGACCGCGCGACGGCCTTCCTGTTCGGCGACGGTGCGGGCGCGGTCGTCGTCGGCCCCGCGCAGGAACCGGCCATCGGCCCGACCGTGTGGGGCTCCGAGGGCGACAAGTCGGAGACCATCAAGCAGACCGTCCCGTGGTCCGACTACCGCAACGCCGGTGAGGTCGCCAAGTTCCCGGCCATCACGCAGGAGGGCCAGGCGGTGTTCCGCTGGGCCGTCTTCGAGATGGCGAAGGTCGCCCAGCAGGCGCTCGACGCGGCCGGGATCACCGCGGGCGACCTGGACGTCTTCATTCCGCACCAGGCGAACATGCGGATCATCGACTCGATGGTGAAGACTCTCAAGCTGCCGGAGCACGTCACGGTCGCCCGTGACGTCGAAACCACCGGTAACACCTCGGCCGCCTCGATTCCGCTCGCGATGGAGCGGCTCCTGGCGACCGGGCAGGCGAAGAGCGGCGACACCGCGCTGGTCATCGGCTTCGGGGCGGGTCTCGTCTACGCCGCGACGGTCGTTACCCTCCCCTAGGCACGTCCGGATCGTTCCGGGCCTGCCGCTTTACCCAATTCCCTCTGCTCAACACCGAAGGAGCGCCACAATGGCCGCCACTCAGGAAGAGATCGTCACCGGTCTCGCCGAGATCGTCAACGAGATCGCCGGCATCCCCACCGAGGACGTCCAGCTGGACAAGTCCTTCACCGACGACCTGGACGTCGACTCGCTGTCCATGGTCGAGGTCGTCGTCGCCGCCGAAGAGCGCTTCGACGTCAAGATCCCCGACGAGGACGTCAAGAACCTCAAGACGGTCGGCGACGCCGCGGACTACATCCTCAAGCACCAGGCCTGATCCGGCCGGTCCTGTGTCGCCGCCCGGCGGTGGCGCCGTGAAAATTCAGCACCCTCTACACGTGGAGAAAGAATTCCTGTGAGCCCGACCAATCGCACCGTGGTCGTCACCGGTATCGGCGCAACAACACCGCTGGGTGGCGACGCCGCATCGACCTGGGAAGGTCTGCTGGCCGGACGTTCCGGCGTCAAGCCCCTGGAGGGCGAGCGCTTCGCCGAACTTCCCGTCCGTATCGCGGCCGTCGCGGCCGTCGACCCGGGCGACGTACTGCCCCGCCCGCTGGCCCGCAAGCTGGACCGCTCGGCGCAGTTCGCGCTGATCGCGGCCCGTGAGGCGTGGGCCGACGCGGGTTACACCGCCAAGGCCGGCGAGGACGAGAAGATCCAGCCGAACCGCCTCGGCGCGGTCATCGCCTCCGGCATCGGTGGCGTCACGACGCTGCTCGACCAGTACGACGTGCTGAAGGAGAAGGGCGTACGCCGCGTCTCCCCGCACACCGTCCCCATGCTCATGCCGAACGGCCCCTCCGCCAACGTCGGCCTGGAGGTCAACGCCCAGGCGGGCGTGCACACTCCGGTCTCCGCGTGCGCGTCGGGCGCCGAAGCCATCGGTTACGCCGTCGAGATGATCCGCACCGGCCGCGCCGACGTGGTCGTCGCGGGCGGCACCGAGGCGGCGATCCACCCGCTGCCGATCGCGGCCTTCGCCAACATGATGGCGATGTCGAAGAGCAACGAAGAGCCCGAGAAGGCGTCGCGCCCGTACGACACGGGCCGGGACGGCTTCGTCCTCGGTGAGGGCGCGGGCGTCGTGGTCCTGGAGTCGGCCGAGCACGCCGCCGCGCGCGGCGCCCGGGTGTACTGCGAGGCCGTCGGCCAGGGCCTGTCCGCCGACGCCCACCACATCGCGCAGCCCGAGCCGTCCGGCCGGGGCATCGCCGTCGCCATGCAGAACCTGCTCGACGACACCGGCCTCAAGCCGGCCGAGGTCGTGCACCTCAACGCGCACGCCACCTCGACCCCGCAGGGCGACATCGCCGAGATCAAGGCGCTGCGCAAGGTCCTCGGCGACGACCTCGACCATGTGGCGGTCTCCGCCACGAAGTCGATGACCGGTCACCTGCTCGGCGGCGCGGGCGGCATCGAGACCGTCGCGACGGTCCTGGCGCTGCACCACCGGACGGCCCCGCCGACCATCAACGTCGACGACCTCGACGCCGACGTCGACGCGGACATCGTGCGCGACACGCCGCGGGCGCTGCCCGAGGGCACGATCGCCGCGATCAACAACTCGTTCGGTTTCGGCGGCCACAACGTGGTCCTGGCGTTCCGTACGGTCTGATCCGCGACCGCACCACGACGAGAAGGCCCTGCCTGGAGCTCCGCGCTCCCGGCAGGGCCTTCGCCGTACGGTCCCGGCGCGAGCTCAGCGCAGGGCGAACGCCGGGGGTTCTCCGTCGGTGTAGCGGTTGACGACGACGTACCCGTCGCGCACCGCCAGCATCTCGGCGTCGATCGACACCGGCGCCTCCTTCCCCAGCGTCGTCCTGCTCACGGCGCCCTTCGCCCCGGGGTCGACCACGTGGACGTCCGAGCGGGGCCATCCGACGGTCACCGCGGCCACCCGGCCGTCGCCCCGCAGGGCGAGCGCGCCGATGTGTCCGAGCTTCCCGGTACGCCACAGCTCCCGGCCGTCCCGGACCGAGAACCCGGCGACGTACTGCGGCACGATGTCACCCGGTTTCTGCACGGCGGCGACCAGCGTGTCGCCCGACACGAACGGCCCCTCGGCCTTCAGGTCCTCCGGGGACAGCCGGATGTCGAGATCGCCCGAGCGGCCCGACAGCGGCACGGCGGCGCGCGACTGGCCCCGCTCGTCGAAGGCGAGCACGGCCCGCACGCCCCGCTCGTCGGTCTCCTGATAACCGATCACGGCCGGCGCGACGGAGTACACATGGGCGGTGCCGGCGCTCTCCACCGGCAGCTTCGTCGCCCACTGCTCCTCGCCGGTGCGGGTGTCGAGGGCCAGGAGCCGGGCGGTGACGAGGCCGTCGGTCTTCGCCGGCGCGCACTCCTCGACGGCCAGGGTACGGGCGGGGTTCGCGCCGACCGACAGAATGCGGCAGCGCTCCGGCACCGGCCGCTTCCACCGCTCCGCTCCGGTGGCGGCCGAGCGCCCGCGTACCGCTCCGTCCTCCGCGGACACGGCGGTGCCGCCGCCCAGCGCGACGCCCTTGCCGATGCCTTCGCCCTTGAGCGTCCGCTTCCACAGCGTGGCGCCGTCGTCGAGCCGGACGGCGGCGAGGGTGGTGCAGGGCTTGTTGTGGCGCCCGTAGGCGACCAGCCCCACACCCTCGGCGGGCCGGGGGCTCTGGGCGCAGACGGACGCGCGGACCGGCGCCGTGACGGTCCACCGCTCGGCGCCGTCCTTCACGGCGTAGGCGGTCAGGCCGTCGGTGCGGACCCTGACGACGGTGTCGCCCGCGGACCAGCCGCGCAGTCCCTTGACGGTGGCCGGGCGGTCCGGCTGCGCCCGCCAGGCGATCCCCAACCGCTCCGGGCCCTTGAGGGGTGAGGCGATCCGCACCTGCTCGCCGCGGATCCACTGGTAGCCGTACAGGCCGGGCAGCAGGCCGGCCAGCACCCCGCCGACGACGACGGCGACGGCGATCCCCCGGCGCAGCTCCGCGACGGCCAGCGCCTTGCTCAGGGCGAGCGTGCCGGCGAAGGAGAACGCGAAGGCCAGGAGCAGCACGGTGGGCAGGCCCTGCGGGCAGTCGGAGCCGCCGCACGCCCCGCCGCTCTCCCGGTACAGGGCGGTCCAGCCCAGGACGTGGAAGACCACGGCCCAGCAGACCACGAGCGACGACAACAGGACGGCGGTCACTTCGACCGCCGGTCGTATACGCACAACCAACCCCCACACAGGCGGTGCACTGCGTGTGCACTGTGGGGCGGAATGTATCGGGCCCCCCGCGCGGTGGGTGGAGGGGGTCAGACCACCTGGTGCAGCCAGCGCACGGGGGCGCCCTCGCCGGCGTATCTGAAGGGTTCGAGTTCGTCGTCCCAGGGCTTGCCGAGGAGCTTGGCGACCTCGGCCTCCAGGTCGGTCTCGCCGCCCACCGAGCGGGCGAGAGCGGCGCGCAGCCGGTCCTCGGGGATGAGGATGTCGCCGTGCATCCCGGTGACGGCGTGAAAGATGCCGAGGCCGGGGGTGGAGCTGTAGCGCTCGCCCTCGGCCATGGGGCACGGTTCGGCGGTCACTTCGAAACGCAGCAGGTGCCAGCCGCGCAGGGCGGAGGCCAGCTTGGAGGCGGTGCCCGGCTGGGCCTGCCAGGAGAACTCGGCTCTCCAGGTGCCGGGCGAGGCCGGCTGTCTGATCCAGTCGAGATTGACCCGCACGCCGAGTACGCCCGCTACTGCCCATTCGACGTGCGGGCACAGCGCGCGCGGTGCGGAGTGAACGTACAGAACTCCACGTGTCGTCACCGGGACCTCCAGTGTGGGACGAGGTTCGCCTTCCCCAGCGGCCTCGCGCCCGTACCGCCTCTTCCCGGTCGGCTCCCGAGGTTGTCAACAGTAAACAGCATCGGGAGTTAATCTCCTGAAAAGGGACAGTATGTGACGTGATGTAATTTACCGGAGCCCCGGATGGGCGAAGGGCTGCTGGTTCGACGGGGAAAAACTACCGTGCGGCGGCCTGTGGCGGGTGACGTACTGTCGGTCCGGGGGGACGAGGACACGAAGCTTTCACTCGCCAGGACGCCGGTTACGACGCCACGGAGGGGATCAGGGCATGGGGGTACGCCGCCGGGGACGCGGCCGGGAGCGCCGGCCGCGCGCCGTCGTCGCCACCGCGACGGCGGGCCTGCTCGTGCTGCTGGGCGCGCTCGCGGGGTGCGACACGGAGAACGGCGCGGCCCCGGGCGGTTCTCCGTCAGCGCGGCTGCCGGCCCCGAGGCCGACTCCGGTCTGGGACCGCAGCCCGGATTCCGTCGCGGCGGTCGGGGACTCCATCACGCGCGGTTTCGACGCGTGCACCGTCCTCGCGGACTGCCCCGAGGTGTCCTGGGCGACGGGCACGGACCCCACGGTGCGCAGCGTGGCGTGGCGGCTGCTCGGCGGGGCGGGGGCGGCCGGACGCACCTGGAACCACGCCAGGTCGGGGGCGCGGATGGCGGAGCTGCCGGAGCAGATGACGCGGGCGGTCAAGGACAAGCCGGAGCTGGTGACGGTCATGGTGGGGGCGAACGACGCCTGTCGTGACGACGTGTCGCACATGACATCGGTGGCTGACTTCCGGACGTACTTCGAGACGTCGGTGAAGAAGCTGCGCACCGAACTGCCCACGTCGCAGCTGTACGTGTCCAGTGTGCCGGACCTGAAGCGGCTGTGGTCCGAAGGACGCGGCAACCCGCTGGGCAAGCAGATCTGGAAGCTGGGGATCTGCCCGTCCATGCTGGGCTTCCCGGACGCGATGGACGCGGCGGCGGTGGCGCGGCGGGAGGCGGTGCGGGAGCGGGTCGTCGCGTACAACGCGGTGCTGAGGGACGTGTGCGCGAAGGACGCGCGCTGCCGGTACGACGGAGGGGCGGTCTTCGACTTCCGGTTCACCGGGAAGCAGTTGAGCGAGTGGGACTGGTTCCACCCGAGCAGGAACGGGCAGCAGCGGCTGGCCGAGATCGCGTACCGCAACATCACGGCGGCACGGCCTCTCGCACAGGCGCCCCGAGCATGAACGCGGAACCTCCCCCTCCTTCCCCGGCGCGCCCGGAGCCCTTCGGGACGCTCCCCGACGGCACGCCCGTCCACCGCTGGGTGCTGGAGCGGGACGGCGTGGTGGTGCGCGTGCTGACGTACGGCGGGATCGTCCAGTCGGTGGAGACGCCGGACCGCGCCGGGCGTACGGCCGGCGTGGCGGTCGGCTTCGGCCGCCTCGCGGGGTACCTGGAGTGCCCGGGGCCGTACCTGGGGGCGCTCGTCGGGCGGTACGCGAACCGGATCGCGGGCGGGACCTTCAGCCTGGACGGCCGGACGTACGCGCCGACGCGCAACGCGGGGCCGCACAGCCTGCACGGCGGCGAGCGGGGCTTCGACAAGCGCGTGTGGGACGCGCGGCCGGTGTCGCACGGGGTGCGGCTCTCGCGGGTCAGTCCCGACGGCGAGGAGGGATTCCCCGGGCGCGTCGAGGTCTCGGCGGCGTACACGCTTCAGGAGGGCGGGGCGCTGCGGATCGCCTACCGGGCGGTGACGGACGCGCCGACGGTGGTGAACCTGACGAATCACACGTACTGGAGCCTCGGGAGCGGCGGCCCGTACGAGCTGCGCCTCGCGGCCGGGGCGGTGACGGCGGTGGGCGGCGACGGGATACCCACCGGCGAGCGGCGCGCGGTGGCGGGGTCGCGGTTCGACTTCCGCGCGGCGCCGACGCGGCGGTCGTCGTGGTCGCCACGACCGAGCGGGTCGAGTCGGAGGGCTTCGACCGTGCGCACCTGCGCCTGCCGGGCCGCCAGGACGACCTGGTGCGCGCGGTGGCCGCCGC
>NZ_VBVX01000778.1 GCF_005981925.1 Streptomyces albidochromogenes
GTGCTGGGGGTGGTCATCCGGTGGTAGTTCTCCAAGGCCGACGCATACTTCGTCATCGCCGAGACAACGTCAACTCCCCTGCGCTCCAAGGCATCCCGCAGCACCTCGTAATGCCCCATCTCGGCGGCGGCCATGCTCGCCATGTTGATCCGGCCCCGCAGATTCGGTGCCATGCGCGCTTCTTCGGTGAGCCGGTAGAACGCGGCGACCTCGCCGTAGGCCAGCACCGCGAACAATTCGTTGACACCGGGGTGATCCGCCGGCACACCCGAATCGACCGGTTTGGCGATCTGTTCCGCAGCAGGCTGAGGCGAATTCATGACGCCAACTCTAGACGCCGTCAGACGGGGTTGATCGGCTGGCAAATCGGTCCAGACACCGCGACCAGCTACAATGGGT
>NZ_VBVX01000779.1 GCF_005981925.1 Streptomyces albidochromogenes
GTTGAGGCGGGTGGGGGTGGCGGGCGTCTGCTTGATCTCTGTCGTCGTCATGGATACGAATCTAGGCGCACAGGCGACCGGAGAAGGGGTGCATTCCAGTGGCGGAATCATGGGTCAATGCGGCGGAGGAGCTGGGCAGCGACCTGCACCTGGAGCTGGAGACCGCCGGAACGGGCAGTCGCCGCGCGGTGCTCACGCGGGCGCTGCGGGAGGCGATCCACAGCGGGCGGCTCGCCCCGGGGACGCGGCTGCCGCCGTACCGGTCGCTCGCCGCCGACCTCGGGCTCGCCCGCAACACGGCGGCCGACGCGTACGCCGAACTCGTCGCGGAGGGCTGGCTGACGGCCCGCCAGGGTTCCGGCACCCGGGTCGCGCGGCGGGCCGCGCCGGCCACCCCC
>NZ_VBVX01000110.1 GCF_005981925.1 Streptomyces albidochromogenes
CGCCCACCCGGGACGTGACCTACGTGTACGGCGTGGCGGCTCCGCACGGGGCGCTCCACGATGTCGCGGAGTCCCTGCGCGGCGTCGCCGGCGCGCCGGTCCGGCTGGTCGCCGACGAGGCCGGGGGCCTGGTCGCGCTCGTCAGCGACGTCCCGGCGGCCGACTTCGAGGCGGCGCCCCTCGCGGCCCACTTCGAGGACCTCCGCTGGCTGGAGGCGGTGGCCAGGGCCCATCACGGCGTCATCGACGCCGTGGCGGCCCGCGGCACCGTCCTGCCGCTGCGGCTGGCGACCATCTACCGCGACGACGACCGCGTGCGCGAGATGATCACGGCCGACCGCGCCGCGTTCACGCACCGCCTCGCCCACCTCGACGGCAGCGTGGAATGGGGCGTCAAGGTCTACCTGGCCGCCGCGCCGCCCGCCGCCGCGGAGCCCGCTCCCGAGCCCGGACTGAGCCCCGGGCGCGCCTATCTGCGCGGACGCCACCAGGAACGCAACGCCCGGCAGGACAGCTTCCGGGAAGCCGCGGACTCCGCGCGGCGCGTCGAGGCCGCCGCCGGCGCCCACGCGGCCGAGCACGTACGGCACCGCCCGCAGCAGGGCCCCCTCGCCGAAGGGGCGGGCGAGAACATCATGAACGACGCCTACCTGGTGCCCCGGGACCGGACCGACGACTTCCGGCTGGCCGTCGAGCGGGTCGCCCAGGAGTCCGCCGCGATCCGCGTCGAGATCACCGGGCCGTGGGCGCCGTACTCCTTCGCCGCGCCGGGACCGGACGAGAGCGGTGCGAGGGACCGGGCGGTGACCACGTGACGGCCGGCGGCGAACCCGTGTCCGGCACCGCGCGTACCGCCGCGCCGGACCGCCCGCCGCTGCCCGACCGGCAGGTCGCGCTCATCGACCTGCTGGACCGCCTGCTCACCGGCGGCGCGGTCATCACCGGTGACATCACGCTGTCGATCGCCGACATCGACCTCGTCCGGATCTCGCTGCGCGCGCTCATCACCTCCATCAGCGCGGAGGTGCCGGCTCCATGGCCCCGCGGCGGTCCGGTGTCCGTACTGCCGCCCGGCGACCGGCCGCCCCCGTCATGACACCGGACGCCGTACCACCGGACGCGCCGGAGCCCCGGAGCCGCTACGACGAGGTCGCGGACGCGGCCGGGCGCGCCTTCCGCCTCTTCCCCGCGGCCCCGCAGGACCTCCCCCGACCGGAACACGACCGCGCGCCGAGGCCGAGCGCCCGGATCAACACCGACCCCGACACCGTCGAGCGCGACCTGATGAAGCTGGTGCTCACGCTCGTCGAACTCCTCCGTCAGCTCATGGAGCGCCAGGCCATGCACCGCGTGGACGCCGGCGACCTCACCGAGGAGGAGGAGGAACGCCTGGGCGTGACGCTGATGCTCCTGCACGACCGGATGACGGACCTCTGCGCCCGCTACGGCCTGACCATGCAGGACCTCAACCTGGATCTCGGCCCCCTCGGCACCCTCCTCCCGCCGGCCGACCCGCCCGGCTGACGGCGGGGGCGCGGGCCCGGTTCCAGGGTGTGTTTCTCGCGGCATGGTCCGTTGGCCCGTGTCCGGACGGAGATCCGCGGCCATGACTGTGCCAATGGCACAGTACGTTGCCCTCGACTTGAGCCACTCGGGCATCAGATGTTCTGATGGGTGGGTCGATGGCGCCTCGGACTTCCGTGGCGCCTTTTTCATGCCGGAACGATGTCAGGGCGAAGGCGGGGCGGAAAGCAGTGCTGAAGAGGATGTTCGTGGTGCCGGACCCGGGCCGGCTGCGGCTGCGCAGCGCCACCCGGTCCGTCCTCGGCGTCGGCCTGGCCGTGGCCGTCTGCGGCCTCACCGGTCACACCCTCCCCGCGGTCATCACCGGTGGCCTCGCGGCGCTCCTCGCCCTGTTCACCGTCACCGACGCCACCGTCCGTGCCCAGGCGGTCAGCACCGCGCTGCTCCCCACTGTCGGCTTTCCGGTCCTCGCCCTGGCGGCCGGGCTGCACGACACCCCGGTCCTGCGCGACGTGGCGTTCCTCGCCGTCGCCGGACTCGGGGTGTACGCCAGGCGCTGGGGGCCCCGGGGCCACGCCCTGGGCGTGTTCGCCTTCATGATGTTCTTCGTCGCGCAGTTCCTGCACACCGTTCCTGGACAGCTGCCGGGCCTCTTCACCGCCGTCGCCCTCGCCCTGGTCGCGTCCAGCGGCGTCCGCTTCGGCCTGTGGTGCTACGAGCGGCGCCTCCCGCCGCCCGCGGCCCCCGTGCTCCCCGGCGGCACCGGCCTCGCGCGCATCACCACGCGCCAGGCGGTCCAGGTCGCCGTCGCCGGCGCGTTCGCCCTCGTCGTGGGCCAGGTGCTGTCCGAGGGGCGCTGGTACTGGGCCGTCGGCGCCGCCTGGTGGATCTTCGTGAACACCGCGTCGCGCGGCGAGACGCTGCTCCGGGGCTTTCGCCGCGTCCTCGGAACGGTCGTCGGCATCGTCGCCGGGCTGCTCCTCGCCCTGCCGCTGCACGGCGCGCTCGCCCCGACGGCCGCGCTCGTGGCGGTGTGCGTCTTCGCGATCTTCTACACCGCCCCGGTGTCGTACAGCTGGATGATGCTCGCGGTCACCCTGATGGTGTCCCTGCTGTACGGGCTGCTGGGCGCCCTGGAGCCGAGCCTGCTCGCGCTGCGGCTCGCCGAGACGGGCGTCGGCGCCCTGGGCGCGGCGCTGGCCGTCGCCTTCGTCCTGCCGGTCACGACGCACTCCGCCACCCACGCCTGGATCGAGCGAGCCGTGCACAGCGTGCACGGCTGCACCACCGCGGCCGCGCGCCGTCTGGCCGGCGACCCGGACGCCGATCCGGCGCCGCTCGCCGCCCAGCTCGAGCTGGTGATCGGCCGGGCGAGGCTCTCCCTGGCGCCCCTCGTACATCCCCTGAACCCGCTGCGCGCCCGCAAGGCCCGCGCCCGCCAGGTCCTGGCCCTGCTGGACGACTGCGCCCGCGAAGTGCGCGGACTCGCCTCGGTGGCGGCCGACCCGCAGGCGTCCCACGACGCGCGCCTGGCGGCCGCCTGCTGGCGCGTGGAAGCCGCGGTCGAGGCACTGGTGTCGCCCGGCGGCCGGCCGGACGACGCTCCCGCCCCCGGAGCGCAGGCGGCGGCCGCCGAGCACCACCACCCCACCGCGGAGGCCGCACTGCGCCACCTCCACGGCCTGGAGCGGGTGCTCACCGAACTGGCGACGCCTTTGCACAGCGCCCCGGACGCCCCGCTGGTCCGGTCCTGACCCACGACGCCGCGAGGCCGCCCGGGACAATGTGACCGAGGCTTGTCACAGCTCGCACGGCTGAACGCGATCGCACGGCGGAAAGGGGCTCCACGGTGAGCAGCAGCAATGAGGCCGAACCGGTTGTGCCACGGGCGCGGAGGTCCGGCCGGCCGGACCGGGCGTTCATCGGGTCGTTCACCTCGGCGGGCGGCCTCGGGATCACCGCCGCCGCCGTGGACCCGCGGACCGGCGCGCTGACCGCGCTCGGATCGGCCGAGGCCGTCGCCGACCCGTCGTTCCTCGCGCTCGCACCCGGCGCGACGGTGCTGTACGCCGTGAGCGAGACCGAGGACGGCGCCGTCGCGGCCTTCGACGTGTCCGGCGACGGCGCGCCGCTCCCGGCGGGGGAGCCGGTCCCGGTGGGCGGCGCCGCGCCCACCCACCTCGCGCTCGCCGCCGGGCACCTGATCACCGCCAACTACGGTTCGGGCAGCGTCACCGTGCTCCCGGTCGGCGCCGACGGGGCCCCGGAAGCGGCCACCGGCGTACTCCACCACCGGGGCAACGGCCCCGACCAGGACCGTCAGGCGGGGCCGCACGCGCACCAGGTGCTGCCCGACCCCACGGGGCGCTGGGTGCTCAGCGTCGACCTCGGGACCGACTCCGTACGGGTCTGCGCCCTAGCGGTGCCCACCGGGACCCTGCGGGTGCACACTGAGACCGCGCTGCGGCCCGGCACCGGCCCGCGCCACCTGGCCTTCCACCCCCGGGGCGGGCACGCGTACGTCCTGGGCGAGCTGGAGCCGACCGTCACCGTCTGCCGCTGGGACGCCGAGTCGGGGGTGCTCGTAGCGCTCGGTGAGGCGCCTGTGGTGGAGCCCGGGACGGACACGGCGACGTACCCCTCCGCACCCGTCGTCTCCCACGACGGGCGCTTCCTGTGGGTGGCCAACCGGGGGCACGACAGCATCGCCGTGCTCGCGCTGGACGAGAGCGGGGCGAAGGCGGAGTTCGTGACGACGGTGGACTGCGGCGGTCACTGGCCGCGCGACCTCACCCTCGACCCGTCGGGGCGCAGGCTCTACGCCGCCAATGAGCGCTCCGGGGACGTCACGTGGTTCGACCTCGACGCGCAGACGGGCATCCCGCGCCGCGCGGGTTCCTTCGCGGCGCCGGCGGCGTCCTGCGTCGTCTTCGGCTGAGACCCGGCCGGGCGGCGGACGACCGGAAACGCCCGAGGGCCCGCACCGGACGTCCGGCGCGGGCCCTCGGGGCT
Organism: Streptomyces albidochromogenes; assembly: GCF_005981925.1. Classification (GTDB taxonomy): domain Bacteria; phylum Actinomycetota; class Actinomycetes; order Streptomycetales; family Streptomycetaceae; genus Streptomyces; species Streptomyces albidochromogenes. The sequence continues at coordinate 4,537 of NZ_VBVX01000110.1, forward strand.
GCTCAGGCCGCTCAGTGGGCGGGCATGCCCTGGGCCGGCTGCGGGGCGATGCCCAGCGCCGTCGTGTAGTGCGACAGGGCCAGCTTGCCGATCGCCGGGTAGGCGCCCAGCGGCTCGGCGGTCGCGCAGTCCGCCTCCTTGACGGCCGCGTCCAGCAGGCCGTCGGGCACCTCGGGGCCGATCACGTACGGCGCGAGCGCGAGCTGCGTCGAGCCGGAACCGCGCAGCTGCTCCGCCACGGCGGCGACCGAACCCTCCTCGTCGAGCGCGGCGGCGATCACCGGTACGGCGAGCCGCGCGGCCAGCAGCATGCCGGTGATGCCGGCGGCCTGCACGGCCTCGTCGCCGCCCACGGTGGCCAGGATGATGCCGTCGGCCGCGGTGGCGACCGTGAACAGCCTGGCGCGGTCGGCGCGGGACAGGCCGGCCTCGGACAGGCGCACGTGCAGCGCCTCGGCGAGCAGCGGGTGCGGACCGAGGACGTCGGTCAGCTCGACGGCCGCGCGGCTGTCCATGACCGCCTGCCGTATCCGGCGCATCAAGGCGTTCTCGGGGCCGGCGAGCAGCGGCACCACTACCGCCGCGGGGCCCTGCGGCTCGGCGGCCTCGCGGCCCGCGGCGAGCGCCTGCTCGTAACGGGCGGTGCGCTCGGCGGCGGTGTGCGCGAGCACGCTCTCCAGGGCGGGGTACTCGCCATTGTCGCCGTCGAGGTACCCGATCCTGGCGTCCAGGCCGGGCAGCTCGGAACGGGCGATGCTGACGACTTCCTCCGCCAGGCTGCGCGACGCGCTGCCCGGGGTGCCGGGGACGGCGAGGACAAGCGCGGGCGCGCCCTCGGGAGCCACCACGGGCTCCGGCCGGCGGTGCCGTCCGGACTGTCGTGGTCGCGGCATTCGTACAGGCAGGCCGGATGCGGGCCCAGTGGGGGAGCTCATGGCGCCGCATGCTACTGGGTTTGTGTGCTCGGCTGTTCGGGGAGGGGGCATTGCAGCGGTGTCTGTCCGCATTTATCCCGTGAGTCGCTATGCGTTCAACTGCCCTGCTCTGTCGGTACGCGCAGCAGTCGGCCGTCGGCGGGCAGCCGAAGGCTGTCCGTGGCGAGGGCCGAGGCGACGCGCACGGCTCCGGCCAGCGGGTCTCCCGCGGCCGCGACGGTGCGCGCGTGCGGCAGCCGCTCGCCGAGCGCGGCCCGCAGCGGGACGAGCAGCGGGTCCCCCATCTTGAACAGGCCCCCGGTCAGGGCGACCTCGCACTCCCCGGACGGCGGGCAGACGGCGGCGGCGGCGTCGGCGATGTGCCCGGCCGCCTCCCGCAGGATCGCCGCCGCCACCGGGTCGCCCGGCGCGGCCGTCGCGCACCGGGCCACCTCCGGCGCGAACGAGGCGAGCACGGCGGGGCGGTCGGTGCGCGGGTAGAGCAGGCCGGGCAGTTCGGGCGCGGGGCCGAATACCGCCTCCACGCGGGCGAGCAGCGCGGGCGAGCCACCGCCGCGCCCGTCATGGGCGCGCATCGCCGCCTCCAGCCCGGCGCGGCCGATCCAGGCGCCGCCGCCGCAGTCGCCGAGCAGATGGCCCCAGCCGTCGGCCCTGCGCCAGCCGGCCAGGTCCGTACCGAGCGCGATCATGCCGGTGCCCGCCGCCACCACGGCCCCCGGCCGCAGGCCGAGCGCTCCGGCGTACGCCGTGACGGCGTCGGCGGCCAGTGCGAGACGCCGTACGCCGAGGGCGCTCCGCAGCGCCTGTGGCAGTCGGTCGCGCAGGTCGTCGCCGAGGGTCGCCATGCCGGCCGCACCGATCGCGACGGCGCCGATCGTGGCGGGGAAGGCGGCGTCGGGGCCGGCGGCTTCGTCGAGCAGCGTCCGCGCCATCGGCAGCAACTGGTCCAGCAGATGCGCCGCGTCGATTCCGGCCGGGCCCGTGCGGACCGGCTCGCGCGACGCGGTGGCCGTGACGCGCGGCGGGTCCGAGGCGTCCGCGAGCGCCACCCGCAGTCCCGAACCGCCGGAGTCGACGCCGAGCACCCACGGCGTCGCGCCAGGGCCGGTGGTGCGCGGGCTTGGCCTCATGGACCGACTCCAGGGGAGGGGGAGCAGCAACGACGGCACCCTATCCCGGGGTTGGCCGGCCGGTACCGGGGCGAGCGGGCCGCCGCCGGACGGGGCGCCGCGTCACCGGGCAGCCATGGGGGCGTGCCGGGGCCGGCGGACGGCCACGGCCGCCGGGACCGCGACGGCCGGGTTGGAGGGTGCGGGCGGACCACCAGTAGAGTGACGCGCCGTGGCAGCACTACCGTTGAACGAACTGGTCGAGCCCGGTTGGGCGGACGCGCTGCGCCCCGTGGCCGGGCGCATCGCGGCGATGGGCGATTTCCTGCGCGCCGAGATCGCGGCAGGCCGCACCTACCTGCCCGCCGGACCGCACGTCCTGCGCGCGTTCCAGCAGCCCTTCGACGAGGTGCGGGTGCTGATCGTGGGCCAGGACCCGTACCCGACACCGGGAATGGCCATCGGGCACAGCTTCTCGGTCGCGCCGGACGTGCGCCGGCTGCCCGGAAGCCTGGAGAACATCTTCCGGGAGCTGCACACCGACCTCGGACTGCCCCGCCCCGCCAACGGCGATCTGACGCCCTGGACCCGGCAGGGCGTGCTGTTGCTGAACAGGGCGCTGACGACGGCGCCCCGCACCCCGGCGGCCCATCGCGGCAAGGGCTGGGAGGAAGTGACGGAGCAGGCCATCCGCGCCCTGGTGGCGCGCGGAAAGCCGCTGGTGTCCGTGCTGTGGGGGCGCGACGCCCGCAACCTGCGCCCCCTGCTCGGCGACCTTCCGGCCGTCGAGTCCGCGCACCCGTCGCCGATGTCGGCGGACTGCGGCTTCTTCGGCTCGCGGCCGTTCAGCCGCACCAACGACCTGCTGGTCCGCCAGGGCGCCCAGCCGGTGAACTGGCAGCTCCCCTAGACCGTCGGCCGCGGACCGCCGACCGCGGGCCCTGCGCGGCTCAGCCGACGACCGCCGCCCGGACGCACAGCACGTCCGGCAGGTGTGAGGCGAGCATCCGCCAGTTGTCCCCGTCGTCCGCGCTCGCGAAGAGCTCGCCATTGCGATTGCCGAAGTACACCCCCGCCGGGTCGGCGTCGTCCGTGCAGAGCGCGTCGCGCAGCACCGTGCCGTAGTGCGCCTCCTGGGGCAGCCCCGCCGACAGCGGCTCCCAGCCGCGGCCCGCGTCCTCGGTGCGGTAGACACGGCACCTGTTGCCGGCGGGCACCCGGTCGGAGTCCGCCGTGATCGGGAAGACGTACGCCGTGTCCGCGCGGTGCGGATGCGCGGCGGCGGCGAAGCCGAACGTCGAGGGCAGCCCCGCCCCGATGTCCGACCAGTTGGAGCCGGCGTCATCACTGCGGAACACACCCCAGTGGTTCTGCAGGTACAGCCGGTCCGGATCGGCCGCGTCCTGCGCGATCTTGTGTACGCACTGGCCGAACTCCGGGTCGGGATCGGGCAGGAAGACCGCCGACACGCCCTTGTTGGACGGCGCCCAGCTCGCCCCGCCGTCCATCGAGCGGAACACTCCGGCCGTGGACACCGCCACCGTCACCGCCCGGGCGTCCCTGGGGTCGGTGATGATCGTGTGCAGCCCCTCGCCGCCTCCGCCCGGCTCCCACCGCGAGCGCGTGGGGTGTTCCCACAGCGGCCGTACGAGCTCGAACGACTCGCCGCGGTCCTCGGACCGGAAGAGCGCGGCCGGCTCCGTCCCCGCGTACACCACGTCGGGCGCCTCGGCCCCGGCCGGACGCAGCTGCCAGACCCGCTCCAGCGAAGCGTCCGTGAACGGGGGGAACTTGACGGCCGGCCGCTTCGGCTCGACCCAGGTCGCGCCCAGGTCGTCGGAGTGGAAGACCGAGGGGCCCCAGTGCAAGCTGTCCCCGCCCACCAGCAGCCGGGGGACCGGCCCGCGGGTGTCGATGCCGATCGAGTACACGGCCTGGGCGTTGAAGTGGGGGCCGTCGATCTCCCACTCGCCACCGCGCCGGCGGCCGATGAAAAGCCCTTTTCGTGTTCCTACGGTGAGCAGTACGTCGGTCATGGCCGACACCTCCAGGACGCCGTTGTCTCAGATACGGGCCAGTGTGCACCCGACCACTGACAGCGGCCCCCAGCGCCGGCGTCCGCGCAGGTCAGACGGCATGCCGGGGAGGCGGAGCGGCCCCGTCCGGCCGCCCGCCCCGGGCCGTGCGCGGGCCCCGCGCCGGGGTCGTCACCGCGGCCAGCAGCAACGGCAGGAACCGGCGGGCGAGCGCGCCCGGCGCGAGCCGGTCCGGTTCGACGTAGCTCTGGCCGAGTGCGCCCTCCCGCATCGCGACGAGGACCCTGACCAGATCGTCGAGGTCGACGGCCGGCCGCAGCCCGGCCCGGTCGAAGAGGTCCCGCAGCAGCCGTACCGCTTCCGCGCGCAACCGCGCGTCGTGATCGGCCAGTACCCGCGCGGCCCGCGGGTCACGGATCGCGTAGAGGGTGAACTCCGTGGTCACCAGGAACCAGGTGCGCTCGTCCGGATCGACGTACGCCAGCAGTTCGGCGATCCGGCCGACGGTCAGGTCGTCGTCGCCGATCTTGGCCGCCGTGCGCGCGATGCGGCCGAGTTCGCGGTCGGCGTGCGCGTCGAAGAGCGCGAAGAAGAGTTCGTCCTTGGTCCGGAAGTTCGAGTAGAACGCGCCCCGCGTGTAACCGGCCCGCCGGCAGATGTCCTCGATCCTGGCGCCCTCGAAGCCCGACTCGGCGAAGACCTCCCGCGCCGCGTCGAGCAGCCGGGCCAGCGTCTGCGGCCGCCGCTTGGTCGTCCCCTTCGGCATCGGCCCCCTCACTCCCGGCCCCGGGGCCCGGCCCCGGACCCTTGACAGCGCGTACGGCCTCGGAAAGCATCCCGACCCGTATCGGATACGCGAATGTATCCGATGGACGAGGAGGCACACCATGTCCGAAGCGACGCCCCCCACCGTGTCCCAGGTCATCTCCGCTGCCGTCGGCCCCGTGCCCGAAGGGGTGTCGCTCCCGACGCCCCCGTCCTTCGACTCGGCCGACGAGGAGCGGCGCTACCGCAAGGAACAACTGGCCGCCGGATTTCGGCTGTTCGGCAAGTTCGGGTTCTCGGAGGGGGTGGCGGGCCACATCACCGTGCGCGACCCGGAGACCCCCGACGCCTTCTGGGTCAACCCCTTCGGCATGAGCTTCAGCCGGATCAGGGCCTCCGACCTGATCCTCGTCGACCACGCGGGCAACCTGCTGCACGGCGAACGCCCGGTGAACCGGGCCGCTTTCGTCATCCACTCCGAGGTGCACGAGGCGCGCCCCGACGTGCTGGCCGCCGCGCACTCCCACTCGCTGCACGGCAAGGCGTTCTCCAGCCTGGGAGTACCCCTCGACCCGATCACCCAGGACGCGTGCGCCTTCTTCGAGGACCACGGGCTCTACAGCGACTACCAGGGCGTGGCCGACGACGCCGAGGAGGGCAAGCGCATCGGGGCCGCCCTCGCCTCGTACAAGGCCGTCATCCTCCAGAACCACGGCCTCCTGACGGTCGGCAGGTCCGTCGCCGAGGCCGTCTGGTGGTTCATCACCATGGAACGCTCCTGCCAGGCCCAACTCCTCGCGATGGCGGCCGGAACGCCCCGGCTCATCGACCGGGAGACGGCGCTGCGCACCCGCTCCCAGATCGGCGGCCACTTCGCGGGCTGGTTCCAGGCACAGCCCCTGTGGGAGCAGATCACCGCGTCCGACCCCGACCTGTTCGACTGATGGGGCTCCTCGCCGGCTGCGGCGTCGCCGACATCACCGGGGAGGCCGCCGAGTGCGGCATGCTCGGGTACGGCAAGAAGCAGCAGCGGACGACCGGGATCCACACCCGCCTGCACGCGCGGGCGTTCGCCTTCGCGGACGGTGACAGGCGGCTGCTGCTCGTGGTGTGCGAACTGCCCCTGATGTCGGCGGGAGTCGTACGCGACGTGCTCGGGCGGCTGCCCGGCGGCTACACCGAGTCCAACGTCATGATCACCGCCACGCACACCCACTGCGGACCCGGCGGCTACTTCCACCACGCGCTCTACAACAGCAACACGGGAGGCTTCCGGGAGCGCACGTACGGCGCGATCGTCGACGGCATCGTGGAAGCCGCCGAAGCGGCACACGCGGACCTCGCCCCCGCCGTTCTCCGGCTCGCCCACGGAGAGCTCCGCGACGCCAGCGTCAACCGTTCGAAGCGCGCCTTCGACCGCAATCCGGCGGCCGACCGGGCGCACTTCCCGGACGCCGTCGACCCCCGGACCACACTGCTGCGCATCGAGCGCGGCGGACGGCTCAGGGGAGCGGTCAACTGGTTCGCCACGCACAACACCAGCATGACGAACACGAACACGCTCATCAGCGCCGACAACAAGGGCTACGCCGCCTCCCGCTGGGAGGCCGCGGACCCGGGCGTCGTCACCGCCTTCGCGCAGACCAACGCCGGCGACATGTCGCCCAACCTCCGTCTGGCGCCCGGCCGCGGCCCCACCGACGACGAGTTCGAGAACACCCGCGTCATAGGCGCCCGCCAGTACCGGGCCGCCGCCGCGCTGTACGGCGACGAGATCCCCGGCGTCCTGGACGCACGCCTGACCCACGTCGACCTGTCCCGCGCCACGGTGCGGCCCGAGTTCACCGGGGACGGCCGTACGCACCGCACCTCGGGGCCCGTCGCCGGCGCGGCGGCCTTCGCCGGAGCCTGGGTGGACGGCCCGGGCTTCAGAGGCTTCAGACCGGGGCGCAACCCGCTCTGGGACACCCTGTCGCACCGGATCGTCTACCCGCTCGCACCCCGCCTGCGCGCCGCGCAGGCGCCCAAGGGGCTCTGCCTGCCCGCGGGACCAGTGAACCGCGTGCACCCCATGGTCCAGGAACGGCTCCCGGTGCAACTGCTGCGCATCGGCCCGCTGTACCTGATCGGCCTCCCCGCCGAGATCACGATCGTGGCGGGTCTGCGGCTGCGGCGTACCGTCGCCTCGATCGTCGGCGCGCCGCCGGCGAACGTCCTGGCCGTCGGCTACAGCAACGCGTACGCGCACTACGTGACCACGCCCGAGGAGTACGACGCGCAGGAGTACGAGGGCGGCAGCACGCTCTTCGGCCGCTGGGAACTGCCCGCCCTCTGCCAGAGCGCCGCCGGCCTGGCACGCGCCATGCGCGACGGCACGCCCGTCGAACGCGGCACACCGGAACGCCTGCGGCCGCCCCGCGCGCGTCACCGGCGGCGGGGCACCGACGTGCCGCACCCGGGACGGGACTTCGGTGACGTTCTGTCCGTCGCCCGTACGGACACCCGGGTCACGGCCCGCTTCGTCGGCGCGCACCCCGGGAACGACCTGCGCAGGGGAGGCACCTACCTGGCGGTGGAACGCGAGGAAGACGGCGGGTGGACACGGGTCGCCGACGACGGGGACTGGTCGACGACGTTCCGCTGGAAGGCGGCCGGCACGGGAGCCGCCCGTGCGTCCACCGTGACGGTCACCTGGGACGTTCCCCCGGACACGCCTCCCGGAACGTACCGGATCCGCTACTTCGGCGACACGGCGGACGGACCGTTCACGGGAACGACCGCACCCTTCGCATGGAACCGCACCCCACGGAACGGTCGTTTATAACAGCGGGAGCGTTCAGCGGTACCGAACGAGGGGAGTGCGCCGGTGACCAACGGTGCGGTACGGATCGACGGGGACAGTCTGCTGCTGCCGGGCGGCGTACGGGTGCGTTTCGTACGTACGCTGCGCCTGCCCGAGAAGGGGACGCACGCACTGCCCCCGGGCCTGGGCAACTTCCCGCTGCGCAGGGTCGAGGACTACGCCTCGACGGTCCCGGGGGAGTGGCTGGACAGAGGCGGCGTGATGCTGCCCGTGTACCTGCGCGAGGCGATGTGGCTGAGCTTCGCCGGCACGGTGGAACCGGGCGCCCTCCAGGTGGGGGTCGGGAAGGTGTGCGCGGTGTCGGGCAAGCCGTGGAACAGCCGGCTGTCGCGGGGGCCGCAGAACTACCTGGTGCTGCCGCGCCAGCCGTGGCTCGACGGCATCAATTCCGGTACGGGAACGGTGCGGCAGTTCGTCGCGGTGCCCCTCGGGATGGGGGCGACCGTGGAGGGCCAGGTCACCGGCGAGGAGAAGTGGGGCGGACTGCAGCTCCAGTCGTGGCCGCTCGCGGACGGGCCCCTGGAGGCGTGGCGGGAGGAGCAGCGGCGGGCGGCTGAGCGCAGGGCCGCGATGCCGCCACCGCCCGCGCCGATGGCGGCGTACGGCGCACCCGCCCCGGCCATGATGTCCGCGTCCGGAGCCGGATGGGGCGGTGCGCCCGCTCCCCGGGCCGCCGCGGCGATGGGACTGGGCGTCGGCGGTTCGATGCGCCAGGAGGTCTACAAGGACGACCGGCCCGCCTCCGACTGGGCCGCCGAGCCGTCGGGCCGGGTCTTCGTGCACCTGGTGACCCCGCCGGAGTGGCGGCGCATCACCGGGGAGGAGCCCCCGCCGTCCCCCGTCGACCGGGCCGCGTACACCCGGGCGGGCCTGCCCTGGTTCGACTACTACGACGCCGACGGGGAGGACCTCGCGCCCACCGGCACGCTGGGCGGCGTGAAGCCGGTCGGTGACTGGCTGGGCGACGACCACACGCCGTGGCAGGAGCCGTCGCCCCACCAGGTGAAGCCGCTCGGCGACGCGCCGGGCAAGCCGGTGGCGGACGGCGACTGGTAGGACGCGACGCTCCCGGCTCCCGGCGAAACACCTGCCAGGAGCCGGCAGCCGGGCGGCGGTTGAAACGGCGCGGCGCCCTCGACGCCGGGGTACGACGCGTCGGGGGCGATCATGGAGGCTGTTCCCGAGGCGTCCATCGGCACCATCACGGTGGGCGCGCACGCCTGAGGAGAAGAACCGTGCCCGACATCCGCATGCACACCCCCGACGCGCCGGCGGCCCTGGTGGAGGTCGCCACCGGACCGGCGGGGAACGCGAAGGCGGGGCAGGTCCACATTGGCGCGCGGGGCGCCGCCTACGTCGCCCTGGCCGCCACGCCCGCTCAGGCGCGCGAGCTGGCGGCGGTGCTGGTACGGGCCGCCGACGCGGCCGAGGCCCGGGCCCAGGACACGTACCCGACGGTCCGGGCGGACGAGCTGCGACGCGGCGACGTGCGGACCGGCGAGCGGACGATCACCGTGGAGCGCGTCCGGTCCGAGGGTGGCACCGTCCACGTCACCTGGGCGTCGGAGGCCGGGCGCCAGTGGAACCAGACGTACGCGGCGGACGCAGAGATCGCGCTGCGCCGACGCGCCTAGCCCGCCCGCCGAGCCCCGCACCCCGAAGCCCCCTGCCGCTCAGCCGGCAGGGGGCTTCGGTCCGTGTCGTCAGCGCGCGGAGAACGTGTGCACCGTGGTGGAGCGGTACGTCGTTCCCGGGCGCAGCACCGTCGAGGGGAACGACGGCTGGTTGGGCGAGTCGGGGAAGTGCTGCGACTCCAGGCACAGCCCGTCGCCCTGGCGGTACAGCCGTCCCGACGTTCCCGCGAGCGTGCCGTCGAGGAAGTTGCCGCTGTAGAACTGCATGCCCGGCTCGGTCGTGTACATCTTCATCACCCGTCCCGACCCGGGATCGGTGAGCGTGAGAGCGTACCCGGGAACGGTCGTGATGCCTTTGTCCAGCACCCAGTTGTGGTCCAGCCCCTTCCCGTACAGCACCTGCTGGTGCGGCGTCCGTGCCTGCTCGCCGATCGCCTTCGCCCGCCGGAAGTCGAAGGGCGTTCCCGTGACGCGAGCGAGTTCGCCGGTCGGTATGAGCGTGGCGTCGACGGGGGTGTAGCGGGCGGCGGCCATCTCCAGCGTGTGAGCGTCGACGGAGCCGCTGCCCTCGCCCGCGAGGTTGAAATAGGTGTGACTGGTGAGGTTGGCGACCGTCGCGCGGTCCGTGGTGGCCTCGTAGTCGATCCGCCAGGCGCCCCGCGCGGTCAGCGTGTACGTGACCTTCACCTTGAGCGTGCCGGGGTAGCCCATCTCCCCGTCCGGGCTGATCCGCCTGAGCACCAGCCCCCGGTCCGATCCCCGGCTGAAGGGCTCCACGTCCCACACCTGCTTGTCGAAGCCCTTGTCGCCGCCGTGCAGACTGTTCGGGCCGTCGTTCACGGGAAGCTGGTAGGTATGCCCGTCGAGCGTGAAGCGGCCCTTGGCGACGCGGTTGCCGTAGCGCCCGATCAGCGCGCCGAAGTACGGCGACTTCGCGACGTAGTCGTCGAGGTTGTCGAAGCCCAGCGAGACGTTCGCCGTCGCGCCGCGGCGGTCCGGGATCTCCAGGGACTGGACGATGCCCCCGTACGAGAGGACCTTCAGCCGGGTGCCGCCGTTGGCGACGGTCCAGCGGTACACCTTCGTGCCGTCGGCCAGCCGGCCGAACAGCTCCCGCGAAGGCGCCTTGCCCGTGGCGGCGTACGCCGTGCCCGTCCCGGCGAGGCCCGCGGCGGCCGCCGCGCCCGCCACCGCCGCGCCCGCCAGTACCGTGCGTCTGCTCGTGGTCATGTGTCTGTCCCCTTCGGAGAGTTACGAACCGACCTTGCGCTTGTTCCACACGTCGAACCCGACCGCCGCCAGCAGCACCAGCCCCTTGATGACCTGCTGGTAGTCGGTCCCGATGCCGACCAGCGACATGCCGTTGTTGAGCACGCCCAGCACCAGACCGCCGATGATCGCGCCGAAGACCGTGCCGACGCCGCCGCTCATCGACGCGCCGCCGATGAACGCCGCCGCGATCGCCTCCAGTTCGAAGTTGACCCCGGCCTGCGGTACGCCCGCGTTGAGCCGGGCCGCGTACACGACCCCGGCCAGGGCGGCGAGCACGCCCATGTTCACGAACACCAGGAAGATGACGCGCTTGTCCTTGACGCCCGACAGCTTCGCCGCCGCCTGGTTGCCGCCGAGCGCGTACACGTGGCGGCCGACGACCGCGTTGCGCATCACGAACCCGAAGCCGATGAGCAGCACCGCGAGCAGCAGGAGCACCACGGGTACGCCCCGGTAGCTGGCCAGCGTCAGGGTGAAGGCGAGAACGGCCGCCGCCATGGCCACGCACTTGGCGAGGAACAGGGAGCGCGGCAGCACGTCCAGCTCGTAACTCAGCTGCCTGCGCCGGTCGCGCACCTCCTGCGCCAGCGCGAAGACGAGCAGCCCGAGCCCCAGCAGCAGGGTGAGGTTGTGGTAGTTGGTGTCCGGGCCGAGGGACGGGAGGTAGCCCGTGGAGATCTTCTGGAAGCCCTCGGGGAACGGGCCGATGGACCGCGAGCCGAGGAAGATCTGCGTACCGCCCCGGAAGAGCAGCATGCCGGCCAGCGTCACGATGAACGACGGGATGCCGACGTACGCGATCCAGAAGCCCTGCCAGGCCCCGGCGAGGGCTCCGATGCCCAGGGCGATCAGGGTGGCGAGCACCCACGGCACGTCGTGCTCGACCATCATCACCGCGCACGCGGCGGAGACGAACGCGGCGAGCGAGCCGACCGAGAGGTCGATGTGCCCCGAGATGATGACGATCATCATGCCGATGCCGAGGACCAGGATGTAGCTGTTCTGGAGGACCAGATTGGTCACGTTGTTCGGTTGCAGCAGGACGCCGTCGGTCCAGATCGCGAAGAGCACGACGATCAGCGCGAGAGCGATGAGCATGCCGTACTGGCGCATGTTGCGGCGCATGGTGTCCAGCAGCAGCGCGCTGACCGCGGAACCGCGCGGTCCGGGCGGAGCGGTGTGCCGCCCCGGCTTCTCGGTGGTGACCGGGCTGCCCATCGCTTACCCCTTGTCCATGGTCATGTGGCGCATCAGTACTTCCTGGGTCGCGTCCGCGCGGGCGATCTCGCCGGTCAGCCGGCCGGCGGCCATCGTGTAGACGCGGTCGCACATGCCGAGCAGTTCGGGGAGTTCGGAGGAGATGAGGACGACGGCCCTGCCTTCGGCGGCGAGGCGGTCGATGACGCTGTAGATCTCGAACTTGGCGCCCACGTCGATGCCCCGGGTCGGCTCGTCGAGGATCAGCACATCCGGCCCCGCGAAGATCCACTTGCTGAGGACGACCTTCTGCTGGTTGCCGCCGGAGAGCCGGCCCACCTCCTCGAAGACGGTCGGCGCCTTGATGTTCATGCTCCGGCGGTACGACTCGGCGACGCGGGTCTCCTCGTGCTCGTCGACGACGCCGCGCCGGGCCACTTTCGGCAGGGCGCTGAGGGTGATGTTGCGGCCGATGGTGTCGATGAGGTTGAGGCCGTAGTGCTTGCGGTCCTCGGTGACGTACGCGATGCCGTGGCCTATCGCCTCGGGGACGGTCCTGGTGCGGATCTCCTCGCCGTCCTTGAGGACGGTGCCGCTGATGTTCCTGCCGTACGACCGTCCGAAGACGCTCATCGCGAGTTCCGTGCGGCCGGCTCCCATCAGGCCCGCGACGCCCACGATCTCGCCCCGCCGCACGTGCAGGGACACCCCGTCGACGACCTTGCGCTGCTGGTCGATCGGGTGGTGCACGGTCCAGTCGCGGACTTCGAGCGCGGGCCGGGCGCCGGGATCGCCCGCGTACGGGGTCCGCTCGGGGAAGCGGTGGTCGAGGTCGCGGCCGACCATGCCCCGGATGATCCGCTCCTCGGTGGTCTCCGGAGCCCCGACGTCGAGCGTCTCGATGGTCCGCCCGTCACGCAGGATGGTGACCGAGTCGGCGACCTCCGCGATCTCGTTGAGCTTGTGCGAGATGATGATCGAGGTGATGCCCTGTTCCTTCAGCTCCCCGATCAGCCGCAGGAGCTGGGCCGAATCCGCGTCGTTGAGGGCGGCCGTGGGCTCGTCGAGGATCAGCAGCTTCACCTCCTTGGCCAGCGCCTTCGCGATCTCCACGAGCTGCTGCTTGCCGACCCCGATGTCCGCGACACGGGTCTGCGGATGCTCGCGCAGGCCCACGCGGCGCAGGAGGGCCGCCGCGTGCTTCAGCGTCTCGTTCCAGCTGATGACCCCGCGCCGCGCGTGCTCGTTGCCGAGGAAGATGTTCTCGGCCAGGGAAAGGTACGGCACCAGCGCCAGCTCCTGGTGGATGATCACGATGCCGTGCGCCTCGCTGGCCCGGATGTCCTTGAACGCGCAGTGCTCGCCGTCGAAGAGGATGTCCCCCTCGTAACTCCCGTGCGGATGCACGCCGCTGAGGACCTTCATCAGCGTCGACTTGCCGGCGCCGTTCTCCCCGCACACGGCGTGCACCTCGCCGCGCGCCACGGTCAGCGTCACATCGGAGAGCGCCTTGACGCCGGGGAACGTCTTGACGATCGAGCGCATCTCCAGGACGGGTGGCGGCGCGGGCGCCGGGCCCGCCGTCACAGGTCGCTCGCCTTGATGTAGCCGGAGTCGACCAGGACGGACCGGTAGTTGCTCTTGTCGACGCTCACCGGGTCGAGCAGGAAGGCCGGCACGACCTTCTTCTCGTTGTCGTACGTCTTCATGTCGTTGACCTCGGGCTTCTTGTCGTTCAGTACGGCGTCGGCCATCTGCACGGCCTGCTTGGCCAGCGCCCGGGTGTCCTTGTAGACGGTCTGCGTCTGCTGCCCCGCGATGATCGACTTCACCGACGCCACCTCGGCGTCCTGACCGGTGACGACGGGGTACGGTTTGGCCGCCGTGCCGTAGCCGTCCGACTTGAGCGCGGACAGGATGCCGATGGAGATGCCGTCGTACGGGGAGAGGACCGCGTCCACCTCCTCGGATCCGTACGCCTTGGTCAGCAGGTCGTCCATGCGCTTCTGCGCGGTCCCGCCGTCCCAGCGCAGCGTCGTGACCTGGTCGAGCTCGGTCTGGCCGCTCCGTACGACGACCTGCTTGCTGTCGATGTACGGCTTCAGGGTCTTCCAGGCGCCCTGGAAGAAGTAACCGGTGTTGTTGTCGTCGGGCGAGCCGGCGAACAGCTCGATGTCGAAGGGGCCCTTCTTGCCGCCGTTCTTGAGGCCGAGCTTGTCGATGATGTACGTCGCCTGGAGGACGCCGACCTTCTCGTTGTCGAACGAGGCGTAGTAGTCGACGTGCGGGGTGCCGAGGATGAGGCGGTCGTAACTGATCACCTTGACGCCCCGGTCGGCGGCCTGGCGCAGTACGTCGCCCAGGGCACGGCCGTCGATGGCGGCGACGACCAGCACGTCCACGCCCTTGGTGATCATGTTCTCGATCTGCGAGACCTGCTGGTCGACGTCGTCCTCGCCGTACTGGAGGTCCGTCCTGTAGCCGAGCTTCTCGAACTGCTCGACCATGTTGTCGCCGTCGGCGATCCACCGCTCGGAGGACTTCGTCGGCATCGCTATGCCGATCGTGCCGTTCCCGGCGGACTTCTTCTCCTTGCTGCCGCCCTCGGCGTTCTGCCCGCACGCGGCGAGGGAGAGGACGAGCGCGGTGGCGGTGAGGGCGGTCGCGGCCCGGTGTGTGCGTCGCATCATGACGGATCAGTCCTTCGCGGGGGTGGGGACGGCGGTGGTCGTGGCCGGGAAGCGGTGCAGGGGGCCGGGCAGCCGGGAACCGAGCGGGGACATCCCGCCGTCGGCGCCGTGCCGGGCCAGCAGATCGAGTACGAGACGGCCGCGGCGTACGCGCTCACGGGCGCCGGCCAGGGCGGTGTCGCGCAGGTGGGCGCCGTACGGGTAGACGCCGGGGGACTTCGACAGGCCGAACTTGAGGTAGAGCGGAGCGCCGCGCCGGATCAGCTCGGCGGTCTCGTACATGCGGATGTAGCCGCCGAGGTCGTCGGGCGCCTCCACGTAGAGGTCCATCGGGGCGCGGCTGGCCCGGCGGATCTCGGTGAAGTGGGCGAGCGCCAGGTCGGAGGGGATGTTGACGGAGTCGGCGCCGAGCCGCTCGTAGACGGCGTACGACGCGGGATTGACCGGGCCGATCAGCGCGGACACCTTGAGCGTGGTGTCGGAGGGCAGCAGGCCGTCGGCGCGCAGCCGGTGCAGCGTCCACAGCACGCCCTCGTCGGCCACGAGCAGGCACCGCACCCCGAGCGCGGTCGCCCGCAGGGCGTCCTCGACGCACCCGGCGAGCGCGTCGTGCCCACGGGCCCGCAGGCCGGCCCCGCCCGAGTCGGTGCGGGTGGCGGCGCCGATGTCCCAGGTGCCACGCGGTCCGGTGAACAGGCACAGTTCGACGCCGCGTTCGGCGCAGGACTCCACCATCTCGGTGATGTCGGCGTCGGTGAGCATCCAGACCCCGCTGCCCTGGCTGATGCGGTGGACGGGCACGTCGAGGCGCGCGCTCTCCTTCAGTACGACGGCGAGCGCCTCGGGGCCTTCCACGGACGGGATCTCGGTGCGCCAGGTGCCGCCGTCGGGGAACGTGTGCGGGGA
>NZ_VBVX01000780.1 GCF_005981925.1 Streptomyces albidochromogenes
GTGGACTATATCTTATACTTAAGATTTAGAAGCATAACCTATAGGATTATTTTCTATAATATATTTATTCATATTTTTTCTTAATTTTCTTATTTTATATATATTATCTGAAGATAATGGTTGATTACCTAAAACAATATTTAATATTTCATTTCATATATGAAATGAATTTAATTTAGTTGTTTTTAATTTATATTTATTAAAATACATTAATATATTTTTATATATATTTTTATTAATATCATTACAATATATTTCAATTCTATACATATTTCCATTTAATGTTTTTCTTAATTTAGCAGAATTTTTATTAGCTAATTATATACTTATTTCATTAAGTATATCCTCACCATTTTTTTGATCTAAAATAAAAACTATTTTTACATAATCTATACCAC
>NZ_VBVX01000781.1 GCF_005981925.1 Streptomyces albidochromogenes
GGCCGGCATGGTCCGACCGCACCCATGATCCACGCGCAGGCCCGTTGCCAGCGCCGCCGAAGGAGCGGGGCGCCATGATCGACGTGGTGCTGCTGATCGTGATCGCCGCCTCGACCCTGCTCGGGATGCTGCGTGGCTTTGTTGGAATCGTCATCGGCACGCTGTCGTGGCTGCTGGCCGCGTGGGCGGCCTTCGCCTTCGGCAACGATGCGGCACGCTGGTGGGCGGCCCCGGCCGCACCCGGCGGCGAGCATTTCGTTGGCGGCTACCTGGGCGTGGGCATTGGCGTGATGATCGTGGTCGCGGTGATCGGCATGGTCATCAAGGCGATGATCCATCGCAGCATGCTGACCAGCCTGGACCGGTTGCTGGGCGGCGTGCTGCGATGGATCATCGCC
>NZ_VBVX01000782.1 GCF_005981925.1 Streptomyces albidochromogenes
GTCCCGCCGCCCCGCCCTCCCCCAGTACCACGGCGAACGCGGCGGTGAGGACCAGAAGCACCGTCAGCGCGCCGCGGCGGACCGCGCGCGGGACGAGGCACAGGGCAGGCATGTGCCTCTCGTCCCACGGACGCGCCGGTTCTTAGCCGTACGACGCCCAAGACCCCACCACCGGGCTAGTGGTGAACGCCCGTTCTCCGGCGAATCCCGTCGCGGAGCAGGCGTGCGCGTGTTGAATGAGCCCATGCGGCGCACACTCGGCAAACCCGTGGTCATAGGAGTCCTGGTCGTCGGCATGCTCATGGCCGTCGCCGGGCTGTACTGGTTCCAGCCATGGAAGCTGTGGGTGGACGAGACCGTGCGGGACGAGCTCCCCGTGGCGGCCCCCACCCCGAC
>NZ_VBVX01000783.1 GCF_005981925.1 Streptomyces albidochromogenes
CATCGCGCCCGGCCAGCGCGTGGGGGATGGCCTTCTGCTGGATGGGCGTAGGGGTGGTGTAACCCTCCGCCTTGACGGCGCGCAGGAGGGTGTCGTGAAGCTGAAGTTCGTCGAAAGTCATGGGGTCCTGACGTTGAAGAGAGCCCGCCTCCTCCCCAGGGGAGGAAGCCCGCGCAGCGCGCCCAGTCGGACGTATGTCCGGGGCGCCTGGCGGTGCGCGGTCGGGCCCGGCCGGCCGAACCGCTTTGGGAACGGATGGAAACAGGGGGTCTCCCCTACCCATTCCGGAGAATCGGCGCGCGACCCTGCACTTTCCCGTCCCGGAAGTCCCGTGAAATCAACGGCTTGCTTTCCGGTTTTGTAGCCCCTGATGGACATTTGTACAGGGTCCAGATC
>NZ_VBVX01000111.1 GCF_005981925.1 Streptomyces albidochromogenes
CTCCGGGCGCCCCCGAGAAGGCACCCGCCGCGTTCTGACCACCCCTCACCCACCGCACCCGAGGGCGGCACCCCGGAACAGGGGGTGCCGCTCCTGCGCGCCGCGTCTCACGGCAGTCGCCCCTCCGCGTTGATCTCTCTCACCCGCGCTCTCAGCACCTCCCCGAGCGCGACCGGCCGCACGTCGTCCGGCGGACAGTCCCACTCCTTGCCGCCGCCGGGCGGTCGTAGCTGTACGTAAGTGCCCACCCGGCCCATGACCCGGCCCACGCGCCCGTCCCGGACGTCCACGGCGTAGGCCCCCGGCTCCGGCGCCTCGTCCGGGCTCACGGCTTCAGCGCCTGGAGGAGGGCGGCGAGCCGCATCGCGGTGTCCAGGTTGCAACGCCCCAGGTCAACCAGCGGATACGGAGCCTCGCTCGCCAGCGACACCACGTCCACCCGCAGCGACGGCAGCGTGACGTCCACCCCTCCGAGGCCCTTGCGCAACTGGGCCACCACTTCTTCCGCGGCCCGCAGCCGCTCCGGCGATCGCACCACCATGTCCAGGCACCTCCACACGCTGAGTGTTCGCTTTCCTCACACAGAGTGGCCGATCGCGCACTAATCTGGGGCCGAAGGCGGCCCAACAACCCCATATGTACGACAGGGAGTTGCCATGCCCGGTCCAAAGGACCTCGATCCCTCGTCCTCTCCCCGCGCTCTCCTGGGCGCGGAACTCCGCCACGCGCGCGAGAAGGTGGGTCTCACCCAGGAGGAACTCGGCCAGCCGCTGTTCGTGAGCGGCTCGTTCATCGGCCAGCTGGAGGCGGGTACGCGGCGGATGATGCCGGAGTACGCCGTGAAGATGGACGAGATCCTGGAGACGGGCGGATTCTTCGCGCGGAACTGCCGGGCGTCGACGAAGTCGAAGTACCCGGACCACTTCGCGGAAGCGGCCGAGGCCGAAGCGATCGCGACGGCCATCAAGGAGTACGCGCCGCTACTGATCCCGGGCCTGTTGCAGACGGAACCGTACGCGCGGGCGATCTTCCGCGCCTACCAGCCGACCGCGACCGAGGAGGTGATCGACGGCCTGGTGGCGGCGAGGCTGGAGCGGGCGCGCCTGCTGGACGACCCAACAAAGCCGCTGTTGTGGGTGGTTCTGGACGAGGCGGTACTGCGCCGGACGGTCGGCGAGCGGGTGGAGATGGCGGGGGCGCTGCACCACGTGGCGGCGATGGTCCGCTGCCACCGCATCATCGTGCAGGTGTTGCCGTTCGAGGCGGGCGCGCATGCGGCCATGGACGGCGCCCTCAAGCTGATGACCTTCGAGGACGCGCCCCCGCTTGCCTACCTCCAGGGACCGGGGGCCGGGCAGCTGGAAGATGACCCGGCCACGGTCACTCGCCACCAACTGGCCTACGATCTGGTCAGGGCCATGGCGCTGTCACCCAAGGAATCCCTGGCCCTGATCACATCAGTGGCGGAGGATTACGCGCATGAAGATCAGCCCTGAGCATGACCTGAGCGCGGCGACCTGGCATAAGTCCAGCTACAGCGACGGCAGCGGCGGCGACTGCCTGGAGGTCGCCACTTGGCGCAAGTCCACGCACAGCGGCGGCGATGGGGCTGATTGCCTCGAAGTCTCCGACGACCACCCCGGCATCGTCCCCGTACGTGACTCCAAGAACGTCACCGGCCCGGTCCTCGTCTTCCCGGCCTCGGCCTGGTCCGCCTTCGTCGCGGATCTCAAGCGGCGGTAGACCCGGACGCACGACGACGCCTGCCCTCCACCCGGAGCCGGGGGCGGAGGGCAGGCTGCCACCGTCGGGGGTCAGAGACCGCCCGTGAACAGGAG
Source organism: Streptomyces albidochromogenes (assembly GCF_005981925.1). Taxonomy (GTDB): domain Bacteria; phylum Actinomycetota; class Actinomycetes; order Streptomycetales; family Streptomycetaceae; genus Streptomyces; species Streptomyces albidochromogenes. The sequence goes on from NZ_VBVX01000111.1 coordinate 1,839, forward strand.
CTTGTTGGGCGTGCCCGGGGTGACGCCCGACAGCGTGTTCTTGGTGGACGTGGTGTCGAGCCAGGCGGCGAGTTCCTCCGTCGTGGCCGTGGGGTTGGTGGTGTTGTAGAGCAGGGCGGTGCCGGCCACGTGGGGGGCGGCCATGGACGTGCCGTTCAGGGCTACGCTGCCGCCGCCGAACCGTGCCGAGACGATGGCCGTCCCGGGGGCGTACAGCTCCACGCAGGAGCCGTGGTTGGAGAAGGGCGCCTCCGCGTCCGCCTGGTCCGAGGCGGCGACGGTGACCACGCGCTCCGCGGACGCCGGGGAGACGTCGCACGCGTCCTTCGAGTCGTTGCCCGCCGCCATGACGGGCAGGACGCCGCTGGCCGCGAGCGTGTTGGCGGCGGCGTTGACCATGGGCGACTTGGGGCCGCCGAGGGAGCCGTTGAGCACGGCCGGCTTCGCGGGGTCGCGCGCGGCGTGCGAGGCGGCCCATTCGAGCCCGGCCATCATCGTGGCGTTGCTGCCGGTGCCCTCGCAGTTGAGGACCCGGACGCTGTAGAGGTCGGCCTGGCGTGCCACGCCGTACGTCCGGCCGCCGACGGTGCCCGCCACGTGGGTGCCGTGGCCCTGGCAGTCCCTGCCGAACAGCCCTTCCTCCGGGAACGCGTCGAAGCCGAATCTGGCCCGCCCCACGAACTCGCTGTGGCCGTAGTCGATACCGGTGTCGAGGATGTACGCCACGCCTCCGGCGCCGGTCGCGGTGGCGTTGAACTGGCCGTCGAGCGGCAGGTCCTCCTGGTCGATGCGGTCCAGGCCCCAGGACGCGGCCGGCCCGGACACCGTGACCTTGGCGTCCTGCTCCACCGCCGCGACGTTGGGGTCCGCGCGGACCTTGGCGAGCTGGGCCTCGCTGAGCTTGGCGACGAAGCCGTTCATCACCCTCTTGAAGCTGTACAACGGGGTGACGCCGACCTGGCTCGCCGCACTGGCGACGTCCGCCGCCGGTTTCACGGACACGAGGTACTGGCCGGGTACGGGTTGATCCGAGAGGTGCAGGGGTGCGATGTCGGAACGCTCCGCCGGGGCGGACGGCGCTGCCGAGGCGGACAAGGGGCCTACGGTCGCCAGGACGGCCGTGACGGCGGCCGCGAGGGCGATCCTCATGGGATGTGGCATGGTCCTGATGGCACCATGCAGAAACGATCAAGTGCAATCACTCGGTGTGGTGGTTTGAACACCTTAGGTAATTGCACCGAAGTGGGTGAACGCGAAACGCCCGAGGGCGGCACCCCCGCAGTGGGAGTGCCGCCCTCGGTCCGTACGTCAGTACGGCGATGGAACCGCTGATCCTGTGTGACGGATCAGAAGTCCATGTCACCGCCCGGCATGCCGCCACCGGCAGGCGCGGACGCCTTCTCCGGCTTGTCGGCGATGACGGCCTCGGTGGTGAGGAACAGCGCGGCGATGGACGCGGCGTTCTGCAGAGCGGAACGCGTGACCTTCGCCGGGTCGATGATGCCCTCGGCGATCATGTCGACGTACTCGCCGGTCGCGGCGTTCAGGCCGTGACCGATCGGCAGGTTGCGCACCTTCTCGACGATGACGCCACCCTCGAGACCACCGTTGACGGCGATCTGCTTGAGCGGGGCCTCCAGCGCGAGACGCACGGCGTTGGCGCCGGTCGCCTCGTCGCCCGAGAGCTCGAGCTTCTCGAAGACGGCCGTGGCCTGCAGCAGCGCCACGCCACCACCGGCGACGATGCCCTCTTCGACGGCCGCCTTCGCGTTGCGAACGGCGTCCTCGATGCGGTGCTTGCGCTCCTTGAGCTCAACCTCCGTGGCGGCACCGGCCTTGATGACGGCCACGCCGCCGGCCAGCTTCGCCAGGCGCTCCTGGAGCTTCTCGCGGTCGTAGTCCGAGTCGGAGTTCTCGATCTCGGCACGGATCTGGTTGACGCGACCCTGAACCTGGTCGCTGTCACCGGCGCCGTCGACGATCGTCGTCTCGTCCTTGGTGATGACGACCTTGCGCGCACGGCCGAGCAGGTCGAGACCCGCGTTCTCCAGCTTGAGGCCGACCTCCTCGGAGATGACGGTGCCACCGGTGAGGATGGCGATGTCGCCGAGCATGGCCTTGCGGCGGTCACCGAAGCCCGGAGCCTTGACGGCGACGGACTTGAAGGTGCCACGGATCTTGTTGACGACGAGCGTGGACAGCGCCTCGCCCTCGACGTCCTCCGCGATGATCAGCAGCGGCTTGCCCGACTGCATGACCTTCTCCAGCAGCGGAAGGAGGTCCTTCACGTTGGAGATCTTGGAGTTGACGATCAGGATGTACGGGTCGTCGAGCGACGACTCCATGCGCTCCATGTCGGTGGCGAAGTACGCCGAGATGTAGCCCTTGTCGAAGCGCATGCCCTCGGTGAGCTCAAGCTCAAGACCGAAGGTCTGCGACTCCTCGACGGTGATGACGCCTTCCTTGCCGACCTTGTCCATCGCTTCGGCGATGAGCTCGCCGATCTGGGTGTCGGCGGCGGAGATGGAGGCCGTGGAAGCGATCTGCTCCTTGGTCTCCACGTCCTTGGCCTGCTCAAGGAGGGCGGCGGAGACGGCCTCGACGGCCTTCTCGATGCCGCGCTTGAGGGCCATCGGGTTGGCGCCGGCGGCGACGTTGCGCAGGCCCTCGCGGACCAGAGCCTGGGCGAGGACGGTCGCGGTCGTCGTACCGTCACCGGCGACGTCGTCGGTCTTCTTCGCGACTTCCTTGACCAGCTCGGCGCCGATCTTCTCGTACGGGTCCTCGAGCTCGATCTCCTTGGCGATGGAAACACCATCGTTGGTGATCGTGGGGGCGCCCCACTTCTTCTCGAGGACGACGTTGCGGCCCTTGGGGCCGAGGGTGACCTTGACGGCGTCGGCGAGCTGGTTCATCCCGCGCTCGAGACCGCGCCGTGCCTCCTCGTCGAACGCGATGATCTTGGCCATGTGAAGTGGTCCTCCCGGACTGGGGTGGATTCTCCGGACCGAGTGGCGCCCGCGACGGACGGCCTGCCTGCCTGGTGGTTTTCCTTGTGCCACCCGGCCTGCGGGCCTCACCGGCCCGGTCCTTCTGTCACTCTCACTGGGAGAGTGCTAACAGTGCTACCGCCAATGATTAGCACTCGACCCCTTCGAGTGCAAGCGTCCCCCTCGGATGTGGACACACGTCCGGTGCCGGGCCCGGGCACGCAGGAAGGGCCTGTACCCGGTGCGGGGTACAGACCCTTCATGCGTGAGTGCGTCGGTGGCCGATCGCGCCGAGATCAGACGGCGAGCTTGACCATGTCCGCCTGCGGACCCTTCTGGCCCTGCGAGATCTCGAATTCGACTCGCTGACCTTCTTCAAGGGTGCGGTACCCGTCCATCTGGATCGCGCTGTAGTGGACGAAAACATCCGCACCACCGTCGACCGCGATGAAGCCGTACCCCTTCTCCGCGTTGAACCACTTGACGGTGCCCTGAGCCATGCCTAACTCCCCTATTACTGGCCCTTGCACAGAACCGCACTTCGCAGGTTCTGGGTCAGACTCCTCCGCCCTCCGACAGGAGAGGGCGTGCGCCGGAACGCGTCGACCGCCGCTGAATGTATCTGCCCAACTGCCCTCTGCAACAGGTCAATCCGACGAGAAATCTGGTCACGGCGGAACGCGCGAAAGCGAATAATTCTCAGGTTTCCCGGGCAAGTCGGTCCGGACAAGTCGCACATGGGCGGGCAATTCGGTCCGGTACTTCGACTGCTTCTCGTCGCGCGGGGCCGCATTCTCATATGCGCCCGGCACAGGCGACGGAGGGGGCTTCCCCAACTGTACCGCGCTCAACCATGCAGAATTGCCCCCTCCGCTTCTATGGCGGAGGGGGCAATCGGCGTGACTCGCGGTGCGCGAAGCGGTATCGCCCCGGGTGTGTGCGGAGCGGTCAGCCCCCGGCGACGGCCGGGATGATGGAGACGCCGGCGCCGTCCGGCGTGGCGGTCTCCAGGCCCTGCTCGAAGCGCACGTCGTCGTCGTTCACGTAGACGTTGACGAAGCGGCGCAGCTTGCCCTGGTCGTCCAGGACACGGGCCGCGATGCCGGCGTGGTTCTTCTCCAGGTCGGCGATGACCTCGGCGAGGGTCGCGCCCTCGGCCGCGACCTCGGCCCTGCCCTCCGTGTACGTACGGAGAATCGTCGGGATGCGGACGTTGACACTCATGCGAGGCCAGCCTCTCGGAAAGAGTCCAGGTTGGGGCGGATGACGGCGGACTGGCCCGTGGTCGGGGCGACCGCCTCAAGGGTCTTCAGGCCGTCACCCGTGTTGAGCACGACGGTGGTCAGGGAGGGGTCGAGCAGCCCGGCCTCGATGAGCTTCTTCGTCACGCCGACGGTCACACCGCCCGCGGTCTCCGCGAAGATGCCCTCCGTCTCGGCCAGCAGCTTGATCGACGCCACGACCTGCTCGTCGTCGACGTCCTCGACCGCGCCACCCGTACGGCGGGCGATGTCCAGGACGTACGGGCCGTCGGCCGGGTTGCCGATCGCGAGCGACTTGGCGATCGTGTTCGGCTTCTGCGGCCGTACGACGTCGTGCCCGGCCTTGAAGGCCGCCGACACCGGCGAGCAGCCCTCGGCCTGGGCGCCGAAGATCTTGTACGGCTTGTCCTCGACGAGGCCCAGGGCGATGAGCTCCTTCAGGCCCTTGTCGATCTTCGTGAGCTGCGAGCCCGAGGCGATCGGGATGACGAGCTGGTCCGGGATCCGCCAGCCGAGCTGCTCGCAGATCTCGTACGCCAGGGTCTTGGAGCCCTCGCCGTAGTACGGGCGCAGATTGACGTTGACGAAGCCCCAGCCCTCGCCCAGCGGGTCGCCGATGAGCTCCGAGCAGAAGCGGTTGACGTCGTCGTAGTTGCCCTCGATGCCGACCAGGTCGCCACCGTAGACGGAGGCCATGACGACCTTGCCCTGCTCCAGGTCGTGCGGGATGAACACGCACGAGCGGAAACCGGCGCGCGCGGCGGCGGCGCCGACCGCTCCGGCCAGGTTGCCGGTGGAGGAGCAGGAGAGCGTCGTGAAGCCGAACGCGCGGGCGGCCTCGACGGCGATCGCGACGACACGGTCCTTGAAGGAGTGCGTCGGGTTGCCGGAGTCGTCCTTGACGTACAGAGCACCGGTGACGCCCAGCTCACGGGCCAGGTTGTCGGCCTTGACGAGCTTGGTGAAGCCCGGGTTCAGGCTCGGCTTGGAGGCCACGTCGGCGGGCACGGGCAGCAGCGGCGCGTAGCGCCAGATGTTGTCCGGTCCGGCCTCGATCTGCTTGCGCAGGCGCTCTGCGTCGCCGAGAGGCAGCTCGTAGGCGACCTCGAGCGGGCCGAAACAGGAAGAACACGCGAAGATCGGGCCGAGTTCGAATCGTTCTCCGCACTCGCGACAGGACAGCGCGGTGGCGGGACCCAGGTCTACGGGGAGAGAATTCGTGGTGCTTGCATCGGCTTCAGCAGACTGCACAGCCATGGTGGCGAGGCCCTTTCTCCTCATCTTCCCCACGGCGCGTTTCGCCGTGAGACGGAATTGGCACCGTCCCCACCGTTACCTCGCGGTCGGCGGAATGGTTGCCGGGACTTCAACGGGCCGTTCCCTCTGTCCCTCTGGATGAGCGCTGTGGCACCGGATCTGGGACCCGGCGCGTTTGTCCCGCGGGCCCCCCGAGATGCGAGGGTCCTCCGCGTTGTTCAAGACTGTAACCGAACCCCCGGACGGTTGAGACAGTCGTCCGCACCGCGAGATGGATCACAGACGGGTCGTGCCACGACTCGCCGGACGAGGGAGAAAGCTCGTGCTGGAAGAGGTGGAGCGCTGGCTGGACCTGCGGTCCTGGTCCACGGCCGACCGGCCGCTGGACCGCCTGGTCGCGGCCAAGACGCGGCGTGGCCTCACCGTCAGCGTGGTGCTGCCCGCCCTCGACGAGGAGGAGACGGTCGGCGACATCGTCGCGGCGATACGCCACGAGCTGATGGAGGCCGTGCCCCTGGTGGACGAGCTGGTCGTCCTCGACTCCGGCTCGAAGGACCGTACGGCGCAGGTCGCGACGGCCGCGGGGGCGCGGGTCGTGCACCGGGACGCCGTACTGACCCGGATACCGGCCCTGCCCGGCAAGGGCGAGGTGCTGTGGCGGTCGCTGTTCGTCACGGACGGTGACATCGTGTGCTTCATCGACTCGGACCTGAAGGACTTCTCCGCCTCGTTCGTCTCGGGCATCGTCGGACCGCTCCTCACCGAGCCCGACGTGCACTTCGTCAAGGCGATGTACGACCGGCCGCTGGGCGAGGCCACAGGCCAGGGCGGGCGGGTGACGGAGCTGGTGGCGCGCCCGATCCTGAACCTGCACTGGCCGCAGCTGGCCGGCTTCGTGCAGCCGCTGGGCGGCGAGTACGCCGTACGCCGCTCGCTCCTCGAACGGCTGCCCTTCCCGGTCGGTTACGGAGTGGAACTGGGGCTTCTGGTCGACTCCCTCCACACGGTCGGCCTCGACGCGCTGGCCCAGGTCGACGTCGGCGTGCGCAAGCACCGCCACCAGGACGGGCAGGCGCTGGGGCGGATGGCCGCCACGATCTACCGGACGGCCCACCTGCGGCTGGCGCGCGGCAACCTGGTGCGGCCGGCGCTGACGCAGTTCGAGCGGGGCTCGGACGGGCTCGGCTTCGTACCGCGCACGCACGCGGTCGACACGGAGGAGCGGCCGCCGATGTGCGAGATCGACGAGTACGCGACGCGGCGGGTGGCCTGAGCGCCGCTGTGGCCGGTGTGAGCCGTACGCACGTTTGAGGGCTTCCCGGACGGGCTAGGTTCGCCACATGGTCTCCGAGCGCGCTGCACAGGTTCTCGTCGCTTCCAATCGCGGCCCGGTTTCGTACACGCTCCGGGAGGACGGCACGCTGGCCGCCAAGCGGGGCGGCGGCGGACTCGTCTCGGGCCTCTCGGCGATCGGGTCGGACGCCGACTCGCTGTGGGTGTGCGCGGCGCTCGGCGACGGCGACCGGGAGGCGGTGCGGCGCGGGACGGGCACGGCGGGCGTACGGATGCTCGACATCGACGCCGGGGTGCACGCGGACGCCTACAACGGCATCGCGAACTCCGTGCTGTGGTTCGTCCACCACATGCTCTACCAGACGCCGCTGGAGCCGGCCTTCGACGCGGAGTTCCGGCGGCAGTGGGCGGCGTACGAGACGTACAACCGCGCCTTCGCCGACGCGCTGGCCGCCGAGGCGGCGCCGGGCGCGGCGGTGCTGGTGCAGGACTACCACCTGTGCCTGGTGCCGGGCATGCTGCGCGAGCTGCGCCCCGACCTGCGGATCGGCCACTTCACGCACACGCCGTGGGCGCCGGTCGACTACTTCCGCCTGCTGCCGGACGACATCGCGCGCCGGCTCCTGCGGGGGCTGCTCGGCGCGGACCGGGTGGCGTTCCTGACCCGGCGCTGGGCGGACGCGTTCGCCGCGTGCGCGGTGGACGTGCTGGGCGCGGACGCCCTGGACGGTACGGCGGTGGGGGTGCACGGCCTGGGCGCGGACGCGGACTTCCTGCGGGAGCGGGCGCACCAGGAGGACGTGAACGAGTGGATCGTCCGGCTGCGGGAGCGGGTCGGGGAGGGGCGCAGGACCGTGGTGCGGGTGGACCGTACGGAACTGTCCAAGAACATCGTCCGCGGCCTGCTCGCGTACCGGCAGCTGCTGGCGGACCGGCCCGAGTGGCGCGGCCAGGTCGTGCACATCGCCTTCGCCTATCCCTCGCGGCAGGACCTGGCGGTGTACCGCGAGTACACGGCGGCGGTGCGGCGGCTCGCGGACGAGATCAACGCGGAGTACGGGACGGACGACTGGCAGCCGGTGCTGATGGAGCTCGACGACGACTTCGGGCGCTCGCTCGCGGCGTACCGGATGGCCGACGTGGCGCTGGTCAACCCGATCCGGGACGGCATGAACCTGGTGGCCAAGGAGGTCCCGGTCGTCTCGGACGCGGGGTGCGCACTGGTCCTGTCGCGGGAGGCGGGGGCGTACGAGGAGCTCGGCGCCGACGCGATCGTGGTGAACCCGTACGACGTGACGGCGACGGCGACGGCGCTGCACGAGGCGCTGACGATGGACCCCGCCGAACGCTCACAGCGCACGAAGCGCCTGGCCGCGGCGTCCACGGCACTGCCTCCGACGGCGTGGTTCCTGGACCAGCTCGCGGCCCTGACGCAGGGCTAGGCCCCGGCCCTCGAACGCCCCGCGCGGGCGAACCCCGCCCGCGCCCGCGGGTCAGGTCCCGGCGGGGGGCGACGCCAGCGCCGTCAGGAGCGCGACGACTCCCGCCGGGCCGTCCACCACCAGGTCCGCGCGGTCCGCCAGGGCCGGGACCTCGTTCCCGCTGCACACCAGCAGGCCCGGAATCCCTTCCGTGCGCAGCTTCTCCACCGTCGAGAAGGCGGCGACGTCTCCCAGGTCGTCCCCCGCGTACAGGACCGAGCCCGCCCCCACCTCCCGGACGTACTCCGCGAGCGCCACGCCCTTGTCGACGCCGGGCGGGCGCAACTCCAGTACCAGGCGGCCGGGTTCGACGATCAGGCCGTGGCGGGCCGCCAGTTCCGCGAGCGGCAGGCGCAGCGACTCGAACGCCCGCACCGGGTCCTCCGCCCGGCGCGTGTGCACGGCGACGGCCTGCCCCTTCTCCTCGATCCACGAGCCGCGCCACGCGCCGATGCCGTCGAGGAACCCGGGGAGTTCGGCGCGTGCGGCCTGCACGCCGGGGTGCGCGGCGGGCGCGCGGACCGTCCCGCTGACGGCGTCCCAGCGCTCGGCGCCGTAATGGCCGAGTACGACGAGGTGTTCGAGACCCGGGACTCCGGCGAAGCCGCCGTAACGGACCGCCACACCGGCCGGCCGGCCGGTGATCACGGCGACCGAGGCGACCCGGGGCGCGAGGGCGGCGAGCGCCCCCACCGCGCCGGGATGCGCGCGGGACTGCTCGGGGTCGGGGACGATGTCGGCCAGCGTGCCGTCGAAGTCGAGGGCGATCAGCGCCCGGTCCGGCGCGGCCAGCAGCGCGGCGAGGCCGTCACGGCCGGCGGGGGTCGCGGGCGTGAACGCGGTCGGCAGGGGGTGCGGTTGCGGTTGCGGTTGGCTGCCCATGCCCCCTGACCCTACCGGCGGCGGCTCCGCTCGGCACCGGGCCCCGCGCCCACCGGCCGCTCGGCCAACGGCCGCGCCTCAGCGGCGCTCGCGCCGGGCGTCGCGGACCCGGCGCAGGCGGTTGACCGTGACGGGGTCGTGGGCCAGGGCGCGCGGATCGTCGAGCAGGGCGTTGAGGAGCTGGTAGTAGCGGGTCGGCGAGATGCCGAGCTGTTCCCGCACCGCCCGCTCCTTGGCCCCGGGCCCCGGCCACGACCGCCGCTCGACGGCGAGCACGGCGCGATCCCGCTCGCCCAGCCCGTCGGCGGGGGCGTCGGCGGGATCGTCCGGGGCGTTAGGCATATCAGCAGTCTAGAGCGGCGCCCTATTCGGCGTTCTCCATCGCCGACGCCTCGCGGCCGATCGCCGTCAGCGTCCCGGTCGGGTTGCCGTTGGGGCCGACGGCCGTGCCGATCTGCTTCTTGACGCTCTCGCTGACCTTCGCCCACGAGGTCTTGCCGACCGGGTAGAGGGTCGACTCGGGCAGCGCGGCCAGGAACGGCCACAGGTTCTTGTGCGCCGGGTCCGCGCTCATCGCCTCGGAGGCGGAGACGGTGACCGGCAGCAGGTCGTACTCGTCGGCGAACTTCAGCACGTTCTCGTCGCTGTACGCGAAGTCGAGGAACTTGCCGATCTCACCGGCGTGGCCGTTCTGCTTGAAGCCCATCATCCAGTCGGCGACGCCCATGCTCGACCGCGCCTTGCCCTTGGGACCCGGCAGCGGCACCATCCCGACCTTGACGCCCTTCTTCCCGGCCTGCTGGAGGAGCGAGGGGTGGCCGTTGAGCATGCCGACCTCGCCGTTGGCGAACGCGGTGAAGGCGGGCTTGCGGTCGAGCTCGGCGGGGGCGACGGGACCGGTCAGCCCCTCCCCCACGAGGGTGTTCTTCAGCCAGCCGAAGACCTCGACGTTCTGCTCGGAGTCGATCGTGTACGTACCGACCGAGTCGGTGTAGCCGCCGCCGTTGCTGAGCATCCACATCATGGTCTCGGCCTGCGCCTCCTCGTTGCCGAGGGGCAGCGCGAACGGGTACTTCACGCCGCGTGCCTTGAGCGCCTTGGCCGCCGTCTCGATGCCGTCCCACGTCTTGGGGGGTTCGAGGCCGGCCTGGGTGAAGAGCTTCTGGTTGTAGAAGAGCAGGCGGGTGCTGGCGACGAACGGTATGCCGTACTGGACCCGGCCGACCTCGCCCGCCTCGGCCAGCGGGGCGAGCATGTTGGCCTGGACGGGGATGGAGAGCATCTCGTCGGCCGAGTACAGCTTGCCGTCGGCGGCGTAGTCGGCGTACGCGCCGATCTGGGCGATGTCGGGGGCCTTGCCGGCCTCGACCATCTCGGCGACCTCGCGGTCGACGTCCTTCCAGTCGTGGATGGTGACGTCGACCTTGATGCCCTTGTTCTCGGCCTCGAACGCCTCGGCGACACCGTCCCAGTACCGCTTGGTGCTGTCGCCGCCCTCGGGGTCGTAGTCCGCCGCCACGAGCGTGAGTGTGACGTCACCGCCGTCCGAGCCCGAGCAACCCGCCAGGGCCACTGTCATGCCCAGTGCTACCACGGTCGCGGTCCAACCCAAGAAACGCCGGTGCACAGCTCTTTCCCACCCGATTCGTTGTCCTACATACGTATGAGCTGCGATTTTCCCCCAGGCTGCGGCGGGCGGTCTACACCAGTGCGGTCTCACTTGTGCAACACCGGTCAACGCCCGCGCGACGCAGGGGTGACGACACGGACGCGACAGGACCCGCGAGTGGACTAGACCTTTCCTGGGTCGACGCGCGAGACTGTTCCCGTGAAACACGTCATCGCCCTCGATGTGGGCGGCACCGGGATGAAGGCCGCGCTGGTCGGCGCGGACGGCGCACTGTTGCACGAGGCCCGCCGGGCCACCGGCAGGGAGCGGGGGCCCGAGGCCGTCGTCGAGACGATCACCGCCTTCGCCGCCGACCTGCGGGCGTACGGCGAGGAGCGGTACGGCGAGAGCGCCTCGGCCGCCGGTGTGGCCGTGCCCGGCATCGTCGACGCCGAGAACGGCATCGCGGTGTACGCCGCCAACCTCGGCTGGCGCGACGTGCCCATGCGCGCCCTGCTCAGCGAGCGGCTGCGCGGCGTGCCGGTCGCGCTCGGCCACGACGTACGCACCGGCGGCCTCGCCGAGGGCCGGATCGGGGCGGGCAAGGGCGCGGACCGGTTCCTGTTCGTACCGCTCGGCACCGGGATCGCCGGCGCCATCGGCATCAACGGCGTCATCGAGTCCGGCGCCCACGGCTACGCCGGCGAGATCGGCCACATCGTCGTACGCCCCGGCGGCATCCCGTGCGGCTGCGGCCAGCGCGGCTGCCTGGAGCGCCTCGCCTCCGCCTCCGCCGTGTCCGCCGCCTGGGCCGCCGCCTCCGGCGACCCGGACGCCGACGCCGCCGACTGCGCGAAGGCCGTCGCGTCGGGCGACCCCCGGGCCCGCGCGGTGTGGCTGGACGCCATCGGCGCGCTCGCCGACGGGCTCGTCACCGCGCTCACCCTCCTGGACCCCCGCACGCTGATCATCGGTGGCGGGCTGGCCGAGGCCGGGGAAACCTTGTTCACACCCCTGCGGGCGGCCGTCGCGGAGCGCGTCACGTTCCAGAAGCTGCCCCTCATCGTTCCGGCGGCCCTCGGGGACACCGCCGGATGCCTGGGCGCGGGACTCCTCGCCTGGGACCTTCTCGCCACGGACACCGCGGACCCCACGCACGCCACAGAAGAAGCCACGGAGGTATCCGCCTGATGGCCGGACGCGCTGCAAGCAAGGTTCTCTCCGGCGCCCGGGTGGTGCTGCCGACCGGGACCGTGGAGAACGGCAGGGTCATCGTCGAGGGCGACCGGATCGCCGGCGCCGCCCCGGCGGACGCCCCGGCCGTGGACCTGTCCGGCCACTGGATCGTGCCCGGCTTCGTCGACATGCACGTACACGGCGGCGGCGGCGCCTCCTTCACCTCCGGCACCGCCGAGGACGTGCTCCGGGGCGTACGGACGCACCGCGAGCACGGCACCACCACCATCGCCGCCTCCACGGTGACCGGCGAGATGGACGTGCTCGCCCGGCAGGCCGCGCTGCTCTCCGAACTCGTCCAGCAGGGCGACCTGGCCGGCATCCACTTCGAGGGCCCGTTCATCTCGCCGTGCCGCAAGGGCGCGCACAGCGAGGACCTGCTGCGCGACCCCGACCCGGCGGAGGTCCGCAAGCTGATCGACGCCGCGCACGGCACCGCGAAGATGGTCACGCTGGCCACCGAGCTGCCCGGCGGCATCGACTCGGTGCGGCTGCTCGCCGAGCACGGCGTGATCGCCGCGATCGGCCACACGGACGCGACGTACGAGCAGACCGTCGAGGCCATCGAGGCGGGCGCGACCGTCGCCACGCACCTCTACAACGCGATGCCGGCCCTCGGCCACCGCACGCCCGGCCCGATCGCCGCGCTCCTGGAGGACGAGCGGATCACCGTCGAGCTGATCAACGACGGCACCCACCTGCACCCGGCCGCGCTGGAACTGGCGTACCACCGGGCGGGCGCGGACCGGGTCGCCTTCATCACGGACGCGATGGACGCGGCGGGCTTCGGCGACGGCATGTACGACCTCGGGCCGCTCGCCGTCGAGGTCAGGGACGGCGTCGCGCGCCTCGTCGACGGCGGCTCGATCGCGGGCTCCACGCTCACGCTCGACACCGCGTTCAAGCGCGCGGTGACGATCGACCGCCTCCCCGTCGAGGACGTCGTACGGTCCGTCTCCGCCAACCCCGCCCGCCTGCTCGGCGTCGACGACAGGGTCGGCTCGCTGGAGCCGGGCAAGGACGCGGACCTGGTGGTACTGGACGCGGACTTCACCCTCAAGGGCGTGATGCGCAAGGGCGCCTGGGTGATTGAACCCTAAGTAACCCCAAGTGGGGTGATTTCACCATCAGTTGATATCAAAGCGACACAGAGCGGTTGGCCCGGAGCCCTGGGCCAACCGCTTTCTTTTTGGCATGATCACCCCGACAGACGGCAGACGGTAGGCCCTTGGTGAAGGCGCCTTTCCACGGGGGTGGCACAGGTGATCCTGACGGTCACGCTGAACACCGCACTCGACATCACCTACCGCGTCCCGGCCCTCGCCCCGCACGCCTCCCACCGGGTGACCGACGTCGCCGAACGCCCCGGCGGCAAGGGCCTCAACGTCGCCCGCGTACTGGCGGCCCTCGGGCACGACACCGTGGTGACGGGATTCGCGGGCGGCCCCTGCGGCGCGGTCCTGCGCGACCTGCTCGCCCCCCTGCCCCCCGTCGACGCGCTCGTCCCCGTAGCCGGCCGCACCCGGCGCACCGTCGCCGTCGTCGACGCCGCCACCGGCGACACGACGCAGCTCAACGAACCCGGACCCGCCATCACCCCCGAGGAGTGGGCGGCCTTCCTCACCACGTACGCCGAACTCCTCGGCGGCGCCGACGCGGTGGCCCTCTGCGGCAGCCTGCCCCCGGGCATCCACGTCGGCGCGTACGCGGAACTGATCCGCCGCGCCCGCGCCGCCGGCGTCCCCGTACTGCTCGACACCAGCGGCGAACCCCTGCGCCGGGGCATCGCCGCCCGCCCGGACCTGGTCAAGCCCAACGCCGACGAACTCGCCCGGCTCACCGGCTCCCGCGACCCCCTGCGCGCCGCGCACGACGCCCGCCGCCGGGGCGCGCACACCGTGGTCGCCTCGCTCGGCCCGGACGGCCTGCTCGCCGCCGGCCCCGAGGGCCTGTGGCGGGCCGCCCCGCCCGCGCGCGTGAGGGGAAACCCGACGGGCGCGGGCGACTCGGCCGTGGCCGGGCTGCTCTCGGGGCTGGTCGAAGGGCTCCCCTGGCCGCAGCGCCTGGCGCGGGCGGTGGCGCTGTCGGCGGCGACCGTGGCGGCCCCCGCGGCGGGCGAGTTCGACGTCACGACGTACGAAGACCTGCTGGCGCGGGTCGAAGTCACCGAACACGCCACGGCGGCGTGACCGAGCACTCCCACCATCAGCACCAGGGGATCGCATGCCACTCGTCAGCACCGGTGAACTCGTCACCGCAGCCCGGGAGTCGGGCCGCGGCCTGGCCGCCTTCAACGTCATCACGCTGGAGCACGCGGAGGCGATCGCGGCCGGCGCGGAACGGGCGGGAGCACCCGCCGTCCTCCAGATCTCCGAGAACGCGGTGAAGTTCCACGGCGGCGACCTCACCGCCGTCGCGGCGGCGGCCACGGCCGTCGCCCGCGCCTCGGCCGCCCCGCTCTCCCTCCACCTCGACCACGTCGAGTCGGTGGAACTGCTGCGCGCGGCCCACCCGGCGGGCTTCAGCTCGGCGATGTTCGACGCCTCGAAGCTGAGTTACGGCGACAACGTGAAGGCCACCGCCGAAGCGGTCCGCTGGGGCCATGAGCGCGGCATCTGGATCGAGGCGGAGCTGGGCAAGGTCGGCGGCAAGGAGGGCGAGCCCCCGCTCGACGCCCACGCCCCCGGCGTACGGACGGACCCCGCGGAGGCGGCGGCCTACGTGGCGGACACGGGCGTCGACGCCCTCGCCGTGGCCGTCGGCTCCTCGCACGCGATGACGGACCGGACGGCGACCCTGGACCACGACCTGATCGCGGCCCTGCGGGACGCCGTACCTGCCCCGCTGGTCCTGCACGGCTCGTCGGGCGTACCGGACGAGGAGATCCGGCGGGCCCTCGCGGCCGGCATGGTCAAAATCAACGTCGGCACGGCCCTGAACACGGCCTTCACGGGCGCGGTGCGGGGGTACCTCACCGCGAACCCGGCGACGGTCGACCCCAGGAAGTACCTCGTCCCGGCTCGCGAGGCGATGACCGGGACGGTGGCGCACTTCCTGGGGCTGATGAGCCCCTAGGGCACGGGGATCACTGGATGTGACCGGCCTTGAGCTCCAGCCGGTCGAGGTTGGCCTCGCACTGGTCGCCCTGGCCGCAGGAGATCACGAACGTGTTCTCACCCTTGGTGAGGTTGACCCAGGCGAAGGTGTTGGTCCAGCCCTTGTCCCAGGCACCTTCCTCGGCGTGGGCGAAGTTCTTCATGTTCAGCCCGCCGCCGTGCGGCTTGCCGTTGACCGTCAGCGACGTCTTGGCGTCCTTGCCGGGCACGCCGTAGTCGATCGACAGCGTGTACGCCCCGGCCTTCGGCACCTTCACCGTCCAGGTCGCCGAGGCGCCCGGCGTGTTCAGCGGCACGTACGCGCCGCTGGACGACCTCGCGCCCGGAACCGTCTTGTCCGTGGACAGGCCGGGAGAGAGCTGGAGCAGCGCCGCGTCCTTCTTGGGCAGCTTGGCCGCCGGCTCCTTCGGCTCGTCCTTCGGGTCCTCGCTCGGCTTCACCGTCTCGCCGGTGCTGGTACCGCCACCGCCCGTGTCACCGGCCTGGGTGCCCTTGGCGTCGTCGTTGTTGCTGGTCAGCAGGGCGATGCCGATCCCTATGACGACCACGGCCACCACCGCGACCGCGCCGATCAGCAGACCCTTGGTGTTGGGGCCGCCACCGCGGCCGCCGACGCCACCGGAGTGCGAGTGCGCCACCGGGCGGGTGGGCGCGCCGCCGGGCTGCGTCTCGGGGGCCGCGTAATGGGCGTTGGGCTGGCTGTAGTTCTGCTGGCCGTGCGCCTGCTGCTGGGGCACCTGCTGGCCGTACTGCTGCTGGTACTGGCCGTGCTGCTGCTGCCCGTACTGCCGCTCACCGACCGTACGCACCTGGTTGTACGAAGTTCTGGGCACCCCGGGCTGCGAGGCCGGACCCGGGTAGCCGTAGCCGCCCGAGCGGGGCGGAACGGCGCCCGCCGCCTGCCCGTCCTCGTAGAGGTAGCCGAACGGATCGTCGTCCTCAGGCGTGCTCGTGCCGTTGTTCGCGGCAGTCATCCCTGGTCACTCCTCACCATGTTCGCCAGCCGTCGCCGACCCGGCGAGCCTACCCCGAACGGGCAACCCGAAGGTTTGGCGAAGACCACAGTGCGGTAGTGAGGGGTCTCTCAGCCCGCGCGCCTGTGAACCTTGGCGCGGGAGCGCTTCTCCACGTACATCCGCTGGTCAGCGGACTGCAACACCTCGTCCGCCGACATCCCGCAGCTCGCCCAGCCGATACCGAAGCTCGCTCCGACGCGGACCGCCCGGCCGTCGACCCGGATGGGCGGAATGATGGCGTTTCGCAAGCGTACGGCGAGGTCGGCGGCGTCCGCGCTGCCGAGGCCGTCGGCGAGAACGACGAATTCGTCACCTCCGAGCCGGGCGACCGTGTCCCCGTCCCGCACGCACGTCGTCAGACGGCGGGCGACCTCGATCAACACGGCGTCCCCGGTGTGGTGCCCGAAGCGGTCGTTGATCGACTTGAATCCGTCCAGGTCACAGAAGAGAACGGCGAGCCCCTTCGTGCCGTCGTCGACGCCCGCGCCCTGGCCCGCGCCCTCCGAGGTGGGCGCGACCATGTGGACGTGGTGGTCGAAGGAGCCCGCGTCCGTGTGCGGGTTGTAGTCGAAGTCGTGCTCGGGCACCGCCGCCGCCGACGGTTCGCCGTACGCCGCGTCCAGCGCCTCCACCGCCGTGGCGCGCACGGAGTGCGGGCGGCGGCACAGCCGGGCCGCGAGGCGCGAGCGCAGCTCGGCGCTGTTGGGCAGGCCGGTGAGCGAGTCGTGCGAGGCGCGGTGGGCGAGGTGCAGCTCGTGGCGCTTGCGCTCCTCGATGTCCTCGACGTGGGTGAGCAGGAAGCGCGGCCCGTCGGTCGTGTCCGCGACGACGGAGTTGCGCAGCGACACCCAGACGTACGTGCCGTCGCGGCGCGCCAGCCGCAGCTCGGCCCGGCCGCCCTCGGCCGACGTACGCAGCAGGGTGCCGATGTCCTCGGGGTGGACGAGGTCGGCGAAGGAGTAGCGGCGCATCGCGGAGGCGGGACGGCCCAGAAGCCGGCACAACGCGTCGTTCGTCCGCAGCAGCCGCCCGTGCTGGTCGCCGCCCATCTCGGCGATGGCCATGCCGCTGGGCGCGTACTCGAAAGCCTGGCGGAAGGATTCCTCACTGGCGCGCAGGGCCTGCTGCTCACGCTCCAGGCGGACCAGGGCGCGCTGCATGTTTGCGCGAAGCCGGGCGTTACTGATCGCAATGGCGGCCTGGGACGCGTACATCTGGAGCGCCTCCTGCCCCCAGGCGCCGGGGTGCCGGCCGTTGCGGGGCCGGTCGACGGAAATGACGCCGAGGAGCTCCTGGCCGCCGCCGGACGCGTACATCGGGGCGTAGAGGCGGTCGTGCGGATGCCACTCGTCGGCGAAGCGGGGCTCGGGGCCGTCCGTGTGCCACTGGGGCACGTCGTCGTCGAGGAGGACCCAGCCCTCGGTGTGCGGGATGAAGCGCAGGTCGCCCCATGCCTCACCCATGGACAGGCGGCGCTCCCAGGAGCCGCGGGAGCCGACGCGGCCGGTGATCAGGGCCTCGGCCGCCGGGTTGCCCGCGAAGGCCGCTATGACCAGGTCACCGTCGGGCTGGACGAGGTTCACGCAGGCCAGCTCGTACCCGAGACCGGCGACGACGCCGTCGGCCACGGCCTGGAGGGTGTCGGCCAGGCTGGTGGCCCGGTTCAGGTCGGCGACCACCTGGTGCAGCTGCCGCAGCGTCGCCAGGCGGACGTAGGGCTCGGACTCGGCCTCCATGTGTTCGCTCTCCCCGAGACCTCGACAGCAACTCCAGGATTCTCAATCGCCGCACTTGTTGCAGTATCACGGCCACTGAATCACAGCGAGCTGCCCACCCGGTACACAGGGTCAGCAAATACTCGGCTCTGTGACTCAAGTCACGTCAGAGGGCTGTCACTTATACACATCTGACGCTGCCGACGATCGCATAAGTGTAGATCT
>NZ_VBVX01000784.1 GCF_005981925.1 Streptomyces albidochromogenes
CTGGAGCTGGTGCATGTGCTGGCACCGCAGATCGATCCCCGCGACCTGCGGCGGGTGCTGGATGGCAACCAGGCGGCCGCGTGGCCGGTGCCACCGACCTGGGAATCACTGACCCAGACCATCACGGTGTGAGGGGGGCGAGCAGGGCTTGCAGCCCTGCACCTGCCGAATCAATGGCAACAGCCGAAGCAACAGCAACAGCCGAAGCAACAGCTGGCTTCCGTGGGAGGCGGGGCGGTGTGGGCAGGCAGGACACGCCGTAAACCCATCCCTGGGGGCTCGATGGCGCCATCCATGGCGCCAACGGTCCTGTCTGCCCACACCGCCCCACCTCTGACAGATCTTCGCGGCTGTTGGTAGGTGTCGACCTTGGTCGACACGGTAGATCCACGCCA